>NZ_SMAK01000002.1:0-300000 GCF_004346195.1 Tepidamorphus gemmatus | reverse complement strand
TATGCGGGCTGCTATGTGGATGACACAAAGCCGCGGGCTTCGGTTGGCTTCAGCCTGCTGTGGGATTCGCCCTTCGGTCCGCTGCGCGCCGATCTCGGCTATGCGGTCCTGAAGGAAGAGTACGACGACGAGCAGCTCTTCCGCTTCGGTGCCGGGCGACAGTTCTGATCGACCGGCGTCGCACATGCCGGCTCACGCCGGTTTCCTCGGGAATTCCGCCGGTCGGGCAGCGACCGGCGTTCCCTTTTCAAGGCGGGCATTGTAGGAGAACAACAAGCCAGCCGCATGGCGGCTGGCGCTCCTCCGACAGTCCGCCGATCGGCTTTCAATGGAAGACGTAGATTTCTTCGACCGGGCAGGGCCGTTCTCGCTGGCGGAGATCGCCGAATGGATCGGCGGCGACGTTGAGGCCCAGTTTGGCAGTCGCATGATCGCCGACGTTGCCGCCTTGATCCTCGCCGGGCCGCAACAGATCTCGTTCTATGACAATCCCCGATATGCCGCAGACCTGGCGGAGACGGGCGCGGGCGCGTGCCTCATCAATGCCCGCAACGCCGCGGCTGTGCCGTCCCATGTCGCAGCGATACGGGTCGCCGATCCCGCCCGCGCCTTCAACGAGGTCGTCCGCCGCTTCTATCCGGGCGCGCTGCATCCGGTGCCGATCTGGGACGACGCTCCACACGGCAACGGCATACATCCTTCGGCTGTCATCGAGCCCGGCGCGGTCATCGAGCCCGGCGCGATCGTCGGCGTCGAGGCGCATGTCGGGCGGGGCACGCGGATCCTCGCCGGAACCGTCCTTGGCCGTCGGGTAAGGGTCGGCCGCGACTGCTCGATCGGACCGCGGGCGAGCCTCCAGCATTGTCTGATCGGCGATCGGGTGATCATCCATGCCGGCGCGAGCATTGGCCAGGACGGCTTCGGATACGCCATGGGCGCGTCCGGCCATGCCAAGATCCCGCAGATCGGACGGGTCGTGATCCAGAACGATGTGGAGATTGGCGCCAACTGCGCGATCGATCGTGGCGCGCTGCGCGACACGGTGATCGGGGAAGGCACCAAGATCGACAATCTGGTGCAGATCGGCCATAACGTCGTCATCGGCCGCCACTGTGTCATTGTCGCACAGGTCGGCATTGCAGGCAGCGCGACGATCGGCGATTTCGTCGCGATCGGCGGTCAGGCGGGGATCATGCCGCACGTCGTTGTCGGCGATTTCGCCCAGATTGCGACGCTCAGTGCAGTCAAGGACGATCTTGCGCCAAACGGACGGTATGGCGGTGTGCCGGCGCGGCCCGCGCGCGAATGGCTGAAGGAGGTCGCGGCGCTGCAGCGCGTCGCACGCAGGGAAATGGCGCGGCAGCGATCGGCGGAGGGGGCTGAAAAGGATGGACGCAAGCGTGACCAAGGATAATCCGACCACGCTGGAGTCGCTCGACATAGAACGGTTGCTGCAGCTGCTGCCGCATCGCTATCCGTTCCTGATGGTCGATCGCATTGTCGACATCGCCGGCGACGAACGCTGCGTCGGTATCAAGAACGTGACCATCAACGAGCCACATTTCACCGGCCATTTCCCAGGGCGACCGATCATGCCCGGTGTCCTGCTCGTCGAGGGAATGGCGCAGACCGCAGGGGCGGTCTGCATCCTGTTCAATGGCGGCGCGCAGCCGAAGCTCGTCTATTTCATGACGATCGACAAGTGCAAGTTCCGGAAGCCGGTCATTCCCGGCGACGTGGTGCACTACCATGTCCGCAAGATCCGCAACCGCCGCACCATCTGGAAGTATGCGGCCGAGGCGTTCGTCGACGGCAGGATCGTCGCCGAGGCCGAGATCGGCGCAATGATCGCAGACCTCTGAAAAATACCCATGGCAGACATCCATCCGACTGCAATCGTCGGCTCCGGGGCCAGCCTTGGCGATGGCGTGAAGATCGGTCCCTATTGCATCGTCGGCGACAATGTCGTCCTGCATGAGGGCGTCGAGCTCGTGGCCCATGTCGTCATCGACGGGCATACCGAGATCGGCGCGCGCACCAAGGTCTTCCCCTTCTCGACACTCGGGACCCCGCCGCAGGCCCTGCGCTATGCCGGCGAGCCCAGCCGGCTGGTCATCGGATCCGATTGCGTGATCCGTGAACATGTCACCATGAACCCGGGTACGGCGTTCGGCGGCATGGAGACGGTGGTCGGCAATCATTGCCATTTCATGGTCGGATCGCATGTCGCGCATGACTGTCGGGTCGGCAACAACGTCCTGTTCACCAACAATGCGACGCTCGGTGGCCATTGTCGGGTCGGCGACTACGCCATCATCGGCGGCCTGGCCGCCGTTCATCAGTGGGTGCGGATCGGGCAGTACGCCTTCATCGGTGGGATGAGCGGCGTCGAGAACGACGTGATCCCGTTCGGATCGGTGCTGGGCAACCGCGCCTATCTCGGCGGCCTCAACATCGTCGGGCTGAAGCGACACGGCTTCGAGCGCGAGCACATCCATACCCTGCGCCAGGCCTACCGACTGCTGTTCTCGAACGAGGGGACACTCATGGAGCGGGTCGAGGACGTCGCGCAACTGTTCCCGGATCATCCACTCGTCCAGCTCGTGGTCGAGTTCATCCGGGCCGATTCCGATCGCGCCCTGTGCACCCCGCGGAATGGCCGCGGTAGCTGACGGCAGCTGCGCGATGGGCCGGCCAGACCTTGGCACGTCGGGTCCGCTAGCCATCATCGCCGGTGCGGGCGAGCTGCCGCGCATCGCCGCGGAACACGTGCTGCGGTCAGGTCGGCCGGTCTTCGTCGTTCTCGTCGAAGGCGAGGCGACCGGCGACTATGCCGACTTTCCACATGCCGTCGTGAGGATCGGCGCAGCCGGCAGACTCAAGGAGATCCTCCTGGAGAACGGCTGCCGGGAGGTCTTCATGACCGGCGCGTTCCGCCGCCCGCGCTTTTCCGAGATCGACTGGGACATGGGGACGGTGCGGGCCTTGTCCAGCATCATGCGCCTGCGCTTCGGCGGCGACGACAAGGTCGTCAACGGCGTGGTGCACATCTTCGAATCGGAGGGCTTCCGGATCGTCGGCCCGCGCGAGGTGCTGCCGGGCCTCATTGCCGAAGCCGGTGTGCTGGGCAGGGTCAAACCGTCGCGTCGCGCCCGTGCCGATATTGCCAGCGGCCTGACGGCCGTGCGCGGGATGGGACCTCTCGACATCGGACAGGCCGTCGTCGTGCTGTCGCGCCGGATCATCGCCGTCGAGGCTGCCGAGGGCACCGACGCCATGATCCGGCGATGCGCCGACTTGCGCGCCAGCGGACGTGTCGCGTTTCCGCCGCCTTCCGGAGTGCTGGTCAAGGCCGCCAAGCCGGCACAGGAGCTGCGCCTCGACATGCCGGTGGTCGGCGTCGATACGGTGCGCTCGGCGATCGACGCCGGTCTCGAAGGTATCGCACTCGAGGCCGGCGCCGTTCTGATGCCGCAGCGGCGCGAAGCGCTCGAGCTCGCCGATGAGGCGGGCCTGTTCATCGTCGGCGTCGGGCGCAACGACGGCCCGGCAGCACAATGAGCCTGCCAGGTCCCGGGGCAGAGGCATCGCCGCTCCGCGTGGCGTTGATCGCCGGCGAACCCTCGGGAGATCACCTCGGCGCCGGATTGATGCGCGCCCTGCGTCGCCGCACGGGCGGTTCAGTCGTCTTTGCCGGCATCGGCGGTCCGGAGATGGAGAGGGAGGGTCTGGCGAGCGCGTTCCCGCTCGCCGAGATTGCCGTCATGGGGCCGATCGCGATCCTGTCGCGACTGCCACGTCTGGTCCGCCGCGTATACGAGACCGTCGATCATGTCGTGGCGTTCCGGCCCGACATTCTCGTGATCATCGACAGTCCCGAGTTCACCCATCCCGTTGCCAGGCGTGTCCGGTTGAGACTGCCGGGACTGCCCGTCGTCAACTACGTCTCGCCCACCGTATGGGCCTGGCGGTCGTGGCGCGCGCGCCGAATGCGCGCCTATGTCGATCATGTTCTGGCGATATTTCCGTTCGAACCAGCGGTGCATGCCCGCCTCGGCGGTCCACCTTGTACCTATGTCGGCCATCCCGTGGTGGAACGGCTGGCGCTGCTGCCACCACCCGACGCCCGACCCGCGGCCGACGACAGCCCCATCCTCATCGTGCTGCCTGGAAGCCGCGCCAGCGAGATCGACCGCCTGCTGCCCGTCTTCGGCGAAACCCTCCAACGGCTGAAGGCCGGCGGACGCCGGTTCCGGGCGGTGCTTCCAGCCGTCGCGCATCTGCGCCAGCGGATTGCCGACGAGGTCGGCCAATGGTCGATACCCGTCGAGATCGTTGACGGCGAGAGAGCCAAATGGCGCGCCTTCGGCCAGGGCCGCGTCGCGCTGGCGGCGTCGGGAACTGTGACGCTCGAGCTCGCTATGGCCGGCGTGCCGATGGTGGTGGGATACCGGCTCGATCGGCTGACGGCAGCATTGCGCTGGATCGTCCGCATCCATTCCGTGGTGATGGCGAACCTCGTGATCGGCGAAAATGCCTTTCCGGAATTCATCCAGAAGGGCTGTGACGCGGCGACGCTCGCTGCCGCGCTCGATCCGCTGTTCGATGACACGCCCGATCGACGCGCCCAGATCGAGGCCACCGGACGGGTGCGTCGCGCCACGTTGATCGAGGGCGAACCGCCGAGCGAGCGGGCGGCCGGGCTGGTTCTCGGCCTGCTCGGCCGCTGATCCCGCCCATGGCCGCAACCGCACGCGGGCGGGGGATGCCCCGCCCCGTCGGCGCCGGAGGCTCGTGCTACTTGCGCATGGACGCCGGGATGTAGTCCCGGCGGGTCGCGCCGGTGTAAAGCTGGCGAGGACGACCGATCTTCTGCTTCGGGTCCTCGATCATCTCTTTCCACTGCGCAATCCATCCGACCGTGCGCGCCACGGCGAACAGGACCGTGAACATCGACGTGGGGAAGCCGAGCGCCTTGAGGGTGATGCCCGAGTAGAAGTCGATGTTCGGGTAGAGCTTCTTCTCGATGAAGTAGTCGTCCTGAAGCGCGATCCGTTCCAGTTCGAGCGCGACGTCAAGGAGAGGATCGTCCTTGATGCCGACCTCGGCCAGTACCTCGTGACACGTCTTCTGCATGATCTTGGCGCGCGGGTCGTAGTTCTTGTAGACCCGGTGGCCGAAACCCATCAGGCGGAACGGGTCGTTCTTGTCCTTGGCGCGGGCGATGAATTCCGGAATGCGGTCGACCGTGCCGATCTCGGCAAGCATGCTGAGCGCCGCCTCGTTCGCACCGCCATGCGCAGGCCCCCACAGACAGGCGATGCCGGCCGCGATGCAGGCGAACGGATTGGCGCCGGAGGAGCCGGCAAGCCGGACGGTCGACGTCGAGGCGTTCTGCTCGTGATCGGCGTGCAGGATGAAGATGCGGTCCATCGCGCGCGCAAGGACCGGGTTCACCTTGTATTCCTCGCACGGCACCGCAAAGCACATGTGCAGGAAGTTCGAGGCATAGTCGAGCGAGTTGCGCGGATACATGAACGGCTGGCCGATATGGTACTTGTAGGCCATCGCCGCGATCGTCGGCATCTTGGCGATCATCCGCACGCTCGCCACCATGCGCTGGTATGGATCGGAGATGTCGGTGGAGTCGTGGTAGAAGGCCGACAGCGCGCCGACCACGCCGACCATCACCGCCATCGGATGGGCATCACGACGAAAACCCGAATAGAACCGGGTCATCTGTTCGTGAACCATCGTGTGGTGCGTGACCCGGTGGTCGAAATCGGCCTTCTGTGCCTGGGTCGGCAGCTCCCCGTAGAGCAGCAGGTAGCAGGTCTCGAGAAAGTCGCCATGCTCGGCGAGCTGCTCGATGGGGTAGCCGCGATACAGCAGGATGCCTTCGTCGCCGTCGATATAGGTGATCTTCGATTCGCAGCTCGCCGTGGAGGTGAAGCCCGGATCGTAGGTGAAGGCGTGGCTTCTCCCGTAGAGTTGCGAGATGTCGATCACGTCGGGCCCGACCGTGCCCTTGTAGACCGGAAACTCGTAGGTCTTGTCGCGGAACGAGAGTGTCGCGGTTTCGGTGCTCATGGGCGGGCTTCTCCTGTCCTGGAGCGGGACATCCGCAGCCCCTTGTCGACGCCGCCGGGAGGGTGCGCCGGCGCGCAAAGTGGCTGCCGTGCGGAAGGAAATCTGGCGTCTTCGGTATCCGATTTACCGCGCTGCGGCAAGCGGCGGCCGGCAGGGCAGGAATGCTGGCGGGTTCTGCCTCGAGTTTCCGACCAGCCCGCTAGAGTGCCTGGTCACGGATGCGCGCCAGACTCTCCTCGCGGCCGAGTACAACCAGCACATCGAAAATGCCCGGAGAGGTTGCTCGCCCGGTGAGAGCGGCTCTGAGCGGTTGGGCTACCGCACCGAGCTTGCGGTCGGCCCGGTTGGCGAAATCGCGCACTGTTGCCTCCAGGGCGGCTGCCTCCCACGGCGTGGCCTCGAGTGCTGGCAGCAATTCGCGCAGAATGCCGCGGCCATTCGTGTCGAGCAGTGCAGCAGCCTTGTCATCCAGATCAAGCGGCCGGTCCTTCACCAGGAAGGCAGCCGCGTCGAGGAGCTCCACCAACGTCTTGGCCCGTTCCTTGAGCCCGCCCATCAACGCCCGCACGCGCGCCGCCTTGGTCTCGTCGAGACGCACCTCGAACGCCTCGCCGCCCCGCAGGTGGGGGAGCGCGCCGAGCAACGTCCGGAAGAGTTCTTCGTCCGGCGTCTGACGCATGTAGATTCCGTTGAGGTTCTCGAGCTTGGCGAAATCGAACCGCGCCGCGGCACGCCCGATCGCGTCCAGATCGAACCATTCCAGCATCTGCTCGGTTGACATCACCTCGTCGTCGCCATGGCTCCAGCCGAGCCTGACGAGATAGTTGCGCATGGCAGCAGGCAGATAGCCCATCGCCCGATAGGCATCGATGCCAAGTGCACCGTGCCGCTTCGACAGCTTCGCCCCGTCGGGACCATGGATCAGCGGAATGTGCGCCATTACCGGCACGGTCCAGCCGAGCGCTTCATAGATCTGTGTCTGGCGCGCGGCGTTGGTCAGATGATCGTCACCGCGGATGATATGCGTCACGCCCATGTCGTGGTCGTCCACCACCACGGCCAGCATGTAGGTCGGCGTGCCGTCGGAGCGCAGCAGGATCAGATCGTCGAGATCCTTGTTCTGCCAGACGATCCGGCCCTGTACCCGGTCCTCGACCACCGTCTCGCCCTCGGTCGGCGCCTTCAGGCGGATCGCAGGTCTGACGCCTGCCGGGGCATCAGCCGGATCGCGGTCACGCCAGCGGCCGTCATAGCGCGGCGGCCGCCCCTCGGCGCGTGCCAACTCGCGCATCTGGGCCAGCTCCTCCGGCGTGGCATAGCAGCGATAAGCCAGCCCCTTCGCCAGAAGTTCGTCGACGACCTCGCGATGGCGGTCGGCACGCTCGAACTGCGAAATTGCCTCGCCGTCCCAGTCCAGGCCGAGCCAGGTGAGCCCGTCGAGGATCGCCGCGATCGCCGCATCGGTCGAGCGTTCGCGGTCGGTGTCCTCGATCCTGAGCAGCATCTTCCCGCCGCGTCCGCGGGCATAGAGCCAGTTGAACAGCGCGGTGCGCGCGCCGCCGATGTGCAGGAACCCGGTCGGAGAGGGAGCGAAGCGCGTGACGATCGGCGTGGTGTTGGACATGGCGCGCTGGCGGTGCCTCGGCTGATGGCGTTAGGATGGCTTGGGCGCTGTCTATCACGTCCGCGGGCCCGTATTGAAGCGCGGACGGCGGGAACGCGGGATGAATCAGGTCGGCAGAGGCAGCGGACGCGCCCGGGCGGCGACAGCCGTGGGCGAGCCGTCCGGTCTGCGGTTGCCGGCGCTGCCGGTACTCGCGTGGTCTCCGCACTGGCTCGCCGAACGGCTCGATGCAGAACGGGAACGCCTGTTCCTGTGGGTCCCGGTACTGTTCGCCACCGGCATCGCCGCCTATTTCGGCCTGCCGCGCGAGCCGTCGCTGGTGGCAGTCTGGTTGCTTGCGGCGGGGCTCGGGATCGTCTGGTGGCGCGTCGCCCGTGCCGGTAACCTGGCGATCGGCTGGGGTGCTGCCTTCGCCGCATCGCTCGGGCTCGCCGTTGCCACCGCGCGAACGGCGATCGTCGCCGCCCCGGTCGTACCTGCCGGAGAGTGGCATGCAACGGTCGAAGGGCGGATCGAGGCTGTCGACCTCAACGAGGACGGCAGCGTCCGTCTCGCTGTCGCCCCGACAGCGATCGCAGCGCGGGGGCCGCCATTCGCCCCGCCCCGCCGCCTGTCGCTCTGGATGAGGTACAAGGACGTGGCACTGCGTCCGGGCGATCATGTCGCCTTCACAGCCATCCTCCTGCCGCCGCCCGACGCGGCCGTGCCAGGCGGCTTCGACTATGCCCGACAGGCCTTCTTCGAGGCAATCGGCGGCGTCGGATACCTGATAAGCCGTCCCAGACATGTCCCCGAATCTCGAGCGCCGGATATCCGCGCCCGGCTGTCGATCGCCGCATCTGCCCTGCGCGACGATCTGGCGGCCCGCATCATGGCGGCGGTACCGGGCAGGGCAGGGGCGATCGCCGCCGCGCTCGTCACCGGCAAGCGCGGCGCGATCCCCAAGGCCGACCAGGAGGCACTGAGGGTGTCCGGCCTGGCGCATATCCTCGCGATCTCCGGTCTGCACATGATGCTGGTCGTCGGCACCCTGTTCTGGAGCGTCCGGACCCTGCTGGCGATCTCGCCGTCGCTTGCCCTCAATCGACCGATCAAGAAGTGGGCGGCTGCCACCGCGTTCGTCGGCGGAGCGGCCTATCTGGTACTGTCCGGCGCCTCGATTGCGACGCAGCGTGCGTTTGTCATGGCGGCGGTCATGCTGCTGTCGGTGCTCATCGATCGGCCAGCGATCACACTGCGCAATGTCGCGCTGGCCGCGCTGCTGGTTCTCGTGATGACGCCGGAGGCATTGACCGGCGCGAGCTTCCAGATGTCCTTTGCCGCGACCGTGGCGCTGGTCGCGACCTATGAGACGGTCCGCCAGCATTGGCAATCCTCGGGCGATCCTGTCCACCCGGCGGTACGTTTTGTCGGGCGCGCCGTGTTCGGCCTCGCTCTGACCTCGCTCATCGCGGGACTGGCGACCGCGCCCTTCGGGGCCTTCCACTTCAACCGGGTGGCCGTCTACGGCCTGGCCGCCAACCTTGCCGCCATGCCGGTGGTCAGCCTGCTCGTCATGCCGATGGGGCTCGCGTCCTGCCTGCTCATGCCGTTCGGTCTCGAGACCTTCCCGCTGGCGGCAATGGGGTTCGGGATCGACATTGTTCTGGCCATCGCGCACGGCGTCGCCTCATGGCCGGGCGCCGTGCGCATGGTGCCGCAGATGCCGCTGGCCGCGCTCGGGCTGATGACCGTCGGCGGCCTGTGGCTGGCGCTCTGGCGGACCGGCTGGCGCCTGTGGGGGCTCCCCGCCCTCGCCCTTGGGGGCGCAATCGCGCTGCAGACGGCACCGCCCGACGTCTACATCAACCGCAGCGGCACCCTGGTCGCGCTGCGCACAGACACGGGCGAGCTGGCTTTCGTCCCCCGCCGAAGCACCGGCTACGAGGCCGAAAGCTGGCGTCGACATGCGGGGATCGACCCGACCCTGCAGGCGCGCGAAGTCCTCGAAGCGCCGGTCGGTGCCGCGGCGGAATCAGCATCGCCGAGCAGCACGGCAGCGCTGGCAACCGGCATGGCCGGTACGCTGACCGGCCCAGCCGCGGCCATCCAGTGCGATCCTATCGGCTGCATTGCTTCCCGGCCTGGCCTGACGCTGGCCCTGGTGCGCGATCCGGCCGCATTTTCCGAGGATTGCATCCGGGCCGATGTCGTGGTCAGCCCCTTCGTGCCGCCGGATAGCTGCGCGGCAACCGCGCTGGTCATCGGTCCGCAGCAACTGGCCGTCGGTGGCGCCACGATCATCCGCCGGTCCGGACCCGCGCTCCTCGTCTCTACCGCCGCCGAACGGGCCGGCATCCGCCCGTGGAGCCGCCGCACTACCGAGGCGGCTGACACGCGACGGATCACGCCGCGCAGCGGCAACGGGTCGGTCAATACTGGCGAATGAGGCCGACCAGTCGACCCTGGATGCGAACCCTGTCAGGACCGAAGATCCGCGTCTCATAGGCCGGATTGGCAGCCTCGAGCGCAATCGAAGCACCCTTGCGGCGCAGGCGCTTCAGTGTCGCCTCGTCATCGTCGATCAGCGCGACGACGATGTCTCCTGTATCGGCGGCGTCGGTGCGGCGGATGATGACCGTATCGCCGTCGAGAATACCCGCCTCGATCATCGAGTCGCCACGGACCTCCAGCGCGAAGTGCTCGCCGCGGGCGACCATTTCGGGAGGGACGTGGATCGTATGGCTCTGGGTCTGGATGGCCGAGATCGGAGTACCGGCTGCAATCCGACCCATCACGGGAATCTCGATGGCAACCGTCCGGTCCTCGGAAACAGCCTGCGGCTGCGGCAACGGGGCGGCCGCCGGCGGTTTGCCGAGACTTCCCTCGATGACGCTCGGCGCAAAGCCGCGCGTCCGCGCGCCCGCCAGCCCCGGCGCGACCGATTCGGGCATCCGGATGATCTCGAGCGCCCGCGCGCGATGCGGCAGCCTGCGGATGAAGCCCCGCTCCTCCAGCGCGGTAATGAGCCGGTGGATGCCGGATTTGGACTTCAAATCAAGGGCTTCCTTCATCTCATCGAAGGAGGGGGGTACGCCGGCCTCCTTCAGCCTCTCGTGAATGAACATGAGAAGCTCGTACTGCTTGCGCGTCAGCATCCTGGCCCTCCGTTCCCGCATCGCGGTGCCAGTCATGGTACGAAACGAGAACAACCATAGCTGTTCCCCTTGTGTTCGGCAACCCCAATCGACGCGAGGCTCGGAGCCTTTCAGCGTCGCAGAAGAGCAGGAATTGCGACGGCCAGCATGGTGACGGCGACGATCATCGCGCCCAATCCTTCGCGTGCCGCCTCATCCTGCCACCACACGTCGATCTTCCAGAAATGCTGGGTTTGTGGCCAGTAATGATAGACGCCGAGCAGCGCAAGAACCGTTACGGCCAGAACGACGGAGCGCAGAGCTCCGTGCTGCACGGCGTGCGGTCTCCCCGCCGCTATGCCGGCGAGTATGCCGGGAATGGCGTAGATCGGGATCCAGATCTCCGGATCCGGATCGTTGTATTGCAGGGCAGCAAACAGCAGCAGCATCAGACACAGCGCGCCATGGAGCACCCGCATCATTTTCCTCCCCTTGGACAAGGTGTCGGTTTAGCGGCAAGCATTGAGCGTTGTCCGGAATGAGACTACCGTGCCCGGGGGCTGGCAGAGAACCTTCTCGTCAAATGAAGGTGTGTTGAGGGAGCAGCGCGCAGATGGGCCGGGTTCGTGGGCGCGTTTCGCCGGCGACGGAGACCTACCGCCAGGAGTTCACCGTCTCCTACAGCTATCCCGTCGTGTTCACACGCCGGCTGTTCGATCCCGACAATACCGTGCTGCGCGATACATTGGCGCGGCTCGAGCCCGCCAAGCGCCATCGCTGCTTCGTCGTCATCGACGACGGCCTGGTCGAAACCATGCCGGAATTGCCTGGGCTGATCGAAGACTATGCCCGCGCGCATCGCGACAGCATCGACCTGGTAGCGCCGCCACATCCGGTTCCGGGCGGCGAACGCATAAAGGTCGATCTGCATTTCGTTGAAAGGATCCAGCAGCGGCTCTACGAGCATCACATCGACCGTCATTCCTATGTGATCGCCATCGGCGGCGGCGCGGTACTCGATGCGGTCGGCCTCGTCTCGTCGACGACCCATCGCGGCGTTCGTCACGTCCGCGTGCCGACGACGGTCCTCGCCCAGAATGACTCCGGAGTCGGCGTCAAGAACGGGGTCAACCTGAACGGGGTCAAGAACTTCGTCGGGACCTTCGCGCCGCCGTTCGCAGTCCTGAACGACCTCGATTTCGTGCTGATGCTGCCGGAGCGCGACAAGATCGCCGGCATGGCCGAGGCCGTGAAGGTCGCGCTTATCCGCGACCGCAGCTTCTTTGAATGGCTCGAGGCCAATGTCGACGAGCTGACCCTCTACTGGCCGGACGCGATGGCCTACATGATCCGCCGCTGCGCGGAGCTGCACATGATCCAGATCGCACGGGGCGGCGATCCTTTTGAGACCGGAAGCGTGCGGCCACTGGATTTCGGGCATTGGTCCGCGCATCGGCTGGAGGCCCTGACGCGGTATCATCTGCGCCATGGCGAGGCGGTGGCCATCGGGATCGCGCTCGATTCGCGGTATTCGGTGCTGGCCGGACTGCTTCCGGAGGGGGACGATATCCGCATCGCCTGTCTGCTCGAGACCCTGGGATTCCGCCTCTGGCATTCCGCGCTCGACACGCGCGACAGCGACGGCGAACGCTCGGTACTGCGGGGGCTGCGGGAGTTCCAGGAACATCTCGGCGGGGAGCTGACCGTGACGCTCCTCACCGCGATTGGCACCGGCCATGAAGTCCACGAGATGGATGCCGGCCTGATCGGCCGGGCGATCGACTGGCTGCGCGAGCGGGCTGGAGCCTGATGCGTCTGGGGCGGGAAGGCGAGTCGGGGCCGGATCTCGGGCATCTGACCTACTGCACGAACATCCATCCCGGCGAATCCTGGCCAGAGATGGCCGCTGCGCTGTCCGCGCATGTGCCGGCGATCAAGGGAGCGGTCTCGCCCGGGGCCCCGTTCGGACTCGGCCTGCGCATCGCCGCCGACGCGGCTGCGACGCTCGGGACTGCGGGCGCGCGCGCGGAACTCGCCGATCTCCTGGCAGAGACGGACACATATCTGTTCACCATCAACGGCTTTCCCTTCGGCGCCTTTCACGGCAAGCGCGTCAAGGAGAACGTCTACGCCCCTGACTGGTCGACCTCGGAACGGCTCGCCTATACCGACGGACTCGCCGATCTGCTCGCCGCGTTCCTGCCGGAGCATGTCGCGATGGGCTCGATCAGCACGGTGCCCGTTACGTTTCGCGGCTGGGCCGACGCGGCCCGTCTCGAGGCCGCAGTCGAGAACCTGATCAGCCACGCGGCACTGCTGATCGACATCGAGCGCGAACGCGGCCGGCATATCGCGCTGGCGCTTGAGCCCGAGCCCTGCTGCTATCTCGAGACCATCGAGGAGACCGTTCGCTTCTTCGAGGATCGGCTGTTCGTGCGATCTGCCCGCCGTCGTCTGGCGGATCGGGCCCGAATGTCGATGGCGGGCACGGAAGCTGCACTCAGGCGACATCTCGGCGTCTGCTACGACGTCTGCCATGCCGCCGTTGAATTCGAGGATGCGGCCGGCAGTCTGGCGCTGCTCGAGCGTGCGGGAATCACCATACCGAAGCTGCAACTGTCCTCCGCGCTGAGGATCGCCGCTATCGACGGCACGGCCGCCGCCGCGCTGAAGCCCTTCGAGGAACCGGTCTACCTGCACCAGGTCGTCGAACGGACGCCGGACGGTCTGACGCGCTATCTCGACCTGCCGGATGCCCTGGCCTCGGTGCACGGCGCCGAGGGTCGCGAATGGCGCGTCCATTTCCACGTGCCGGTGTTCCTCGCCGAACTCGAGGCCTTCTCGACGACGCAGGACTTCCTCGGACAGGTCATCGCCCGCCACCGCGATCGCCCTGTATCGCAGCATCTCGAGGTCGAAACCTACACATGGGACGTACTGCCGCCCGAATACCGGACGGTCGACGTCGGGGCGGCGATCGCACGGGAGCTCAACTGGGTGCTTGGCGAGCTGCGCGCATGAAGCTCTCCATCGCGCTGCGGCTTGGCCGCGTTTCCAACCTGCCGACGGTCTGGACCAACACGCTCGCCGCCTTGGTGCTCGCAGGTTCCCCTGCCGCGGGATGGACGACCCTGCTGCTGATACTCGCCGTTTCGCTTGCCTACATTGGCGGCATGTATCTGAACGATGCCTTCGACGCCGAGATCGACGCCCGCGAGCGACCCGAGCGGCCGATCCCCTCGGGTCTTGCCGAACGGCGCACCGTATTCGTCGCCGGCTACGCCATGCTCGCTGCCTGCATCATCCTGCTCGGCGCGATCGGCATCAAGGGCGGCACCGGTCTGGCGCCGGCGTTCGGTGGCGTTGTGCTCGCCGGTGCCATCGTCCTCTACGACATCAACCACAAGGGCAATCGCTTCGGCCCGTTGTTGATGGGACTGTGCCGCGCCCTGGTCTATGTCGCCGCAGGACTGGCCGTCACGCCGGTACTGCCGCCGCCGTTGTGGGCCGCTGCGCTCGCCATGCTGTGCTACGTCGCGGGCCTTACCTATACCGCCAAGCAGGAATCGCTCGGGCGGGTGGAGTCGATGTGGCCTCTGGCCGTGCTGGGCCTCCCTTGGGCGTACGGGCTGTGGCTGTCGATCGCGACCCCGATCACGATCGTGTTCCTGGCATTGCTGACGATCCTCATGGGCGTGACGCTGCGGCTGCTGTTCCGTCGTGGACCGGGCGAAGTCCCAAGAGCCGTCGTGACCCTGATCGCGGGAATCGCGCTTCTCGACGCCGTGTTCCTCGCCGCCGCCGGCGCAGTCGCAACCGCCATCGTCGCGGTCGTGCTGTTTGCGCTGACGCTGGTCGCTCAGCGCTACGTGCCGGGGACGTAGCGCAACGAGGCACGCCTTCACATCCGGTTATCCCGGACAGCCTTCGGACTGATCCGCAAGCGGGACGCCTGGCTGCTGAGTGCACGCATCCCCATCCCGGCTCTGCGGCTACGCCTCCGGCCGGATGATGCCGCACGGGGTACCATCCGGCGCCATGCGCTACTCGAACACGTGCGCCAGGACCAGCTCCTTGAAGTCGGTCGCAGCCACCGCCCCGTCTGGCATCAGATCGGTGCGCGGCGAGATGACCAGCGGCCCATCGGCAGGATCGTCGGTGAGGCGGCCGTGCGACCCCTTCACCAGCCGGGTGTCCTTGAGCGAGATCACATCCATCAGGCTGCGCATCCCGATCATGCGTTTGGCCAACCGCCAACCGACGGCAAGCTTCGGGATGCCGATCGCGGGATCCAGAAACAGCTCGACGGGATCGTAGCCCGGCTTGCGGTGTATCTCGACCGTTCGCGCGAAATCAGGCGCGCGGGCGTCGTCCAGCCAGTAGTAGTAGCTGAACCAGCGGTCGGCACGTGACACTGCAACGAGCTCGCCCGACCGTGGATGATCGAGGCCGCTGGCGCGCTTGCCCTCCGCGTCGAGCACGGTCTCGACACCGTCGAGGCCTTCGAGCAGGGTCCGGACGGCGGCAACATCGGCCGGGTCCTGCACATAGACATGCGCGACCTGGTGATCGGCGAGCGCAAAGGCCCGCGAGGCGCCGGCATCAAGCAGCTCCCGCCCGCGCTCGACGCGCACCGCGAGCAGGCCCGCCTCGCGCAGGGCCCGGTTGACGTGAACCGCGTCGGTGACGGGCGTGATGCCATACTCTGACACGACGATGACCGTCCGGCCGGCTGCCTCGGCGGCGTCGATCAGCTCGCCGGCGACACGGTCGATATCGGCGAGCGACTTCTTGACGTCGGGATGGGCGAGATCGGGCCCGAACCGCTGCAGGTCATAGTCGAGGTGGGGAAGATAGCACAGCGTCAGGGTCGGGTCGCGCGTCGCCATGACGTGTTTCGTCGCACCGGCGATCCATTGCGAAGAGGAGATGTCGGTCGCCGGGCCCCAGAACCTGAACAGCGGAAACTGGCCCAGTTTCGCGTCGAGCTCGTCGTGCAGCGCCGGCGGATGCGTGTAGTGATCGGGGATCTTGCGCCCGTCGGCGAGATACATCGGCCGGGGCGTCGCGCTCCAGTCGGCCGAGGAATACATGTTGTACCACCAGAACATCTTGGCACAGGTGAAGCGGGGATCGCGTCGTCGCCCCGCCTCCCAGACCTTCTCGCCTGCGATGAGGCGGTTCGACTGGCGCCACAGCCAGATCTCGGAGAGGTCGCGGAAGTACCAGCCGTTCGCCACTGCGCCGTGCCCCGACGGCATCAGGCCTGTCAGCAGCGTCGACTGCGCGGTACAGGTGACGGAGGGCAGTACGGTGGTCAGCGGACGCAGCGCGCTGCGCCTTGCGAAGGCCGCGAGCTTCGGCGTATGCGGGCCGACGAGCGAGGGACTGAGGCCCACCACGAGCAGGACGAGAACGGGTTTCATGGGCCGCAGCCTAGCGATGTATGCATTGTTGCGGCAAGGTGCGTTTTCATGCCTATACTTCCCCTCAAACGGGCGGAGCGTGATCCCGCAACCGTTGGGACCAGTGGGTCGGGAGGACATGACGGCACCCAGGCAGCTCCTTGCGGAGTGGCTCGCACCCCGCGTCGCACCGGAAGCCGCCGCCTGGCTGGAGGGCCAGCTGCGTCGGCTCGCACGGGACGGATCGGAGCGCGATCTTGTCGTGACGCTGGGCCTGATCCCGCGGCGCCTGGGCAAGGCCGATCTTGACCTGAGCGCCGCCGAGCTGGCGGCCGCTGCCGCGTGTCGCCCGGGCTGGGATCCGAGCCGCTGGAGCGTCGATACGGCCGCGCGGGTCCTTGCCCTGCTCACCCTGCCGGATGACGATGAGGCGTTCGCCAGCCGCTTTGCCGGTCTTTGCCGGGATGCCGATGCTGGCGAGGCCATCGCGCTCTATTCCGGCCTGCCGCTCTATCCCGGCCAGCCTCGGCTGGAGGCGCAGGCCGGCGAGGGACTGCGCGGCAACATCCGCGCGGTCTTCGAGGCAATCGCCCATCGCAATCCCTTCCCGCGCGAGCAGTTCGATGAGCATCGCTGGAATCACATGGTGCTGAAGGCGCTGTTCGTCGGCTCGAGCCTGGCGCCGATCCAGGGTCTTGACGAGCGCGCCAATCCGGAACTCGCCCGCATCCTGTGCGACTATGCCCATGAGCGCTGGGCAGCCGGGCGGCCGGTTTCGCCGGAGCTGTGGCGCTGCGTCGGCCCCTTCGCCGATGGACCCATGCTCGCAGACCTCGAACGCGCCGCCGCCAGTAGCCATCCGCGCGACCGGGCCGCTGCCGCGCTGGCGCTGGCGGCCAGCCCGGCGCCGGGCGCCCGGGCGGTGCTTGACCGGCTGCGCGACGAAGCGGACCGGATCGCTGCCGGCAAGCTCGCCTGGGCCGATGTTGCCTGACAGACTGGACGTGCGGGACGACCGCCATCGGGAGATCAGCCGCTCATGATGTTCATCGACGCCCACGCGCACATGATCTCGCGCACCACCGACGACTACGAGGCTATGGCTGCCTCAGGCGTCGTCGCGCTGATCGAACCCGCCTTCTGGATCGGCCAGCCGCGCACCAATGTTGGCAGCTATTTCGACTATCTGTCCCATATCGTCGGCTTCGAGCGGTTCCGCGCCGGCCAGTTCGGAATCCGCCACTACTGCACGATCGGGCTCAACTCCAAGGAGGCGAACAACGAGGCTCTGGCCGAGGGCGTGATGGAGATCCTCCCGCGCTTCGCGGTGAAGGAGGGAGTCGTGGCGATCGGCGAGATCGGATACGACGAGCAGACCGCGCTCGAGGACAGGTATTTCCGGGCCCAGCTCGAGCTTGCCAAGGAGCTCGGCCTGCCGGTGATGATCCACACGCCGCATCGTGACAAGAAGCGCGGCACGACGCGGTCGATGGATGTCTGCATCGAGCATGGTGTGCCCCCGTCAATGGTCGTTGTCGATCACAACAACGAGGAAACGGTCGAGGAGGTATTGGACCGCGGCTTCTGGGCAGCGTTCTCGATCTACCCCTCGACCAAGATGGGCAACGCCCGCATGGTCGAGATCCTCAAGCGTTACGGCGGCGAACGCATCATCGTGGATTCGGCCTGTGACTGGGGAATTTCCGATCCTCTCGCGGTGGCCAAGACGGCCAGGCTGGCGCTCGACCGCGGCATCCCGGAGGAGCATGTCCGGCTTGCCTGCTATGCCAATGCTCTCGCGGCCTACGGCCAGAGCGGGCAGATGAACGAGGCCGACTGGCTCGATCCGCCGGCGATAGACCAGCGGACGCTTTACGAGGGCAATTCGGTGCTGCGCGGCGGCCGCGAACCGGTCATCGAGTCGCCAGGCGAACGCCGCGGCATGGACAGGCTGATCATCGAATGACCATTCCGCGGATAGGCAATGGCGGCTTCAGCGTGGGGAGGCGGCAATGAACCGGATTTCCCAGTCCCCGGCGTCTACCGGCGGTGCGCGCCCGCGCGATGCGGACGAACTGATCGAGGCTCTGGATGCGACTGGATCCCCGAGGCCGATCGGCAAGCTCGAGGCGCACGAGCGGAGCATCCGCCACCGAGCAATCTCGGTGTTCGTGTTCCGGCGCGGGGAACTGTTGCTGCAACAGCGCTCGGCGACGAAGTATCATTCGCCCAATCTCTGGGCCAACACCTGTTGCTCGCATCCCCGCTGGGGCGAGGATGTCGAGGCCTGCGCCGCCCGACGCCTCAGGGAGGAAATGGGGTTCTCGCTGCCGCTGACACCGTTCGGGATCGTGGAATACCAGGCTCAGGTCGGGCACCTCTACGAGCATGAGGTCGTCCACCGCTTCCACGGCATCGTCACCGGCAGCGGTCCCGACCTCATGCCCGATCCCGACGAGGTTCAGGACGCTGCCTGGATGAGCCTGTCGGACATTGCCGCCGATATCCGCGACCGGCCGGGCCGCTATGCGCCCTGGTTCGTCATCTACATGCGCGAGCATATCGATGTGTTGAGGATGCTGGCGCACGCCTCCTGACCGGTTGGTGTGGTCGAGCCACCGCGCTGCAACGGGCCGCACTCGTGAGCGCTAGGGAGAGAAGCTCTTGCTCATGATGTAGGAGACGAGCGCCATGCGCTCCTCCAGAGTGTAGACATCCTTCCACGGCGGCATGCCCTTGAAGCCGGCGGTAATACGGTGGAACACGAACCCCGGCTGATACTGGCGCGGCCGCAGCTTCGGTGCCTTGCCCGGGTACGCCTTGGCGCCGTGGCAATGGGTGCACTGGTCGTGCCAGATCTCGGCTCCGACCTTGATCGCCTCGGGGTCGTTGAGGATTTCCTCGGTGAACGTCACATCCTCGACCTCGATCTCGTCGTCCGACCGGGCCGGGCCGGTCCAGACGGCAAGGACGAGGACGATTGCCGTCAGCCCCGCAAGAATGCGGATCTCCATTCGGTACGTCTCCCATCTTGATGTTCGCGGCGACGGCGCTCGTGCGGGCCCTTCGCCTGTTCCGGGTACGTCCCGGCGCCGATGGCGCCGGGAGTCCTGCCCGTACGGGCTCGAAGCAATCCTGCCGATCACTCGGCCGGAACGATCTTGTAGATCGTGTCGAGGCTACCGACCGGACCGGTGGTGATCGAGGTCAGCGCATAGACCTCACCGTCCGCATCCTGAGCGAAGGCCAGGATATAGGGCGCCTTGTCGCCCTCGAGCCCTTCGATCTCGGCCACTTCCATGGTCCACTTGCCGTCGGAGCCCTCGGTGGCGACGAAGATCTGGCCGTCCATCTCGGAGAAGGACTTGCTCCAGTCGCCGAAGATGTACTTGCCCTTCCACGGCTCGTGCGCGCCACGGTAGACATAACCGCCGGTCACAGAGATGCCCTTGCAGCCGTCCGGCTTGGCGGTGCAGTTGTTGTACTCGAGGATCGGCTCGATGAGGCCCGTCTTGTCGCAGCTGGCCGGGTGATCATTGGGCTTGGTGTAATCGAAGCAGTGCGTCGCTTCCATCTTGCGCCAGCCGTAGTTGCCGCCGCGCTCGATGATGTTGACCTCCTCGAAGGAGTTCTGCTGCACGTCGGCGCAGAACAACCGGCCATCCTCCATGTCGAACGAGCACCGCCACGGATTGCGCAGGCCGGTCGCGTAGATTTCCGGCGCCGCGTTCATGTCGTTGGCGAACGGATTGTCAGCCGGAATGCCGTACTGCTTGCCGTTTGACGGATTGTCGACGTCGATGCGCAGGATCTTGCCCTGCAACTGGGTGTTGTCCTGCCCGTTGCCCTCGGTGACGTTGTGGCCGATGCCCCAGTCGTTGGCGTAACCGCCGTCACCGGTCGAGATGTACAGATAGCCGTCCGGACCGAAGCCGATCCAGTGGCCATTGTGGTTGAACTGCGGCCAGTCGATCGCGGTGATCCGGCGGACGGTCGAGGGATCGGCGACGTTGGGATCGTCCTTGGAGACGGTATATTCCTCGACGACGTTGGTATGGCTCCACCAGAACTGCTTGGCGAGATCCGCCTGGAAATCTATCGGCGCGCTGTGGGCGAGATAGAATTTTCCGTTGTTCGCAAAATCGGGATGGAACGCGATGCCGAGCAGACCCTTCTCGTCGAAGTCGGACCACAGCTTCGGCAGCTTGGCGCGGATGTCGATGAACGGCTCCGCCAGCAGATTGCCGTCCGCGTCGATCACGCGGACGCGTCCGAACTGCTCGATGACGAACTTCCGGTCGTCGCCGGCAGGTTGCACCATTGCCAGCGGCGCGTTGACGCCGGTGACATACGGTTCGAGCTTCACCTTTACCTGAGCCTCGGCGGCCGCGCCGCAGAGCCCAAGGGCAAGCCCGCCTAACACGAAATGCCTGAGCATGTTCCTCCCCGTCTTGGTTCGATGAACGACAACCGGAGCGGCCGGAGCGATCCAGCACGCGACCGAGCGCGGTTTCGTCGCCTTGCCACAGGCCGGCTTATCCACTTCCGGACCTGCCGTGTCCGGTAGGGCATTCCCGCCTCGCGGCCGATTGTCGGGGCATTCTGTTGAACCGCTCATCGAGCGAGAAACCGCGAGGAAACGCTATCACGTATACATTGTTGCTGCAATTTCGGTGCGAGGAGAAGCACCTTTGCCCCTTTGACGCTACGGCACGGCTGGCCAACCGTCCAAAATCAGACCGACGGGCAAGGACGTGGCGAGATCCGGTGGGATAGTGAGCCCGATGCAGGGGCAGAGGCCGGAGGGCTCGTCGTGATCGTCGAGGAACGCATCTACAGGATCAAGTTCGGGAGGATGAAGGATTATCTCGACCTCTATGTGGCCGAGGGGATGCCCATCCAGACGCGGATCCTGCCGCGCATGATCGGCTACTTCACGACGGAGATCGGCCAGCTGTCGAGCGTCGTGCATCTGTGGGGATACGACAGCCTGGCGGAACGCGAACAGAAGCGGGCCGAGCTGATGGCCGATCCCGCCTGGCAGGCCTACCTGCCGAGGATTGCGGTGTTTATCGAGTCTCAGGAGAACCGGATCCTCGTGCCGACCGCGTTCTCGCCGATCAGATAGAACCGGGAGGCGCCAGCCATGCGGCTCGAGGGCAAGGTCGCGGTCGTCACCGGAGCCGGGCAGGGCATCGGCCGGGCCATCGCCGCCCGTCTGGCGGAGGAAGGTGCCCGCGTGGCAATCGTCGACATGAGGGAAGCAGGCGAGGCGGCCGAGGCGATCGGACGTGGCGCGGTCGGCATTGCCTGCGACGTTTCGAGTGAGGCCGACGTCGCTGCCATGGCCAGCCGCGTCGAGGCGGGTTTCGGTGGCGCCGACATCCTCGTCAACAATGCCGGCATCTATTCCTCGCTGATCCCGCAGCCATTCGAGGCGATCGACATCGGCGAATGGCGGCGGGTGATGGACGTGAACGTGCTCGGCGCGTTCCTGTGCTGCCGTGCGATCGTTCCGATGATGCGGCGGCGGGGAGGCGGACGCATCGTCAACATCAATTCCGGTACGCCGTTCAAGGGGGTGCCGTTCCTGCTGCACTACGTCACCAGCAAGGGCGCCATCATCGGCTTCACCCGGGCGCTGGCCAGGGAACTCGGCGGCGCCGGCATTCTCGTCAACGCCGTTGCGCCGGGCTTCACCCTGTCGGACGGTGTCAAGGCCAATCCGGTCCAGATGGAGAAGCTGCAGGAGGTCTCGCTGAAGGCCCGTGTCATCCCGCGCGACCAGCATCCCGAGGATGTCGTCGGCGCCGTGGCCTTTCTCGTCGGGCCGGATGCCGCGTTCATCACCGGCCAGACGCTGGTTGTGGACGGCGGGGCCTATTTCCACTGAGGGCGCGATCATGGTGAGGGCGCGATCATGACCGCACTGCACCTGAGCGCCTCGATCGAGGCCTTCGCGCCGGGCGGCCGGCTCGAGCCGGGGACGTCCTTCGCAACGGCCCTCTATGTCATCGACGGAAGCCTGCGCGCCGACGGGACCGCGATGTCTGCCGCGCTTGCTGAGAACTCCGCCGTCCTTGCTGACGGAGCAACCCGCCTCACCTCCCGCGACGGCGCAACGGCGGTCCGATGGGACCTCAGCGAACGACACGAGCCGTCGCCGGACCGGGCGCGGGAGGCTGTCGCGGCGCGGCCGCTGCTCTCTGCAACGCTAGACCTTGATCCCCGGACGGGGCTTCTGCTGCGATGCGATCGGGTCGCCTTTCCTCCTGGTGGCGTTGCCTACCTGCATACGCATCGCGGGCCGGGCATCCGTGTGCTGCTCTCGGGGTCGATCCGTATCGAAACGGCGGGAACGAGCCACGACTACGGCCCGCTCGAGGCCTGGTACGAGAGTGGCCCGGAGCCGGTGTTCGCTGCAGCTTCGCCGACCGAGCCGACCGCATTCGTCCGGGTCATGATCCTGCCGGCGTCGCTGAGCGGACAGAGCTCGATCCGTTACGTGCGCGAAGAGGATCGGAACAAGCCGAAACCGCAACGCTACCAGATCTATCTCGATCGCCCGCTGTAGGGTTTCGGGCAGGTTCTCAGAAGTCGAGCAGCATGACCGTGCAGGGGTCGCCGGCCCGTGCCGGAGGGGCATGGGGCGCCCGGACGATGAACGCATCGGATTGGCAAAGGGTCGACAGCATGGACGAGTCCTGACGCGCGAACGGTGTCGCCACGAGCCGCCCGGTCGCATCGCGCACCACCGTCGCACGGAGATAATCCTGCCGGTGGTCGTTCTCCGGCAGGTCGGCGCCAAGGATGGCCGGGCTGTCGCCGGGTGCCGGATCGGCGAGGCCCAGCAACGCCTCGACCAGCGGTATCAGGAACAGCCGCGCACAGACCATGGCGGACACCGGATTGCCGGGCAGCCCCAGCACGCGCATGTCACCCAGGCGGCCGAACATCAGAGGCTTTCCTGGCCGCATGGCGATCTTCCAGAAATCGAGCGCGAGCCCCTCCGCCTTGAGTGCCTCCTGAACGAGGTCGTGATCGCCGACGGAGGCCCCGCCGAGGGTCACCAGGACGTCGGCCCGCATCCCCTGCGCCCGGCGGATACCGTCAGCAAGGGCCTCATGCGTATCGCGTGCGATGCCGAGATCGACAGGTTCTCCGCCGAATTGCCGGATCATGGCGGCAACACCATAGCTGTTCGACGAGATGATCCGGTCTGGGCCCGGATCCGTCCCCGGCGGCGCCAGTTCGTCTCCGGTTGCCAGCACCGCGATGCGTGGCCGCCGACAGACCGGCAGGTCGGCGTGGTTCATCGCCGCGGCGAGTGCGATATCGCGCGGCCGCAGCCTGCGGCCAGCTTGGATCAGAACCTCGCCGTCGTGGAAATCTATGCCGCGCTGACGAACGTTTCGCCCTGCCGCAACAGACTGCCGGATGAGGACCTGGTCCCCCTGGCGCTCGGTATCCTCCTGGATGACAACCGTGTCGGCCCCCTGGGGTACAGGTGCGCCGGTAAAGATCCGAACCGCCTCGCCGGCCTTTACCCGGCCGGAGAACGGATGCCCTGCCGGTGCCGCGCCGATCACCTTGAGAGTCACGGGCACCGTTTCGATGTCGGCGGCGCGCACCGCATAGCCGTCCATTGCCGAGGCATTCCATGGCGGCTGGGTCCGGCGGGCGGCGAGATCGCGGCCCAGGGCGCGATCCAGAGCCTCGCCGAGCGGTACGGCTTCGCAGGGCAGGGGAACAACACCCGCGACGATGCGCGCGACGGCATCGGCAACCGCGATCAGTGCCATCAGTCGCCGGACCTCCAGTCACCCGAACGGCCGCCCGCCTTGGCGGTGAGACGGATACCGGTGATCTCGATGCCCCGGTCGACCGCCTTGACCATGTCGTAGACGGTCAGGCAGGCCACCGAAACGGCCGTCAGCGCCTCCATCTCGACACCGGTTCGTCCGGTCACCTTTGCCGTCGCCTCGACCCGCACCGCGTTCTGGTCCGCCAGCGGTTCGAGATCCACCGACACCTTCGACAGAGCGAGCGGGTGGCAAAGCGGGATCAGCTCGTGCGTCCGCTTGGCGGCCATGATCCCCGCGATGCGGGCAACCCCCAGCACGTCGCCCTTGCTGGCATCGCCCTTGACGATCAGGGTCAGTGTCTCCGGCCGCATCCGGACATAACCTTCCGCCGTGGCCGTCCGCTCGGTCGCCTCCTTGTCCGAAACATCCACCATGCGCGCGGTGCCGGACTCGTCGAGATGAGTGAGGGATGCGCCGGCCATCAGATCAGATCCCGTTGAAGCCTCGTTGCATCCCGGACAGCCGCGGGCCGCTCGGGGACCGGCACGGCATGACGGCGGCACGCATCGGTCGCGCTTCCACACGGGTCCCTCCCGCCGGCGCATCTGGCCCGGATCGAGGGAGCGGCGACCGTTGCGCGGTTGCGCATCACTCCGCAGCGTCCACGGTTGCTCTGGCGAGCAGCGCGCGCGTGGCCGCCGTAACGTCGGCCTGCCGCATCAGGCTCTCTCCGACCAGAAAGGCGTGTATGCCGGCGGCCTCCAGGCGGACGATGTCGGCTGCCGTATGGATGCCGCTCTCGCCGACAACGGTGCAGCCTGCGGGAAGTTGCGCTGCGAGTTCAAGCGATGTTTCAAGTCTTGTCTCGAAGGTTCTGAGATTGCGATTGTTTATGCCAATGAACTTCGAGCGCAACTTGAGCGCCCGCTCGAGCTCGACGGCATCATGGATCTCGACCAGGACGTCCAGACCGACGTCCTCGGCTGCATCCTCCAGCGCGCGGGCCTCATCATCCGTCACGGCAGCCATGATGATCAGGATGCAGTCGGCGCCGAGCGCGCGGCTCTCGTCGACCTGATAGGGATCATAGAGAAAATCCTTGCGGAGGACCGGCAGCGTCACGGCGGCGCGCGCGGCCACGAGATAGTCCGGTTTCCCCTGGAACGACGGCGTATCCGTCAGCACCGAGATGCAGGTAGCGCCGCCTGCCTCATAGGCACGGGCGAGCGTCGGCGGGTCGAAGTCGGCCCGGATCAGGCCCTTGGACGGACTCGCCTTCTTGATTTCGGCGATCAGGGCAGGCCGGTGGTCGGAGATGGCCCGGTCGATTGCCGCGCGAAACCCGCGCACGGGCGGGGCGTCGGCAAGGGCGGCGCGGATCTCGCCGCGCGGCCGCGCGGCCTTGGCCGCGGCGATCTCCTGCCGCTTGTAGGCTTCGATCCGCTTCAGCACGTCGGTCATTGCTCGACCCTCGAAACGGCCACCAGCTTGGCCAGGCGTTCCCGGGCGGCGCCGGAATCGATCGCATTGGCCGCAAGCCTCGCGCCTTCGGCCAGATCCTTCGCACGGTCGGCGACCACCAGGGCTGCCGCAGCATTGAACAGGACGATGTCGCGGAATGGACCGCGCTCGCCCCCCAGAACTGCTTTCAGCGCCGCCGCGTTCGTCTCGGCATCGCCACCCTTGAGTTCGTCGAGGCTAGCCTGGCGGACGCCGATATCCTCCGGCACGATCTCGAAGGTTCTGACCTCGCCGTCCTTGAGCTCCGCGACGAAGGTCGGTCCGGTCGTGGTAATCTCATCGAGGCCGTCGCTTCCGTGCACGACCCAGACGCGCTCCGATCCGAGTGTGCCCAGCACCTCGGCCATCGGTACGACCCAGCGCCTGGCGAAGGTTCCGATCAGCTGGCGGCGCGTGCCGGCCGGATTGGACAGCGGCCCGAGCAGGTTGAAGATCGTGCGCGTGCCCAGTTCGACGCGGCTCGGTCCGACGTGCTTCATTGCCGAATGATGTGCCGGCGCGAACATGAAGCCGACGCCGGCCTGCGCGATGCAGTCGGCGATCTGCTCGGGCGTCAGCTCGATGTTGACGCCGAGCGCCGCCAGGACGTCGGCCGCGCCCGATCGCGATGAGAGCGCGCGATTGCCGTGCTTGGCGACCGGCACGCCGCACGCCGCGACGACGATCGCGGCGCAGGTCGAGACGTTGTAGGTTCCGACGCCGTCGCCGCCGGTGCCGACGATGTCGATCGCCCCCGGAGCTCGAACCGGCAACATCTTGGCGCGCATCGTCGCGACTGCGCCGGCGATTTCGTCAACCGTCTCGCCACGCACACGCAACGCCATCAGGAGGCCGCCGATCTGCGAGGGCGTCGCTTCGCCGGACATGATGATGTCGAAGGCCTGGCGCGCCTCGTCGCGGCTGAGTGGCCGGCCGTCGGCGACGATTGCGATGAAGTCCTTGAGGTTTGTCGGTTTCATTCGGCATTCCCGTCCCGACCTGTCGTGCCGCAAAGCGGCTTCGGTTGCAAGCGATAGGCGAATGGCGGCTTCGTCAGGCCGCCCTACGCCAGTCCTGACAACCGCCTCGCGCCGCCATCTCCCGCACCTGTGCGACCTCAGGCCGCCGCGCGGCGCCACGCAGCCGCGGCATCGAGGAAATTGCGCAGGATCAGGTGACCGTGCTCGGACGCAATGCTTTCGGGATGGAACTGGACGCCCCAGACCGGATGGCTGACATGCTGTAGCCCCATGATCGTGCCGTCCTCGCTCTCCGCGCTGATCTCGAGCTCGGGCGGAAAACCGTCGCGATCGACGACCAGCGAATGATAGCGCGTCGCTCGGAACGGACCGTTGATGCCGCGGAAGATGCCCTCCGACCGATGCCGGATCTCGCTGGTCTTGCCGTGGACGAGGGCAGGGGCGCGCACCACCCTGCCGCCATAGGCCTGGCCGATCGCCTGGTGGCCGAGGCAGACGCCGAGGATGGGGACACGACCCGCCGCTTCGGTGATCAGATCGAGGCAGATACCGGCCTCGTTCGGGGTGCACGGGCCGGGTGACAGCACGATCGCCAGGGGCTCTGCCGCGAGCACCTCATGGGGTGCGACCTTGTCGTTGCGGTGGACGCGGACACGGGCGCCGAGCTCGCCTAAGTAATGGACGAGATTCCAGGTGAAGCTGTCGTAGTTGTCGATCAGGACGATCATCGAAAGCCTCCCTGTCTGCGCCTTATTGTCCCCTGGCGGCCGCCGATGCGAAGCGGACCGCCTCGTCGGCGGCCCGGAACAGTGCGCGAGCCTTGTTGATGCACTCACGCTGCTCGCTGTCGGGATCGGAGTCGGCGACGATTCCCGCACCGGCCTGCACATACATCCGCCCGTCCTTGACCACCGCCGTGCGCAGCACGATACAGGTGTCCATATCGCCGTCGGCCGAGAAATATCCGACACAGCCGGCATAGATCCCGCGCTTGTCCTTCTCCAGTTCGTCGATGATCTGCATCGCCCTGACCTTCGGCGCACCCGACACCGTGCCGGCCGGAAAGCCTGCGATCAACGCGTCGATCGCGTCGCGCGCGGGATCGATCTCGCCCTCCACGTTCGAGACGATGTGCATGACCTGGCTGTAGAATTCGAGAAAGAACTGGTCGGTCACCCGGACCGTGCCGATCCGCGAGACGCGGCCAACGTCGTTGCGG
Source organism: Tepidamorphus gemmatus (assembly GCF_004346195.1). Lineage (NCBI taxonomy): Bacteria > Pseudomonadati > Pseudomonadota > Alphaproteobacteria > Hyphomicrobiales > Tepidamorphaceae > Tepidamorphus > Tepidamorphus gemmatus. The sequence goes on along the minus strand of NZ_SMAK01000002.1, from coordinate 272,261 downwards.
CCAAGATCAAGCAGCATGAGGTGCTCGGCTCGCTCCTTGGGGTCGGCGAGCAGTTCCTCGGCCATCGCCTTGTCCTCGCTCGGCGTCGCCCCGCGCGGCCGGGTCCCGGCGATCGGACGGATCGTGACCGTCCTCTCGCGCAGCCTTACGAGGATCTCCGGACTTGATCCGACGACCGCAAAATCGCGGAAATTCAGGAAGAACAGGAAGGGAGCAGGATTTGTGCGCCTCAGCGCGCGGTAGAGTGCGAACGGTGGCAGGGTGAACGGTGCTTCGAAGCGCTGGCTGAGCACCACCTGGAAGATGTCGCCGGCGGCGATGTAGTCCTTCGCCCGCAACACCATGTCCTTGTACTCGTTGGGCGAGGTGTTGGAGACCGGGGCACGGCTGATGATGTCGTCGGCCTCGGCCATCGGTGCCTTGCTGATCGGCCGGTCGAGGCCGGCGGTCACCTCCTCGATGCGCGCGCGTGCGTTCTCGTAGGCCGCCTTTGCCGAGACCGCGGCACTGGGGCGCACCGGGGTGACGACGGTCACCTCGTCCTTTACCGAGTCGAACACCACCATCAGCGTCGGGCGGACGAAGATCGCGTCCGGCAGACCGAGCGGGTCGGGCTTCTCGGCGGGCAGATGTTCCATGAGCCGTACGGTATCGTAGCCCATGTAGCCGAACACGCCCGCCGACATCGGCGGCAGCCCTTCCGGCAAGTCGACGCGTGCCTCGTTGATCAGACGCCGCAGCGCGGCCAGCGTCGGCTCGGCGCAAGGCTCGAACGCATCCGGATCGAGCTCCGGACAACGATTGATCTCGGCGTGGTTGCCGCGCGCACGAAAGACCAGATCGGGCGCCAGCCCGATGATGGAATAGCGGCCACGCACGGCGCCACCCTCGACCGATTCAAGCAGGATGCTGTTCGGCCGTTCTCCGGCGATCTTCAGCATCGCGGAGACCGGCGTCTCGAGGTCGGCGACCAGCCGTGTCCAGACCACCTGGGCAGCCCCCAGACGGTATCGCTCTTCGAAGGCGTCGTAACCCGGCTCGACCGTCGACACGTTATGCCCCGCTCAGAAGTCGTCGGTCTCGCCCAACGCCAGGCGCAGCGCCTGCTGGTTGATCGAGCGGCCGAGCGCCGTCTCGAGCTGCTGCAGGTACTGATCGATGATATCGTTGGAGATGCCGTTGGCGATATTGGCGGAAAGGGCCTCGTCCCGCGCGGCCGAGGCAGGAACGTCGATTGCGGTGACGCGGAATACGACCCGCGACGGGCTGCGAGCGGAGACGGTCTCGGCGACCCCGCCCTGTGGCGTCGTGAACAGGAGCTGCACGGCGGCCGGACCGAATGCTTCGTCGATCTGCGCACGCGTGATCGGGCCGATCAGCCCAGGCGTCGCGCCGATTTCGCCGGCGACATCGAACAGGCTGGCCCCGCCGCGAATCCGCTCGGCGATCTCGCGGGCCTTCGCCGCGACCGCCGCTTCGGTGCGTTCCCGCCGCCAGGCTTCAGCGACCTGTGCGCGCGCTTCCTCGAACGTCCGGTCGCGGCCGGGCGTTATCTCGAGCACATCGAACCATGTCCAGTCGTCGAGCGCCCCCTTGACGGGATCGGCTTCGAGGCCGACGTCGGTGCGGAACACCTCGGCGAGCACCGTCTGGGCATCATCGAGCTCGACCAGTACACCATCCGGCGTCATGCCCTGCCGATCCACGGCGGCAAATTCGCGATAGGTCAAGCCATGCTTCTGGGCGATCTCGCTCAGCGTCATGCCCGCCGCCCTGTCGTCCTCGATCGCGTCGTAGATGTCGAGCAGCCTGCTGGCCGCTCGGTCGAGCGCGATCTCCTGCCGTATCGCCTCGCGCAGTTCCTCGAAGGTCGGCTGGTCGCCCTTCTCGATGGCCGTCACGCGGACCAGAGCCGGGCCGAACGTGCCGTCGACGACGACAACCTTGTCCACGTCGAGCGAGAAGGCGGCATCGGCGATGCCACGGTCGAGCACCTCGCGGCGGGTAAGGGTGCCCAGCACGCGGTCCCGTTCGCTTACACCGGCTTCTGCCGCCACCTCCTCGAAACTGCGGCCCGCCTCGATCTCACGCAGCGCCGCCTCGGCGGCAGACCGGCTGGGGAAGACGATACGCTCGATCGTGCGCACCTCCGGCGTTCCGAACCGGTCGGGATCGCGGTCGTAACTCGCCCGGATCTCCTCGTCGCTGACCTCGATTCCGGCCGTCAGATCCTCGGGTGCCAGGTGCAGGACGGCGATACGGCGATACTCCGGCGCCCGGAAGTCGGGCTTGTTCTCTTCGAAGTATGTCCGCACTTCCTCCTCTGTCGGTTCGGAAACCGGATCGGCCATGGCCGGCGTGACGATCAGATACTCGGCCGAACGCCGTTCGTTGCGGTACCGGTCGACGGCCCGCTCCAGAACGGCCGGGGCCTTGACGGCGCCGCCAACCGCATCGGCGATCAGCTGGCGCAGCAGGCGGCGGCGCTGCTCGGCGACGTAGAGCCCCTCCGTATAGCCCGCCGAGCGCAGGACCTGCTCGAAATAGCTCCGGTCGAACTGCCCGCCGGGGGTCCGGAAGGAGGGATCCGCCTGAATCGACTCCGCCACGACCTGATCTGTCAGACCGAGCCCTCGACTGCGCGCCTCGTCGTCCAGGGCGGCTTCGGCCATCAACCGGCCGAGCACTCGGCCGTCGAGCCCAAGGGCGCGCGCCTGGTCCATGGTCAGATAGGATCCGAACTGCCGGGAGACCTGCTGGATCTCCCGCTGCAGGGCAGAACGATACTGCTCGACGGTGATCTCGGTCTCACCGACGCGCGCCACGTCGTCGCCGCGATAGCCGGTGAAGATGTCGGCGACGCCCCAGACGGCGAAGCTGATCACCAGCAGGCCGATGAGAATCTTGGCGACCCAGCCGCTGGCCCGCTTGCGGAGTGTTTCCAACATGTCGACAGGCTTCCGTAGTGTCCTTCGCGTCGTCCGGGGCTCTTCCCGGCCGGGGGCGCGCATCTTAGGAATCGCCCCCGTCCCGGGCAAGCGCCCGTCGAGGTCGCATCCGCGCAAATGCGCTTCGCGGAAACACTTACAGCCGCCGACGACACTTGGATAGTGTTTCGGCCGTCAGCCTGCTGCAGGCCGTCGGGTGGTGTCCGGAATGGAGAGATCTGGCACATGGCCAAGGTGAGTATTCTGAGCTGGGCGGATATCCCTTCTGTTGTGGAGGCCCGCGACGGCGAGGAGCGCCACAAGGTCGAGCTCAGCGCTCGGTTCCAGGAACTGATCGACATGGCGGCGATGCGCCGCGGTCTGGCAGGTACCGACGCCTATCTGGAGGCGTGGCGCCGGGGCCGTCCTGCCGACCGGCCGGGATCGGCGCGAGAGGTGGCCGAAGCAGTGGCGGCCGAACTGGAAGCGCGCTTCGAGACGATCCGGACGGATGTGATCGCCTCGTTCGGAACCTGAAAGCCCATTGCGCGATCGGCTCGTGGGAGGCGCTGCCATCACTGTTGAAACCTGGGCAATCGACCCGATCGAGGTCGACGCCGAGCGGATCCTGCGCATCCACCGCTACCGGGAGCCCGATCGCGTCCGTCCCGTGATCCGGCGGATTGCCGAGCGGGCGGCCGCCGACATCGCCATCCTGACGCGGCCCGAGGCCTGCTACCGGCGGATGCGAATCTGCCGCAACGAGGCCGGCATGCTCGATCTCGAAGGGCGACTAGAGCCTGAGGTCGGCAAGGTGCGCTTCACCTGCGCGGCGTTTCCGCGGCTGCTGGCCGGCTGCGGCGAGGCGATCGTCTTCGTCCTGACCCTCGGCCCGCGGCTCGATCAGGCCGTGGCCGAGCGGATCGCGGCCGACCAGCCGGTCGATGCGCTGTTCCTCGAGGCGGCCGGCTGGCTCGCCGTCGAGCGGGCCACCCGCAGGCTCGCCGCCGACCTGAACCGCGCGATCGCCGCAGAAGGGCTCGGCGTCACGTTCCGCATGGGTCCCGGCTATGACTACCGGCTGGAGAACGGCACGCGCGAGCGGTGGGAGCTCGCCGAGCAGGCCGCCCTGTTCGCCGTGTTCGGCAATGTCCCGTTGCCGGTCGTGCTTCGCGACAGCTCGGTGATGCAGCCGAAGATGTCGCGCTCCGGCCTGTTCGCTGTCGCGAGACGCCGCTGAGGCAGTTCGCCCCACCCTCCACATCTGCTATCTGGAGCCGATCCGATTGCTGAAGAGGGCAGGGACCAGGGCATGACACCGGGTATTCGACCGCTGATCGCGGGCAACTGGAAGATGAACGGGCTGAAGGCCTCGGTGCGCGAACTCGGACAGATGATCGATGGCTACGATCCGGAACTGCGTGGCCGCGTCGAGCTCATGGTCTGCCCGCCGGCGACGCTGCTCTCGACCTTCGCGGTCGTCGCCCTCGGCTCGCGCATCGCCATCGGTGCTCAGGACTGCCACGCCCGCCCGTCCGGGGCGCATACCGGCGATATCTCCGCCGAGATGATCGCCGACACCGGCGCCACCGCGGTCATCGTCGGGCATTCCGAGCGACGCCAGGATCACGGGGAGACCGACGAGGCTGTCCGCGCCAAGGCGGAGGCGGCGCGTCGGGCGGGCCTCGTCGCCGTCATCTGTGTCGGCGAGACGGAGGCCGAGCGCAGGGCCGACAAGACACTCGACCGGATTGGAGACCAGCTCGACGGATCGGTCCCCGACGGTTCCCTCGCCGCAGGCCTCGTCATCGCCTATGAGCCCGTCTGGGCGATCGGCACCGGGCTGACGCCGACACCGGCCGATGTCGCCGAGGTGCACGCCTTCATCCGGGAGCGCCTGTCGACGCGCTTTCCGGGAGAAGGCTGCCGGATGCGCATCCTCTACGGCGGATCGGTGAAGCCCGCGAACGCGGCGGACCTGCTGGCCGTTCGCCACGTCGATGGGGCGCTCGTCGGCGGCGCCAGCCTCAAGGCAGCGGATTTCCTGGCGATCGCCGAAGCCTTGAGGACACTGGAGCCCTGACCCCGCGCCCGGTCGTCGCGGCCGTCAGGGGCCTTGCCGGGCGAGCTGCGTCCAACCATATCGTGCGCGGTAACGATCTGCTGCGTGCGGCCTGCTTGCCGGCAGAGGACAGTGCGGCTTCGGCTGGCGCGTAGGTCGTCCACGACGACGCGGACGGATTGTCGCGCGGGGTGGCAATGGGCGTGCAGGCGGTGTATTAGTCCCGCCGAATTCCCCGAAATCCGGACATCGGACGCATGGAAACGGTCGTCATCGTCATCCATCTCATGGTGGTCATCGCGCTGGTCGCGGTCATCCTGTTGCAGAAATCCGAGGGCGGTGCGCTCGGTATCGGCGGTGGTGGAGGCGGCTTCATGACCGGTCGCGGGACGGCCAACGTACTGACGCGCACCACGACGATCCTGGCGATCGCGTTCTTCGCAACGTCGATCACGCTGACGCTGCTGGCCCGCCAGAGCGGTCCGACGCCTTCGATATTCGACAACGCTCCCGCCAGCAGCGGCGCGCCGACCCAGACCCAGACAACGCCGTCGCAGCCAGCCGGAGGCACCATTCTCGACCAGATCCGCGATCTCGAACGGCAGCAACAACCGTCCGGACCGCAGGTGCCGCAGTCGGAATAGCCGATTCCATCGGCAAGCGTTCTTAAATTCCGTGGGGAGCAATTCGGACTCCCCGAATCGAAAGGGGCGGAGGTATCTTCAAGGCCCATGGCGCGGTACGTTTTCATCACCGGCGGCGTGGTCTCCTCCCTCGGCAAGGGCCTTGCCTCCGCCGCGCTCGGCGCGGTCCTTCAGGCGCGTGGCTACCGCGTGCGGCTGAAGAAGCTCGATCCCTATCTTAACGTCGATCCGGGCACGATGAGCCCGTACCAGCATGGTGAGGTTTTCGTCACCGACGACGGCGCCGAGACCGACCTCGATCTCGGCCACTACGAGCGGTTCACCGGGGTTCCGTGCAGCCAGGACAACAACATCACCACCGGCCGCATCTACCAGGACATCATCACCAAGGAGCGGAGGGGCGATTATCTCGGCGCCACGATCCAGGTGATCCCGCATGTTACCGATGCCATCAAGGATTTTGTCAAGCGCGGCAACGACGACGCCGATTTCGTGCTGGTGGAGATCGGCGGCACGGTGGGCGATATAGAGGGACTGCCGTTCTTCGAGGCGATCCGACAGCTCGGCCAAGAGCTGCCGCGCGGCCACGCCGTGTTCATCCACCTGACGCTTCTGCCCTACATTCCCAGCGCCGGAGAGATGAAGACCAAGCCGACCCAGCACTCCGTCAAGGAGCTGCGCTCGATCGGCATACAGCCCGACATCCTGCTGTGCCGCTGCGATCGGCCGATTCCGCCGGATGAGCGGCGCAAGCTGGCGCTGTTCTGCAATGTCAGGGAAACCGCCGTCATCGAGGCGCGGGACGTCGACACGATCTATGCCGTGCCGCTCGCCTATCACGAAGCGGGGCTCGATGCCGAGGTGCTGGCCGCCTTCGGTCTGCAGCCCGGACCCGCACCCGAATTGTCGCGCTGGCGCGACATTGTCGAGCGGATCCGCAATCCCGAAGGCGAGGTGACGATCGCCATCGTCGGCAAGTACACGGGCCTCAAGGACGCTTACAAGTCACTGATCGAGGCCCTGGTGCACGGCGGCATCGCCAATCGGGTCAAGGTCAACATCGACTGGATCGAATCCGAGATCTTCGAGCGCGAGGATCCCGCTCCCTTCCTCGAACAGGTGAACGGCATCCTCGTCCCCGGCGGTTTCGGAGAACGCGGCTCGGAAGGCAAGATCGCCGCTGCCGGCTTTGCCCGCCAGCGCAAGGTTCCATATTTCGGGATCTGCTTCGGCATGCAGATGGCGGTCATCGAGGCGGCGCGCAACCTTTGCGGGATCGAGGCGGCCAGCTCGACCGAATTCGGTCCGACCCCGGAACCGGTCGTCGGCCTGATGACCGAATGGCTGAAGGGAAACATGCTGGAAAGGCGGGCCGCCCAGGGCGATCTCGGCGGCACCATGCGGCTCGGGGCCTATGACGCCGTGCTGGCTCCCGGCAGCCGGATCGCCGAGATCTACGGTGCGCACGCGATCTCCGAGCGTCACCGGCATCGCTATGAGGTGAACGTCGCCTATCGCGACCGGTTGGAGCGGCACGGCCTGCGCTTTTCCGGCATGTCGCCCGACGGCATATTGCCCGAGACCGTGGAACTCGCCGACCACCCGTGGTTCGTCGGCGTGCAGTATCACCCCGAACTCAAATCGCGCCCGTTCGATCCGCATCCCCTGTTCCGTTCCTTCATCGAGGCGGCGGTGGAACAGAGTCGGCTGGTCTGAAGATGCGTGCGCGATCTGGCACGCGATCCGCTGTCCTGCCCACGGGCGCCATGCCGGCCGACGCGGCGGAATCGGGACGCTCAGGTGCGTGTCCACGGCGATGCGCCTCCGGATCGGCGCTCCGGCATTGCCCGACGTTGAGGCGGCAGCGTCCATCGCCGCGACCCGCCGGGCGATCCGTGACGCCCCTCCGCCGATAGGCCCGCCATGGCCCGCGGCATCGATCATCTCGTCATCGCCGTCCATGGCTTCGAGCGGGCGCGTCAGGTCTACGGGCGGCTCGGATTGACGCTGACGCCGGTCGCCCTGCATCCGTTCGGGACGCAGAACAGCCTTGTACAGCTGCACGGCTCGTTCCTCGAACTGCTGTCCGTGGTCGAGCCGGACGCGTTTCCGGTGCCTCCGCCCGGCGGCTTCTCCTTCCCGCGCTTCAATCACCGCTTCCTCGAGCGGCATGAGGGGATCAGCATGCTGGCGCTCGACAGCGCCGACGCCGATGCCGACGCGCGCGGATTCGCGGAGGCCGGCATACAGTCCTATGTGCCCTTCGAGTTCGGCCGCGATGCCCGGCAGCCGGATGGCTCGGTGGCGCGCGTCGGGTTCCGCCTTGCCTTCGCGTCCGACCCGTTCATTCCGGAAGCCGCATTCTTCACCTGCCAGCAGCTCGCCCCGCAGCATTTCTGGAAGACCGAGTATCAGCGCCACGCCAATACCGCGGTCGAAATCGCCGAGGTGGTGATGGTATCCGCCGCACCGTCCGACCATCATGCCTTCTTCGAAGCCTTCGCCGGCACACGCGATGTCCGCGCGACCAGCATGGGCCTGAAAGTGGAAACCTCCCGTGGCATGATCCGCATCGACACACCGGATGCCGTGCATGCGACCTGGGGCGATGCAATTCCACGCGCCGACTACCGTACGCCGCGCTTCGCGGGCTTCGTGGTTGGTGTGCGCGACCTGGCGGCAGCGCAGGACTGCCTTGACCGGGCCGGCGTCCGGCACGACAAGCGCGCCAGCCGGTTGGTGGTTGCGGCTGCCGAGGCCATGGGCGCGGCGATCGCGTTCCAGCCGGTGCAGAACCTGTGAACGGCAGAGCGGGAACTGCGGGGACAACCGCAAAGCCGCCAGAAGGAGCATCGACCGTGTTCCACGTCAATCCGACCGTCACCATCGGTGGCATCGAGTTCGGCAACGACCGGCCGCTCGCCTTCATCGCCGGGCCGTGCCAGATGGAAAGCCGCGATCACGCACTCGAGACCGCCGAGGCCTTGAAGACGATCGCTGCCCATCTGGGCATCGGCCTCGTGTACAAGTCGTCTTTCGACAAGGCCAACCGGACCAGCGCCAGCGGTGCGCGCGGCATTGGCCTCGATCGGGCGCTGCCGGTGTTCGCCGAGATTCGCGAGACCATCGGGCTGCCCGTCCTCACCGATGTCCACGAAACCTGGCAGTGTGCGCCGGTGGCAGAAGTGGTCGACATCCTGCAGATTCCCGCCTTCCTCTGTCGTCAGACCGATCTGCTGGCGGCCGCAGCGGCAACAGGGCGGGCCGTCAATGTCAAGAAGGGTCAGTTCCTGGCCCCGTGGGACATGCGACACGTCGTTGACAAGCTGGCGGGCTTCGGCGGCGCCAACATCCTCGTGACGGAGCGTGGCGCGAGCTTCGGCTACAACACGCTGGTTACCGACATGCGGTCGCTGCCGCTCCTCGCCAGGTTCGGCGCGCCGGTGATCTTCGATGCGACGCACTCGGTGCAACAGCCCGGTGGTCTGGGTTCGGCCTCCGGTGGTCAGCGCGAATTCGTCCCTGTCCTGGCCCGCGCGGCGGTCGCGGTCGGCGTCGCGGGCGTCTTCATCGAGACCCATCCGGACCCGGATTCCGCCCCCTCGGACGGGCCGAATATGGTCGCCATCAGGGATCTGCCCGAGCTTATCGAGATGCTGCTGGCGTTTGACCGCCTCGCCAAGGCCCGCCCGGTGACGCTGGCGTGACGGCTTGCGCCGCCAGGATCGCGTGTCAATGCGACCCGATTCCGGCGGCGTCTTGCTCGGCCGGAATGGTGCGCCGTAACCTGGGATCGGCGCGATCGGACCGGACGGTCACGGCTCGGTCGGAGCCTGCCGCAGCTCCGCTCAGCCAAGTTCGGCCTGGATCTCCGGAAGCGACTTCAGCAGGGCGATGACGCCTTCGACATCAAGTCGCCGCGTATTGTGGGAGGTGTAGTCCTCGAAACGCGTTACGTCCGGACGTCCCTCGGAAAAGTACGAAGCATAGTTCAGCTCGCGGCTGTCCATCCTCAGCCGCCAGTAATCGTCCGTCTCTTCGGCGCCGGCAAGTTCGTCGGCGGTGGCGAGCGTCTCGAACAGCTTCTCGCCGTGACGGACGCCGATGGTACGGATCTCGGCGTTCGAGCCGAACAGCCGCCGCATCGCCTCGGCCAACGTGCCGATCGTCGTGGCCGGAGCCTTCTTGATGAACACATCGCCCGGTCCGGCATTGTTGAGGGCATATTCCACAAGCGCCACCGACTCCGACAACGGCAGCAGGAACCGCGTCATGTCTGGGTTCGTCACCGTTATCGGGCCACCAGCCCGGATCTGCCGGAGAAAAAGCGGGATCACCGACCCGCGCGAATACATCACGTTGCCGTAGCGCACGCAGGCAACGACCGTGCCACCGCCGTTGCGGCGGCGCGAGGCCGCCTGCACCAGCTTCTCCATCAGCGCCTTCGTCATCCCCATCGCGTTGATCGGCAGTACGGCCTTGTCGGTGGACAGGCACACGACATTGGCCACCCCATGGCGGATGGCCGAATCGATGACGTTCTGGCTGCCGAGCACGTTCGTCCGTACCGCCTCGAGCGGGAAGAATTCGCAGGACGGTACCTGCTTCAATGCCGCGGCATGGAACACCATGTCGACACCCGCCATGGCCATGTCGACACTGCCGGGATCGCGCACGTCACCGATGTGGAACACCAGCCGAGGTTCCTGCAGCCGGTTGCGCATCGCGTCCTGCTTTTCCTCGTCGCGCGACAGGATGCGGATTTCGGCCGCGCCCCGGTCGAGCGCGTGGCGGACCATGACGCCGCCGAAGGAGCCGGTGCCGCCAGTGATCAGGATTGTCTTGCCCTGCATGGACCCCGCCTTGAAACGACCGCTGATGTGCCACAGCCGCGTACGGGGCGCAAATGCTGCGACCTGCGACTTGACTCCGCGCCGGCCGCACCGTCCTTTCGCCACATGATGAGGATCGCGATAACCGGTGCTGGCGGGTTGATCGGCTGGCACGTCCACGCCTGGCTGCGGGTGCAGCCTGGCCTGCAGGTGATCCCGGTCGGGCGCGACGCGTGGCAGACCCCCGAAAGACTGGCTGCGGCGCTCGCGGGAGCGGACGCGATCGTGCATCTCGCCGCAATGAACCGCGGCGCCGAGGCGGAGGTGGAGGAAACCAACCTGCGTCTCGCCGCGGTGCTGACCGATGCGCTGAGGCTGGCCGGGTCGACGCCCCACCTGCTGCACGCCTCCTCGACACAGGTCGATCGGGATACCGCCTACGGGCGATCGAAGCGGCAGGCTGCCGCGATCCTGGCTGGCTGGGCGTCCGCATCGGGCGCGGCGTTCACCGACATGATCCTGCCCAACGTGTTCGGCGAGGGCGGGCGGCCCTTTCACAACTCGGTGGTCGCGACCTTCTGCCGCCAGCTTGCGGACGGCACGCCGCGACGCATCGACGTCGACGCTGAGATCTGCTTCCTGCACGCCCACCGGGTGGCCCGGGGCATCGCGGACATTGTCATCGCTGGCGATACCGGCATCTGGCGGCCCGAGGGACGGCGGCTCACCGTCTCGTCCCTGCTGGAGCGCCTCGAACAGTTCGACCGGTCCTACCGGCACGATCGACTGATCCCGGATCTGCGCGATCCCTTCGACCTCGATCTGTTCAATACCTATCGCAGCTATCTGTTTCCGCGGCACTATCCGGTGGCGTTCCGCCGCCATACCGATCAGCGCGGAACGCTGATCGAGGCGATCCGCGAGACCAGCGGCGGTCAGATCCACTACTCGACCACCCATCCCGGCTTCGTGCGCGGTCAGCACTATCACTTCCGCAAGGTCGAGCGGTTCGTCGTCCTGGCCGGCGAGGCAGAGGTCGCGGTACGGCCTGTCTGCAGCCGGGAGATCCACCGATTCCGGCTGTCCGGCGACGAACCCGCCTTCATCGACATGCCCACCATGCATGTCCACAACCTTGCCAATGTCGGCAGTGGCGAACTGGTCGCGATGTTCTGGACGAACGATCTTTACGATCCGGCCGCGCCCGACACCTATCCAGAGGCCGTTGACCTGCCGGACGGCGCGGCGGCAGCCATGGCGGCTTCACAATGAAGGTGATGACCATCCTCGGCACCCGGCCCGAGATCATCCGCCTGTCGCGGGTGATTCCGGCGCTCGATGCAGCCTGCGACCATGTGCTGGTCCACACCGGCCAGAGCCACGACCCGGACCTGTCTGACGTGTTCTTCGAGGAACTCGGCCTGCGCCCACCCGATCATTACCTCGCGGTCGCCGCCGCGACGCTGGGCGTACAGCTGGGCAACATCCTGGCCGGTGCCGAGCGCGTGCTGAGCGCGGAGAAGCCCGACGCGCTGCTCGTGCTCGGCGATACCAACAGCGCACTGGCGGCGATCATGGCGAAGCGGCTCAGGGTGCCGATCTACCACATGGAGGCCGGCAACCGTTGCTTCGACTGGAATGTGCCGGAAGAGACCAACCGGCGGATGATCGACCACATCGCCGACTTCAACCTCGTCTACACTGAGCATGCGCGCCGCAACCTTCTGGCCGAAGGTTTTCCGGCGCGCCGGATTGCGCTGACCGGATCGCCGATGCGGGAAGTCCTGTCCCATTATGCCGAGCGGATCGCTGGCGCGGGCATTCTTGCCCGTCTCGGGCTCGACCCGGGGCGCTATATTGTCGCCAGCGTCCACCGGGAGGAGACCGTCGATCACCCGGCGAATCTCGCCGCCATCGTCCGCACGCTCAGGGCGCTGAGCGAGCGGTTCGGTCTTCCGGTGCTGGTCTCCACCCATCCGCGCACGCGCCGCCGCATCGAGGCGGCGGAGGCGCTCGACACTGGCGAGTCCGTCCGGTTTCACCCGCCGTTCGGTCTGTTCGACTACGTTCATCTTCAGCGGCATGCCTTCTGCACGGTATCGGATTCCGGCACGCTCGCCGAAGAGGCGGCCATTCTCGGCTTCCCGGCCGTGTCGATCCGCAACGCCAGCGAACGCCCCGAGGGCGTCGAGGCCGGTGCCGTTGTGCTGGCCGGGATCGAGGCCGGTGCCGTCGGCGATGCAGTGGCCTGGCAGGCGGCGCGCTTCAGATCCGGCCATCGGTCGCGCTGCCCCGATGACTACCAGATCGAGGACACGTCCGCCCGGGTGGTCAGCCTCATTCTCGGAACGGCCGGTCTGGTGCATCGCTGGGTGGGCATCGACCCGCGTGACGGCTGACGCGGGCGGGAAGGGGGCTGCCGTTGAAGATCCTGATCATCTATCGGCATTACTGGCCGGACACCACACCGCTCGGCTCGATGCTGCGCACGCTCGCCGAACACCTCGCCGCGCGTGGCCACCGCGTCTTTGTCTACACCGCCCAGCCCTCCTACCATGGCCGTACCATGCCGACGCTGCCGAAGCGCGAGTTCAAGGGCGGCGTGCGCATCATCCGCGCGCCGCTGTTGCGGGAACGGCGCGGCGGCCCGGTCCGCCACATCAATGCCGCCCTGTTCCTCATGTCGTGGCTGTCCTACGCGGCGCGCCACCGCTTTGACCTGGTGTGGACCAACACGCTGCCGCCCGTGGTCAACGGCCTGACCGGCTACATTGCCGCAAAGGCGGCCGGGGCCCGGTTCCTCTACCACGTACAGGACGTCTACCCCGAGGTGCTGGCGATCTCCTCCCGACGCCCGCCGGGCGCGGTGCGGCGCGGCATCCTCCGCTTCCTGGCCGCCATCGATTCGCTGACCTGCCGCCTGTCGTCCGCCGTGGTCGTCCTGTCCGACGACATGATGCAGACGATTGCCGACCGCGGCGGCAACGGGGCGGTGGCGTTCCATGTCCTCAACAACTTCGTCCAGTCGGAACTCGGCACGGCCACGCCGCCGCCGGCCCGGCCCGCACCCCGGACCGGCTTCCGGATGGTCTTCTCCGGCAATCTCGGCCGGTTCCAGGGGCTTGATACGCTCGTCGAGGCGATGGCGCTCATTCCGGCGCAGGAGGGCATCTCGCTGGAGTTCATCGGCACCGGGGTCGCGGCCGCTGGGCTGCGCAGACTGGCGGTGGAGCGCGGTCTCACAACCGTGACGTTCACAGACTGGCTGCCGTCGGACGAGGCGTTCCGGCACATCCGTTCGGCCAACCTCGGGATCGTCTCGCTGGTACCTGGCATGTACCGGGTGTCCTATCCGAGCAAGCTGATGACCTATCTCGCCGCAGGCCTGCCGGTGCTCGCGGTCGTCGAGCCGGAGAGTGCCCTCGCGCGCTATCTCGAAGGCAGCGGTGCAGGCATCGCGGTGATGGGCGACGCGGCCGCCATTGCTGCCGCGATCCGTCAGGTTCGCGACCGGTTCGGCGGCGACGCGACGGCGTCAGAGCGGATTACCGCACTCGCCGAGCGCGACTTCGGGCGCGCCCAGGCCTGCGAGCGCTGGGCGCAGCTGATCGACTCGTTTGTGACCGATTAGAGCGGATCATCGTATCATGCCATCGGTGGCGCGCCCTCTCTCTCCGTTTCGTCGCAATCCATCACGCCATTGTGGAGAACCGGCGGGTGCGTCTGCGGCGATGGCACCAGCCACCACCGCCGGCTAGCGGTCCGACGGGACCGGCGCGACGCCCCCCGACGGGGCAGGGAAGCATCAGAACAGGCCGACCACCTGTCCGTGCTCGTCCAGCCGTATCGAGGTCGCCGCGGGGATTCGTGGCAGGCCCGGCATGGTCATGATCTCGCCAGTGATCACCACGACGAATTCAGCGCCAGCCGACAGTCTGACTTCTCGGATGCCGACGACATGTCCGCTCGGCGCGCCCTTCAGATTGGGATCCGTCGAAAAGGAGTACTGTGTCTTGGCCATGCAGACGGGGAAGTGTCCATAGCCCTGCGCGTCGAGGGCACGGAACTGGTCGCGAATGGCGGCATCCGCGACGATGTCCTCGGCGCCGTAGATCGAGCGCGCAATGGTCCGCACCTTCTCCCAAAGCGGCAGCTCGTCGTCGTAGAGTGGGCGGAACTGCGACATCCCCGATTCCGCCAGCGACACGACCTTGCGTGCCAGTTCCTCCGTGCCCTTGCTGCCGTCGGCCCAATGGGTGCAGCGGATCGCCTCCACGCCGAGCTCGGCACAGAATTCCTGCACCGCCGCGAACTCGGCCGGCGTGTCGGAGGAGAAGGTGTTGACGGCGACGACGGCCGGGACACCGAAACGGCCGACGTTCCGGACATGCCGGCCGAGATTGGCGAGCCCGCTCCTGACCGCCTCGACATTCTCCCTGGCGAGATCCTCCTTCCTGATCCCGCCGTGCATCTTCAGGGCGCGGATGGTCGCGACGATGACCGCGGCAGCCGGCTTCAGCCCGGCCTTGCGGCACTTTATGTCGAAGAACTTCTCCGCGCCGAGATCAGCCCCGAAGCCCGCCTCCGTCACCACGTAGTCGGCCAGCTTGAGAGCGGTACGCGTCGCCAGCACGGTATTGCAGCCGTGCGCGATGTTGGCAAAGGGCCCGCCATGCACGAAGGCCGGGTTGTTCTCGAGCGTCTGCACCAGGTTCGGCATCAGCGCGTCCTTGAGCAGCACGGCCATGGCGCCTGCCGCGCCGATATCGGCGGCGGTGACGGCCTTCCTGTCCCGCGTGTAGCCGACGACGATGTTGCCGAGGCGACGCTCCAGATCGTCCAGGTCCACGGCCAAGCACAGGATCGCCATCACCTCGGAGGCCACGGTGATGTCGAATCCGGCCTCGCGCGGAAAGCCGTTGGCAACGCCGCCCAGCGAACAGACGATCTCGCGCAGTGCGCGGTCATTCATGTCCATCACCCGCCGCCAGGTGATCCGTCGGACATCGAGGCCGAGCTCGTTGCCCCAGTAGACGTGATTGTCGACCATCGCCGACAGCAGGTTGTGGGCGGCCGTTATCGCATGGAAGTCGCCGGTGAAGTGCAGGTTGATGTCCTCCATCGGCACCACCTGGGCATAGCCGCCGCCAGCCGCGCCACCCTTCATGCCGAAGCAGGGGCCGAGCGAAGGCTCACGCAGGCAGATCATCGCCTTGCGGCCAATGCGGTTGAGGCCATCACCGAGACCGACCGTCGTCGTCGTCTTGCCCTCGCCCGCGGGGGTCGGTGTCATCGCCGTGACCAGGATCAGGTGGCCGTCGGGCCGGTCGGCCAGGCTTCGGATGTAGTCCGGCGTAATCTTTGCCTTCCAGGGCCCGTACTGCAGCACTGCGGCGCCCGGTATGCCGATCCGCGCGGCGATGTCGACGATCGGCTCCATCCGTGCCGCGCGGGCGATCTCGATATCGGTCTTCATGGGCTCCCCCTCACGACCCTGATCCGTTCCGGCGCGGACTGTGCACCACCTCGGGGCGTGTCGGCCGGTGCGGACGCGACCTCGACGGCCTCAAATTGCGCCAACGGCGCTGCCGCCATCAGCCGCCGGAGATCATCGCAAGGGAGTCGGCGGCAAGGCGGCGCGAAGGATCTGCGAGATCGAGGATGACGTCGTAGTGGTTGCGGCCGGGGACCTCGAAGGCGTTCACGGGAAAGCCGCGTGCCGCCCAGGCCGCAGCGTAGTCGCGGCTCTGGCGCTTAAACTCGGAGGTCTCGGCGTCGCCCCAGGCGACGATGAGCGGACAGCCATTCTCCGGCAGATGCAGCATGGGGCTGTTGCGCGCCGCGGCCTCGACATCGAGCCGCAACCAGACGTTGGGTTCGCCGAGACGCACCGGTTCGAGGTCGTAGAGGCCGCTGACCGCGATGCCGCCCTTGATGACATTCTCGGGCACGCCGAATGCCTCGTGCCAGCCGCCAGACACCAGCATTCCCGTCAGGTGGGCGCCGGCAGAGTGGCCGCCCACGAAGATGCGGTCCGGGTCGATCCCGAACTCGTCGCCGTTGCGGTGGAGCCAGGCAATTGCGGCGCGGCATTCTCGCACGATCTCGTCGAGGCTGGCGCCCGGCGCGAGCGCGTAGGAGAGGGCGGCCAGCGCGACGCCCGACTCGGTGAAGCATCGCGCCATGAAGGAGGATTCGTCCTTTGTGAGAACCCGCCAGTAGCCGCCATGGATGTAGACGAAGACCGGCGCGCCGACACCGGCGGGGAAGATGTCCATTACCTCGGGCTCGCTCGGACCGTATGCGACATCGAGATGGCAGGGCAGCGTCGCGCGCATCTCGGCCGACTGCGCCGCATAGCGCTCCAGATAGGGATCGAGCGAGGCCACCGTGTTGCGCGGGGCGTACTCGCGGTCGAGGGTGGCGCGGTCCATGCCTCGATAGATCGCCGTCACAGCTGTCAGACTCCCAGATAGCGGTGGGCGACGTGAGGATCGGCGTCGAGGTCGGCCGTCGTCCCGGACCAGACCACGCGGCCCTTCTCCATGATGAAATGCCGGTCGGCGATGCGTTTCAGCGCCGACAGGTTCTTGTCGATGAGCAGGATCGACTGGCCATCGCGCTTCAGGCGCTCGATCACGCTCCAGATCTCCTCGCGGATCAGCGGCGCCAGACCCTCCGTCGCCTCGTCAAGGATCAAGAGCCTCGGATTGGTCATCAGCGCACGCCCGATCGCCAGCATCTGCTGCTCGCCACCCGACAGCGACGAACCGCGCTGCGACTGCCGCTCACCAAGCCGCGGGAACAGACCGAAGACGCGGTCGAGCGTCCACGGGTCCGGCCGCCGGGACCGATTCGCGGCGGTCGCGACCAGGTTCTCGCGCACGCTGAGGGTGGGAAAGATCTGCCGTCCCTCCGGCACCAGGCCGATGCCGAGCCGACCGATGCGGTAGGACTTCCAGCCGGCAACATCGGTCCCCTCGAAGACGACGCGGCCACGACGCGGCGGCGTCAGCCCGAGGATCGAGCGTACCGTGGTGGTCTTGCCCATCCCGTTGCGCCCCATCAGCGTCACCACCTCGCCGACGCCGAGTTCGAGATCGACGCCGAACAGCACCTGGCTGTGGCCGTAGAAGGTCTCGACGCCGGACAGGCGCAGCATCACGCAGCCTCCTCGCCGAGATAGGCCTCGCGCACTGCAGGATCGGCCCGGATCTCTGCGGGGCGGCCGCTGGCGATCGCCCGGCCGTAGACCAGTACCGTCACGCGGTCCGCGAGCGCGAACACGGCGTCCATGTCGTGCTCGATCAGCAGCATCGTGACCTTGCCGCGCAGGCCGGACAGTACCTCGATCACGAAGGCGCTCTCGTCGGGCCCCATTCCCGCCATCGGCTCGTCGAGCAGCACCAGGCGGGGCTTCAGGGCCATCGCCATGGCGAGCTCGAGACGCCGCTGCTGGCCGTGTGACAGGGCCCGCGCCGGCCGGTCGGCCTGATCCGCGAGCCGGACGGTCTCGAGTGCCGCCAGCGCCTCGACATTGAGCGAGGCATCGCGCGCCACCGGCCGGAAGAAATGGAAGCTGTGGCCGGTACGCGACTGTGCGGCCAGCGCGACATTGGCCAGAACCGAGAAATCCGGGAAGATCGAAGTGATCTGGAACGATCGAACCAGCCCCAGATGCGGCCGCCGGTAGCCTGGCACGGCGGTTATGTCCATGCCGTCGAACAGGATGCGCCCGGAGTCGGGAGTCATTTCCCCCGACAGCTGATTGATGAGCGTCGTCTTCCCGGCGCCATTGGGCCCGATCAGGGCGTGGATCTCGCCCTCCGTGACCTCGAGGTCGAGCCCGTCGGTCGCCCGCAACGCGCCGAACGACTTGCAAAGGGCCTCCACCTTCAGCAGCGGCGCCTCAATGGCCATCGCCGTTCCTCCGGGGAAACAGCATGCCGTAGATGCCGCGCCGGGCGAACAGGACGAACACGATCAGCATCGGCCCAAACACCACGCGCCAATGATCCTTGAGCAGTTCGAAGCCCATGTCGCCGAACACGACCGGCAGGAACTCCTCGATGGCAAGAAACGCGCCGGCACCGAGGATCGGGCCGGTCAGCGTGCCGATGCCGCCGAGGATCACCATGATCAGGATGTCGCCGGATTTGGTCCAGTGGAGCATGTCCGGCGATACGAAGCGGGTGTGATTGGCGAGCAGCGCGCCGGCCAGGCCCGCGCCGGCCCCGGCAATGACGAAGGCGACGAGCTTGTAGCGGTAAACCGGAAAGCCGAGCATCACCATCCGCCGCTCGTTCTGTCGGATACCCTGCAGCACCCGCCCGAAACGCGAGGCGACGATTGCCCGGCACAGCAGCACGAATCCCGTCAGCGCGGCCAGCGCCACGAAATAGAAGGTGCGATCGTCGTCGATACCGATCCCGGGCAATTCGCTGCGGCCCGCGAACATGAACAGCCCATCGTCGCCGCCATATCGCTGCAGGGACACGAACAGGAAGAACAGCATCTGCGCAAAGGCCAGCGTGATCATGATGAAGTAGACGCCTGACGTTCGCAGCGACAGGGCGCCGATGGCGAGAGCGGCCAAGGCCGAGACGAGGATCGCGAGCGGCCAGACCAACGGCGCGTAGGTGGTGCCCGGCAGGCCCAACAGGTCCGATCCGTCATAGGCGTGAAAGGACAGGATCGCGACCACATAGGCGCCGACGCCGAGATATGCGGCATGGCCGAAACTGACCAGACCGCAATAGCCGAGGATCAGATCCAGGCTGACGGCGGCGATCGCCAGGATCAGGATTCGGGTCAGCGTCGAGGTCATGTAGGCGTTGCCCGTCGCCTCGGCGAGGAACGGGAAGGCGATCAGCAGGATGAGGCCCCCGATCAGCAACGGCCGTTCCCAGGACGCCGGCATGTCAGCGCACCGCCACGGGAAACAGCCCGCTCGGCCGCATCACCAGCACGACGGCCATCAGCAGGTAGACCATCATCGAGGCAAGCCCTGCACCCACCCCGTCCGCTTCGGCCGGGGGCATGAACAGCTTCAGCATGTCGGGCACGAAGGCGCGGCCCAGGGTATCGACAACGCCGACCAGCACCGCGCCGACCAGCGCGCCGCGGATCGACCCGATGCCGCCGATGACGATCACCACGAAGGCGAGGATGAGGATCTGTTCGCCCATGCCGACCTGAACGGATACGAGCGGACCGGCCATCGCGCCCGCGAACCCCGCGAAGACGGCACCGGCCGCGAACAGGGCGGTGTAGAGCAGGGCGATGTCGACGCCGAGCGCGCCGACCATCTCCCGGTTCGTCGATCCTGCGCGGATCAGCATTCCGATCCGGGTCCGCGCGATGATCAGCCACATCAGGAGCGCCACCAGAACGCCGGCGACGATGATCGCGATCCGGTAGACCGGGTAGGGGACGCCGGGAATGATCTCGATCGAACCGCTCAGAGCCGGCGGAACATTCAGGAACAGGGGAGTGCGCCCCCAGACCATCGTGACCGCCTCGTTGATGAACAGGATCAGCCCGAATGTCGCCAGCACCTGGTCGAGATGATCGCGCGGATAGAGCCGGCGGATGACGATCACCTCGATCAGGATGCCCGCCAGAGCGGTTGCGGGCAGCGCGGCCAGGAGGCCGAGGGCGAATGACCCCGTCATCCGCGTGACCGTCGCCGCGACATAGGCGCCAATCATGAACAGCGATCCGTGGGCGAGATTGATGACGCCCATGATGCCGAAGATGAGGGTCAACCCCGCCGCGACGAGGAACAGGAAGATGCCGAGTTGCAACCCGTTGAGGGTCTGCTCGATGAACAGCAGCATGGGTCGGCGTCTCCCCCCGGAACGTCCCCGTCTCGACCGGACGCGGACGGCCGCCACGGGCCGCCCGCGCGCCTCGGAGCGTCGGTCAGTTCATCGCGCACTGATCGGCATAGGCATCGACCAGATCCTCGGCGATCACGCCGGTGGTCACCAGGTGGAGCTTGCCGTCATCGCCCTTCTCGACCTTGATCGAGTACCAGGTGTTGATCGGATGGTTGTTCTTGCCGAACTTGAAGTCGCCGCGGGTCGACTCGAAGTCGCCGGCCTTGATGCCCGCCCGGAAAGCGTCCTTGTCGGCCTTGATCTTGCCGCCCGAGGCCTTGAGGCCCGCGGCGATCGCCTTGGCGGTGTCGTAGCCCTGCGCGGCATACGGCGTGGGTTCGCGGCCATACTTTGCCCGGAAGCCCTCGACGAAGCGCTTGTTCACGGCGTTGTCGAGGTCGATGTTCCAGTGGCTCGAGGTCGCGACCCCGATCGAGCCGTCGCCGACCGCCTCCATGATGCGTTGCTCGAGGCTCGGCGCCGAGACGATCAGCGGGATGGAGTCCTTGAGGCCTGCCTGGTCATACTGCTTCATGAAGTTGATCCCCATGCCGCCGGGCAGGAAGTAGAACACCATCTCCGGGTTGGCGGCACGGATCTTGGCGATCTCGGCAGCATAATCGGTCTGGCCAAGCTGGGTATAGATCTCGTCGACGATCTGGCCCTTGAAGTAGCGCTTGAAGCCGGCGATGGCATCCTTGCCAGCCTGATAGTTGGGAGCGAGCACGACGGCCGACTTCTTGCCCGCCTTTTCCGCAGCGATGCCGGCGGCCTCGTGCAGGTTGTCGTTCTGCCAGGAGATGACGAAATAGTCCTCGTGGCACTTCTCGCCGGCAAAGGTTGACGGCGCCGCGTTCGGCGACACGTAGAACAGGCCCGCCCCGAGCGCCATCGGCGCGACAACCGGCGCGATATTGGAGAAGATGACGCCGGTTATCAGCTCGACACCATCGCGCTTGATCATGCGGTCGGCGATCTGCTGGGCGGTCTCCGGCTTCAGGCCATCGTCCTCGACGATCAGCGAGACGTCCGCACCGCCGAGCTTGCCGCCCTCCTCGTCCATCGCCAGCAGGAAGCCATCGCGAACGTCCTCGCCGAGATAGCCCGCAGGGCCGGACAGGGTGGTGATCATGCCGATCTTGACCGGATCGGCCATTGCCGGCGCGGTGGCGACGGCCACTCCGAAGCCGATCGCGGCGAGCGAGAGTCGTACTGCCATCTTGCATGCTCCCATTGGTCTTATGCTGTACCCCTGGCGACGGCTGCGCGCCGACGCCGATTTTATTTTAGGCTTAAACTGTCGCGGTTCGGGCACCGCTGTCAATTGTTGCGGTGGCCTCGATTCCGAAGAACGCTGCCGCATTCAAGCCGAGTATCTTGCGCCGATCCTCCGTGGTCAGTCCCTCCGCGGTCCGCACCAGCCTGCCCATGGACTGCTCGCCGAGCGGGAAGGGATAGTCGGTGCCGAACATTATCCGGTCCGCGCCCATCACGTCGACCAGCAGCTTGAGCGAGCGCGGGTCGAAGACGGCCGAATCCACGAAGAAGCGGTCGAGATAGGCCGACGGTGGCCTTGGACAGTCCTTGCGCACCAGATCGCGATGATGCCAGGCGTTGTCGGCGCGCCCCAGCAGATAGGCGAAGCTTCCGCCGCCATGCACGAAGCACAGTTTGAGTGAGCGCGGCAGCCGCTCGAAGGCCCCCGACAGGATCAGCGACAGAATCGACAGCTGTGTCTCGGCCGGCATCGCTACCAGCCATTGCAGCATCCAGCGCGACATCCGCTGGCCGCCGAACATGTCCCAGGGATGCACCAGCACCGGCGCACCGATCGCCGCGCAATGGCTGAGGAAGGTGATCAGGCCCTCGTCGTCGAGATCGCGGTCGCCGACATGGTTGCCGATCTGGACGCCGAGATGCCCGTCGTCGATCGCCCGCTCGACCTCGCGGCAGGCGAGGTCGGTATCCTGCAGCGGCACCTGCGCCAGGGCGGCCAGCCGCCGCGGCGCGCAGGCGACGAGTTCGAGCGCGGCATCGTTGAACATCCGCGCGCAGTCGGCGGCCTCCTGCGGCTTGCGCATGTAGCCGAACAGCACCGGCGTGGCGCAGAAGATCTGCAGGTCGATGCCATCGCGATCCATCTCTTCGATCCGCTTGTCGGCGTCCCAGCAGGCCGAATACACCGGGCGGAACTCGCGGTCGCCGACCATCACCATCGCGCGGCCGTCGCCCAGATGTTTTATCCACGGCCAGTCCGGCGTGCCGAACCGCTCGGCCAGATCGGGCCACTCCCGCGGCAAGAAGTGGCTGTGCATGTCAATGACGGTCATGGGGTGGCCTGTCGTGACTGCACCGGTAGCGGACCTGCGACTGCGTCATCCCGGCCATCTCACAACGACGGGCCGGGATCGTGGCGGCTTTGTCGCTCGCTCCCTCCCGAGCCCGGGGCGCGACAGTGCCCTCCGCGATGAGGGAGTGGCGAAGCGGCGACCACCACGTCAGATCTCCGCCCAGCCCTCGGGCGGCGTCTTGCCGGGATGGATCGCGCCGCAGTTCGGGCAGGTGCGTGCCGCCTCGTCGGCGTAGAAGGCCTCGTAGAGCGGCGGCAGGTCCTTGACGATGTCCTTGACCTCGACCTCGACGCGGTGGACGAGCGCGCCGCACGCGAAGCAGTACCACTCGAAGCCGTCCTTCATGTCGGGAGTGCGGGGGCTTTCCACCACGAGGCCGATCGACCCGGTCTGCGGACGCTGCGGCGAATGGCGGAAATGCGCGGGCAGCATGAACACCTCGCCCTCGCGGATCGGCACGTCATAGATCCGCCCGCCCTCGGCGACCTTCAGGATCATGTCCCCCTTGAGCTGGTAGAAGAACTCCTCGACCGGGTCATCGTGGAAGTCGGTCCGGCGGTTCGGCCCGCCGACGATCATCACGATCATGTTGGTCTTGTTGTCGAACAGGTGCTTGTTGCCGACCGGCGGCTTCAGCAGATGCTCGTTCTCCCGGATCCAGGCTTGGAAATTGAAGGGTTTCAGCGCGGGATGCACGTTCATGGCTCGTCCCTCGTGGCAGGTGGGGCGGGATGCGGGCGCGGCTTGTAGGCTGTAGCCTTGAGCTCGACCAGCAGGTTGGGATGGGCGAGCTGGTGGACGGCAACCGTCGCCCGCGACGGGCCCGAATAGTCGAAATACTCGGCGTAGGCTTCGTTGAAGCCGCCGAAGTCGTTCATGCTGACCAAATAGGCGGTGATCTCGACGATGTCCTCGAGCCCGGCCCCCTCGGCGGCGAGGATGTCGCGGATGTTCTCGATCACCGCACGTGTCTGTACGCGGATGTCGAGCCGGCGGGTGCCCATCTCGTCCTCCTCGGCGCCCGCAATGGAATTGTCGGGCCGCCGGGCGGTGGTTCCCGAGACGAACAGGAAATCACCGGCCCGCTTGACATGCGGATAGCGGCCGCGGGGCCGGGGTTTGCCAGGTATCAGACGTCCGGCGGATGCCTCGCTCATGACCGTTGCCGATATCTGCGCTGGGCGGCCGCCGGCACTCGTCCGACAGGGCCGACCGAGCGAAAGGATGACACCGACCGATATGCCGGAACAGTGAATTTACTCGATCTGGATATTCATTCCATGAATATCACGTCACCACGCCGTTCCTCCCGGATCGCGGCGGCGACCGCCCGCAGCTCATCCAGCATCGCGGCCGCGGCGGGACTGGTCGGCCCGGTCGCGCGCAGGCTGACGCCAACTGGCCCGGACGCCTGCCACAGCTGCAGCGGGAGCCGCACCAGCCGCCCGTCGAGCAGGTCGCGGCGAACGACCTGATGCGGCCAGACGGAGATCGCGTCGGTCTCCATGGCGAGGTGGCGGTTGGTCAGCACGGAGACGGATTCGATACGGGCTGCCGGGGGCTCCAGACCCTCGTCGTGAAAGGCCTTCTCGAGCTGCCGGCGCAGGGTCGTTTCCGGCCGTGGCAGGATGAAGTCCCACGCGAGCGTATCCTTCAGCGTCAGGTCCGGTCGGCCGAGGATCGGATGCCCGGGCCGGACCGTGAGGCAGGTGATCTCGTCATAGAGAATCTCCTGACGCAGCGCCGTGCGCTCCCGGAATTCCGACAGTCGTCCGACGACCAGATCGAGCTGGCCGATCCGCAATGCAGGCATCAGCACGTCGTTGGTGCCCTCGACCACCTGCACCGAAACTCCTGGCCGGGTCCGCCGCAACCGCGCGATTGCCTCGGGCAGGAGCCGGGCCGATGCGGCCAGCAGCGAGCCGACACAAACGCGCCCGCCGCGTCCTTCCTTGAGATCGCTGACTTCCTCGGCGGCGTGGCGCAGCTCTGCCAGCACCAGACGGGCGCGCCGGCACACCGCCTCGCCGATGGCCGTCGGCACGACGCCCCGGTTGGTGCGCGTGAACAAGGCCGCCCCGAGAACCTGTTCGGCCTCCTTCAGTGCCTTTGTCGCGGTCGGTTGCGTGACATTGAGACTCTGGGCTGCGAGCCGTATCGACCCGTGATCGGCGATGGCAGCGATCACGCGGAGCTGGCGAAGCGAGATCCGGCTGGCGAGGTCACGGGAGGATGCACCCATGCCTCGCTCTTTAATTGCGTCAGCATGGGTTCGCAATCATGTTTTCGCCTGTCGGAAGTTCTGCCGCTACATCGTCGCGGCAAAGCACTCGGCGAAACTGTTGCTGTTCAGTCGAAGCAGCTCGAAATAGAGGTCAGGTCCCGGTTCGAGCTCGGCCCCCAGGGGATCGAGCGTGCCGGTCCGAGCCGCCGTTCCTTCCACGATGACATCGACGAGCCTCGGCGGGAACTGCGGTTCGGCGAAGATGCAGAGCCGCTCGAACCGGCCGATCGTCGCGCGCAGCTCGCCGAGACGCCGCGCGCTCGGCTGTTGCTCCGGGTTCACGGTGATCGCACCCTGGCCATTCAGGCCGAACCGGGCGTCGAAGTACCGGAAGGCCTCATGCATCGTCAGATAGGGGACGTCCCGATAGGGCGACAGCCGCGCCGCAATGTCGTGTTCGAGCTCGTGCAGGCGCTCGATCAGCGCCTCCGCGTTGGCATGGTAGCTGTCTGCATGTTCCGGATCCGCCTCGGCGAGCGTCGCGGCAATGCGCCGGACCATCGCGATCGCATTGCGCGGGTCGAGCCACACATGCGGATCCGCCCCCTCGTGACGATGGTCCGAATGCACCGCATCGCCGTGGGCGTGTCCCTCGTCATGCTCGTGCGCATGGTCGTCGTCATGGTCATGCCCGTGGCTGTGGCCGTGCCCGCCGTGGTCGTGGTGCCCCGCCTCGTCGCCGTCGGCGTCGTCATACGTCATAACGGTCAGGCCAGGGCTCTCGATCAGCGCGACACTTCGCGCGTTGGCCCCGAGATTGGCGATCGGCTGGGCCAGAAACGTTTCCAGTTCCTCTCCGATCCAGAACACGATCGAGGCGCGCGACAGGGCGGCTGCCTCCGACGGTTTCATGGCGTAGGTGTGGGGCGAATCGGCCCCGGCGACGAGCAGGGAGGGTTTGCCGAGGTCGCCCATCACCGCGGCGACGAGCGAGTGCACCGGCTTGATCGAGGCAACGACCTCAGGCCCATCGGCATTTGCTGCCGGCGCCAAGGCGGCGATCAGCAAGGCAGGAAGGATCAATCGGGCGTGTCGACGGGGCATGTGAAACTCCGGATGCGGCCAGCACGGGATGATGTTATAGTATTGCATATGTTACTGTATAACAACCCATGATCCAGTCCGGCCGCCCGGTGTCCGCGCAACTCCGCATGAACAGCCCCCTGCCACATGGCCCGCTCGTCGCCTGCCGGAATCTCGGCGTCAGGCGGGATTCCCGTTGGCTCGTCCGTGGCGTCGATCTGGAGGTCGGCACGGGCGAGATCGTTTCGATCGTCGGTCCCAATGGCGGCGGCAAGACGACCCTCATCAAGGCTCTCATCGGTATCGAGCGAATCAATGCCGGTAGCGTTGAGCGGCGGCCGGGCCTGCGGATCGGTTATGTGCCGCAACGTCTCGCCATCGACCGGACCATGCCGCTCACCGTGTCGCGCCTGATGACGCTGGTCCGCCGCGCCAGCCCGGAAGCCGTCTCGGCCGCGCTCGCCCGGACCGGGGTAGACCACCTGACCGGAAGGCCGGTACAGGTGCTGTCGGGGGGGGAGATGCAGCGCGTACTGATCGCACGGGCGTTGCTCGGCTCTCCGGACCTGCTCGTCCTCGACGAACCGGTGCAGAGTGTCGACTTCTCCGGTCAGCTCGATCTCTACCAGCTGATCGCCGGGCTGCGCGACAGCCTCGGCTGCGGTGTGCTGATGGTCAGCCACGATCTCCACGTCGTCATGCGCGCGACCGACCGCGTGCTCTGTCTTGCCGGTCACGTGTGCTGTACCGGCGTGCCGCGCGACGTCTCGCGCAACCCCGAATATCTGCGGATGTTCGGACCGGGGGCTGCTGACGCGCTGGCGGTCTATCCGCACAGCCACGATCATCGCCACGATCCGTCCGGCGCCGTGATCGAGGCTGATCGGCACCGCCATCACCACCACGACCATGACGGCCGCCACGCCGACGACGGTCCGACTTCGGCCGGCGATCGCGCGGCGGCACCTGACCGACCGGCAAGGGAGCGGCTTGATGCTGGATGACTTCTTCCTGCGCGCGATGCTCGCCGGCATCGGCGTCGCGCTGGTCGCCTGTCCGCTCGGGTGCTTCATCGTCTGGCGACGCATGGCCTATTTCGGCGACACCACTGCTCATGCTGCGCTGCTCGGCGTCGCGCTCGGCATTGCGCTCGGCGCTGGTCCGACGGCCGGCGTCTTTGCGGTGACGCTCCTCGTCGCACTCCTGCTCGTTGGACTGTTGCGTGCTGTCAGGGTCGCGGCCGATACGCTGCTCGGCATCCTCTCGCATGCGGCACTATCGATCGGCCTCGTCGTTATCGGTTTTATGACCTGGGTCAGGATCGACCTCATGGGCTACCTGTTCGGAGACGTCCTGGCGGTCGGACCCGCCGATGTTTACACGATCGGCATCGGAGCCGTGGCCGTGCTTGCGGTGCTGACGGCCGTCTGGCGGCCGCTGGTGGCGGCCACAGTCGATCGGGATCTCGCACGTGCGGAGGGCGTCAATGTCGGCTTCGTCGAGATTGTCTATGTCGTGCTGCTCGCCGTGGTCGTCGCGATTGCCATGAAGATCGTCGGGATCCTGCTGGTCACATCGCTGCTGATCATTCCGGCCGCTGCCAGCCGGGCGTTCGCCGCGACGCCGGAGCGCATGGCGGTCGGCGCCGCGGCGATCGGGGTTCTGGCGGTCGTTGCGGGGCTGAATGCCTCGTGGATCGCCGACACGCCGGCCGGTCCCTCCATCGTGACCGCGGCGTTCGCCCTGTTCCTGATCTCGCTCGTAGCCGCCGGCCTGCGCGACGGTCTGCGCCGCCGCGCGGCCGGTTGACCCGGACCGCCGTGGCGGGCAAGGACGGTTCTCCCGTACATCTGGAGCCGCCGATGGTCTCGCGTCGCCTGCGCATCATGGGTCTGGTTCTGGCGGGCTGTACAGCCGCGGCCACCAGCCTGCACTGCGAGCCTCTGCGTATCCAGGTCTTCGACGGGCCCGACTCGGTCGCCATGACTGGCCTCAAGGCATTCGCCGACGATCTTCGCGCGGCATCTGGCAGCGAAATCGACATCGAGATCGTCGCCCCGGCGCGCCTGGCGGCGCCCGACCAGACATTCGATGCGATGGCATCCGGCCTTCTCGACGGACATTATGCCTCGCCGGCCTATTTCGCAGCGAGAGACCCGGCATTCGCTCTCCTCGGCGACACGCTGGCGCTCTATCCCGATGCCGACACGCGCGACCGCTGGATCAGCGAGGGCGGCGGCCTGGAGCTCGGGCGCGAGATCTATGCCCGGCACGGCGCCCGCCTGGTGACCTTCGTCCACTGGCCGGAGGAGTGGCTGGTGATGATCCGTCCGGCCAGCATTCTGGCCGATCTCGCCGGCCGCCGGATCAGGGCTTCGCGCGGTCCTGTCGGCGATCTGCTCGATCGCGCCGGCGTCACACTCGTCCAGCTCGGCGGCCGCGACACCGTGCAGGCGCTCGAGGCCGGGCGCATCGACGGCGCCGACTGGTCGACGCTCGCCGCCAATCTTGCTGCCGGCCTGTATCGCGAGGGTCGGTTCGCGGTGCGGGCGGGGCATTCCATGCCGCTCCTCGACCTGACCGTCTCGGCCTCGACCTGGGAGCGCCTGTCGCCTGCCGCGCGCGATCTGTTCGAGCGCAAGGCGGCCGAGTTCGCCGTCCGCCAGCGGCAGGGGTTCCGGGCTGCGGAGGTTGCCGCCCGCAGCGAGGTTGCTCGTCGCGGCGCCGTCCTCCTGGAGATGTCGAAAGCCTCGCGCGAACGGTTGCGTCGGCTCTCGCTGTCGGTGTTCGACGCGTGGGCAACCCGTTCAGCCGATGCTGCCGCGGTGGCCGCCAGCCATCGCGCCTTCCTTGAGCGTCTGGGACTGGTCGAAGCCTCGGCTACGCCCAACACGGGCTCAGACTGATGCACCCTGTCCGGATCCGTCCCGGCGTCCCTGATCGACATAGAGCAGGCGCGCCTGAGCATTGGCCTTGAAACGATTGGCTGCGCACCAGCGCGCGAAGTCCCTGGGATCGATGACCGCGCGGACGGCCTGGAGACCGTTCTCCCGGAGCCTCTGTTCCAGGGTCTCGGCCTTGTAGCGCCATCTGTCGTAGGACCGCGGCATATGCCCGGCATCCGTCATGATCGCCAGGATGCGTTCGTAATCGCGTCGCCGATACCAGGGTATGCCGACGGGGCCGGCCGCGTCGCGCGACATCTGAAGGGTTCCATCCAAGCTCACCGCGCCGCAAATTTGGACATTGGTTGCCGGCTTACGCAACGCCTGTTTGCCAGACCTGTGCAGAACCGGTGGATAACCGCTGGAATCGGCCGAGCGCAAATTGCCGATGGCGCTTGATTCCCGACCGGGCAGAGGGTCTAACCGGGACCACCCGCCAAGGAGTTCCCATGCCAGCGCCGCTCATCGCCCCCTCGATCCTGACCGCCGATTTCGCCCGGCTGGGCGAGGAGGTCCGCGACCTCGTCGCGGCCGGCGCCGACTGGATCCACGTCGACGTGATGGACGGGCACTTCGTACCGAACATCACCTTCGGTCCACTCGCGGTCAAGGCGCTGCGGCCAGTCACCGACCGCACGCTGGACGTTCATCTGATGATCGCCCCGGTCGATCCCTATCTGGCCGCCTTCGCCGACGCCGGTGCCGACATCATCACGATCCACGCCGAGGCCGGTCCGCACCTCGAGCGCTCGCTGCGTGCAATCCGCGATCTCGGCTGCCGGGCAGGAGTGTCGCTCAATCCCGCCACCCACGAAAGCGCGCTCGACTATGTGATCGACTCGGTCGACCTGGTACTGGTGATGACCGTCAATCCCGGCTTCGGCGGCCAGTCGTTCCTGCCCGCGATGCTGCCCAAGATCCGGCGGATCCGCGAGATGATCGGCGATCGCGACATCCGCCTCGAGGTCGATGGCGGTGTGTCGCCGGAGACCGCCGGAGCGGTCGTGGCAGCCGGCGCCGACGTGCTCGTTGCGGGGTCGGCTGTCCTGCGCGGGCAGGGAATCGCCAGCTACCGGGCCAATATCGAGGCCATCCGCCGCGCCGCTGCGGCCGGTTAGCCCGCGGTGGATGTCCGGCGCGCCCTGATCGCGTCGAGAGGGGCGGTGGCGAGCACCACACCGGCCATCACCAGGATGAAGCCGGCCGCGTGATAGGCGTGGAATGACTCGCCGAGAAAGATCGCTGCGAACGAAACGCCATAGACCGGGAGGAAGTAGAGGAATACCGAGGTGATTGACGGCCCGACGATCTTGACGCCGTACTGGTAGGCCAGGAACGGCAGGACGGATGACAGTACGGCGAGGCCGAGAATGCTCGTCCACGCAGCGGCGGAGGTCGGCAGCCGGCCAGTGCCGACGAGTTCGTATGCCATGAAGGGCAGGAGCATCAGCGCCCCTGCCGACGAGATCGCAAAGAACAGCGGCACCGTCGGCAGCGTCCGGAATACCGGCCGCTTGAGAATCACGGAATAGACGGCCCAGGCAAAGGCGGCGAGCGCGATTCCGAGATCGCCTATGTTGAGCTCGAGCGCCAGCAGGCGGGCAAGCTCGCCGCGCAGCACGATCATCACAACGCCCAGCACCGCGAGCACGATGCCGACGACCTGACGCAGCACGATCTTCTGGCCGCGAAAGATTGCCTCGAGCAGGAGCACGAACACCGGCGAGGAGGTATAGATCAACGTGCCGTTGGTCGCCGTAGTCGACGTCAGCGACAGATAGACTCCACCGCCACAGACGACCATGCCGAGGAAACCGAGGAGGGCAATCAGCCGCCATTGCTCAAGCAGCGCCGCCCGGTGCAGGCGTATGCCCCGCCAGGCGAAGGGCAGCAGGATCAGGCTCGCCAGTACCCAGCGCCAGAAGGCCAGCGTCCACGGCTCGACCGTGGCAACCGCCGCGCGCCCGATGACGATGTTGGTTGAGAAGAACATCGGCATAAGGACGAGAACGAGATAGGCACGGGCGCGGTCCGACACGAAGGTATCCCGGTTGGAGCATGGCTTGCTGGCACGGTTCGGCCGCCAGTGTGGGCCACCCTCGCGGCACGGGTCAGCCCGAACCGCTCATGATGGCCATGCTTCTATTGCATGACGAGCTGCTGCCCCTGGCTCGGGACGGCACGGCAATCGACGCCGCGCCCGACCAGCACCGCACAGAGCTGCACCGCATCGGCAGCGTTCTGGAACGGCCCAGCCAGCAGGCGAAGCCTGAGGCCGCCATCCTGCTCGGCAATGGCGACCGCCGGCTCGAGCCCGCCGATCAGCGGACGGTTCTCCCGCGAAAGGCGCCGCCACAGCTCGCGAATCTCGCTCATCGTCACGCCCGAACCGATCTCGACGGCGAAGCGGGTGCGCGAGATTTCCGTCGGCACGCTGCGCGCGTCCGGATGCGCCAGACTGACCAGCTCCTCGTGGATATCGCTCTGCGACGGGGCGGCGGCCGGATCATCCGATCTCGTGTCGAGCGGCAGCGACTGGAAGCCTACCCGGACATCTGCTGCGGGCGTGCGTGCACCGGGTTCCTCCGGCGCCGACGGCCCGCGCGCGGCAGGATCGGCGGCAGGCGCAGCGGGAGCTGGCACCGATCCCGCGGACGCGCCCGCTGACTCCCGCGCTGCGTCGGGAAGCGAGCCGGTCAACGGACCGATCTCGGATTCCAGCGCCGCAATCTTGATCTGCAGCGCTTCCTTCTCGAGAGCCAGCAGCCGCGTCTCCGAGCGCAGACGGGTGATCTCGGTCGTCATTCGGGTGATTTCGGCCTCGAGGTCGCGCGCGCTCACCGCCACGCGCGGCTCGAACAGCATGGCGACGCGCGCGCGCCCGGTCTCGCTCGTTGCGGAATGGATGAGCGCCGCGACGGAGGCGGCTGCCATTGCCCCCCAGATCGCGGTGATGCGGAAGCTGCGGCCCCGGCCGGGCCGTCGCTGCGGCTTGTCCGGTTTGGGTTGAGCCTGTCCCATGAGCCCCTCGAATCGTTAACTAGAGATACGCGATTCTCCTCGTTGTCCGTCGCCAACTCGTTAACGATCCGCTAACCATAGGCCAGCGCCACGGAGCCGTCAGATGAGGTCCCGACCCTGCCATTTCGTCGTGCTCGCCGCCGGCGAGGGCACCCGGATGAAGTCGTCTCTGCCAAAGGTCATGCATGCGGTGGCCGGCCTGCCGATGCTCGGCCATGTCGTTGACGCCGTGCGACGCTACGACCCCGCGGCAAGCCTCGCGGTTGTCGTCGGGCCGCAGATGTCCACCGTCGAGGCGCTCGTCCGCGAGAGGTGCCCGCAGGCGACGCTCCACCTGCAGACCGAACGCCGGGGAACCGCGCACGCCGTCCTGGCAGCGCGCACGAGCATCCCGACCGATCGCGACGTCATCGTCCTCTACGGGGACGCGCCGCTGATCCTGCCGGACAGCCTCGATCGCCTCCGCCGGCTCGTCGCAGACGGGGCTGACCTTGCGGTGCTCGGGTTCGACGCCGCCGACCCGACCGGGTACGGCCGGCTGATCCTCGACAGCGACAGGCTTGTCGCGATCCGCGAACACCGTGATGCTTCGGATGAGGAAAAGCGGATAACTTTCTGCAATTCCGGGATAATGGCGTTCCGTGCGGGCCTGCTGCCGGGGTTGCTCGATGCGATCGGAACCGCGAATGCGCAGGGCGAGCACTATCTCACCGACGCTGTCGAGCTCGCCGTCGCGCGCGGCCTGACGACGGTGGCAGCCCGCGCCGCCGAGGACGAGGTTCAGGGAGTCAACACGCGCGCCCAGCTCGCGGCCGTCGAGGCCGTCATGCAGGACCGGCTGCGCGCCGCGGCGATGGCCGGTGGGGCCACGCTGATCGCCCCGCAGACGGTGTTCCTCTGCGTTGATACCGAGATCGGGCGGGATGTGGTCATCGAGCCGCACGTGGTGTTCGGTCCACGCGTCAGGGTGGCGGACGGGGCGACGATCCGGGCCTTCTCGCATCTTGAGGGGGCGAGCGTCGGATCTGGCGCGATCGTCGGCCCGTTCGCCCGGCTGCGTCCCGGCGCCTCGATCGCCGAGGGAGCCCATATCGGCAACTTCGTCGAGATCAAGGCGTCTGATATCGGCCCCGGTGCGAAGGTCAATCATCTGACCTATATCGGCGATGCGTCGGTCGGCGCGCGCGCGAACATCGGGGCGGGCACCATCACCTGCAACTACGACGGTTACGGCAAGTACCGCACGACGATCGGCGAGGGCGCCTTCATCGGCTCGAACAGCGCGCTGGTGGCCCCGGTCACCATCGGCGACCGCGCCTATGTCGCATCGGGAAGCGTCGTGACCGAGAACGTTGCCCCGGATGCTCTCGCGATTGCCCGCGGGCGCCAGTCCGAGAAGCCGGGCTGGGCCGCCGCCTTCCGCAAGCGCAGGTCCGGCGCAGGGGACAAGCCGGGCGGAAGCGGCAGCTGAGCCGTCACGACCGTGACACCTGAAGGGTCACAGTCGGCAATGAACTGTGAACTGCCGGCTACCCGGGGACAGGTTATCTAGCTGGCTCGGGGAACCGCCACGGAGGTCTGAGACGCATGTGCGGCATCGTGGGCATTCTCGGCAAGCAGCCGGTGGCATTCGATATCGTCGAGGCGTTGCGACGGCTCGAGTACCGAGGGTACGACTCTGCGGGCGTCGCAACGCTCGAGGCAGGACATCTCGAGCGCCGGCGCGCGGAGGGCAAGCTGCGCAACCTGGAGGCACGCCTTCGCGCAAGTCCACTCGCCGGACACAGCGGAATCGGCCACACCCGCTGGGCGACCCACGGCGCGCCGACGGAGGACAACGCCCATCCCCATGCGACCGACCGCGTCGCCATCGTCCACAATGGCATCATCGAGAACTTTCGCGAGCTGAAGCAGGAGCTTGCCGCCGACGGGGTCGCCTTCGCCACGCAGACCGATACCGAAATCGTCGCGCATCTGCTGACCAGGGAACTCAAGTCCGGCAGGACCCCGGCCGATGCCGTCAGGGCGACCCTCGGCCGACTTCAGGGCGCCTTCGCGCTCGCCATCCTGTTCGAGGGCGAGGACGACCTCATGATCGGCGCCCGACGCGGCAGCCCGCTGGCGGTCGGCCATGGCGACGGCGAGATGTATCTGGGCTCCGATGCCATCGCACTGGCGCCGTTCACCGACCGCGTCACCTATCTGGAGGACGGCGACTGGGTGGTATTGTCGCGGGGCGGGGTGCAGATATTCGATGCTGCCGGCAACCGGGTTACCCGGCCGATATCCCGCTCGCTCGCCTCCTCGCTGCTGGTCGACAAGGGCAACCACCGCCATTTCATGGCCAAGGAGATCTACGAGCAGCCCGAGGTCCTCAGTCACACGCTGGCGCACTACATCGACATGGCGAGCGGCACGATCAGGCTTCCCGAGGCCGTTCCGGCCGATCTTGCCGCCCTCAAGCGTGTCACCGTCTCCGCCTGTGGGACCGCCTATCTGGCTGGGCTCGTCGGCAAGTACTGGATGGAGAAGTACGCCCGGCTGCCCGTCGACATAGATGTCGCCTCGGAATTCCGGTATCGCGAAGTGCCACTCGATCCGGGAGGGCTCGCGCTCTTCATCTCGCAGTCCGGGGAAACCGCCGATACGCTTGCCTCGCTGCGCTATTGCGCCCAGAACGGGCAGCGCATCCTCTCCATCGTCAACGTGCAGGAATCCTCGATCGCCAGGGAATCGGATGTCGTCTTTCCGACCCTCGGCGGGCCCGAGATCGGCGTGGCATCAACCAAGGCGTTCACCTGCCAGCTCGCGGTGCTCGCCTGCCTCGCCATCGCCGCCGGACGGCAGCGTGGCGTGCTCGGGGAGGATGACGAACGCAAGCTGGTCCGTTCCCTGATCGAGGTTCCCCGGCTGGTCGGCCAGGCGCTGAAGCTCGAGCCACAGATCGAGGATCTCGCCCGCGACCTGTCGCGTGCCCGCGACGTGCTCTATCTCGGTCGCGGCCTGAACTATCCGATCGCGCTCGAGGGCGCGCTGAAGCTCAAGGAAATCTCCTACATCCACGCGGAAGGCTATGCGGCCGGGGAACTCAAGCACGGGCCGATCGCGCTCGTCGACGAGAACGTCCCCGTGATCGTGGTGGCCCCATCCGACCGGCTGTTCGACAAGACCGTCTCGAACATGCAGGAGGTCGCGGCACGCGGCGGACGTATCATCCTGTTGACCGATGCGGCCGGAGCCGAAGCTGCCGGTGACCAGCCGTTCGCCACCTTGGTGTTGCCCGAGATGTATCAGTTCGTGCAGCCGCTGCTCTACGCGATCCCGGTGCAGCTCATCGCCTATCACACGGCGGTATTCATGGGCACGGACGTGGATCAGCCGCGCAATCTCGCCAAGTCGGTAACCGTCGAGTAGCGATATCGCGCGTCCGACGCGTCCTGTCGCGAGATCGGTCTAACCGAGGCTGACTGTCACCTATATTATGCGGCGAGCGGCGGCGTCAGCCGCTCCGTCAGGGATTCGACTCGCATGAAATCGAACGAGGAAGGTGGGCCCGGCGTCCTCACGCCCGACGCGCCGCCGCCGCGTCGCCTGGGCATCG
This sequence comes from Tepidamorphus gemmatus, assembly GCF_004346195.1. Lineage (NCBI taxonomy): Bacteria > Pseudomonadati > Pseudomonadota > Alphaproteobacteria > Hyphomicrobiales > Tepidamorphaceae > Tepidamorphus > Tepidamorphus gemmatus. Next base: position 236,690 of record NZ_SMAK01000002.1, on the reverse strand, counting down.
GCATGCGCCTGCGCAACTATTTTCTCACCGGTCTGGTAATCGCCGCGCCGCTGTCGATCACGATCTATATCACCTGGTCGTTCATCGGCTGGGTGGACGCCTGGGTGAAGCCCTGGATTCCCGAGCGCTACAATCCAGACCACTATCTGCCGTTCACCGTCCCGGGATTCGGCCTGATCGTGGCCGTCCTCGCGTTGATCTTCCTGGGCGCGGCAACGGCCAACCTGTTCGGTCGCACCATTGTCGCCTATGGCGAGATGATGCTCGATCGCATGCCGCTCGTCCGCAGCATCTATCGCGGTCTGAAGCAGATCTTCGAGACGGTTCTCTCGCAGACCGGAAATTCCTTCCAGAAGGTCGGCCTCATCGAATATCCCCGCGCCGGCTTGTGGGCGATCGTGTTCGTGGCAACCGAGACCAAGGGCGAACTGGTCCACAAGGCCGGCGGCGAGGAGACGGACCTGCTCAGCGTCTTCCTGCCGACGACGCCCAACCCAACTTCCGGCTTTCTGTTGTTCGTCCCTCGCAAGGACGTGCAGATTCTCGACATGTCGGTGGAGGACGGCGCCAAGCTGGTCATTTCGGGCGGGCTGGTCGCGCCGCCGCATCCCGTCCCGGCCGCGACGAAGGATCGGCGGCGCACCGATCGCCCGGAACTGTCGAAGTCGCCGCAGGGTGAAAACGGACGCCGCAGTGCGGCGGAATAGGCAGCAGGCCCTGCTATCCTCCCTCGCTATCCTCCCTCGATGTAGCGCATGGCCGTGTCCTTGCGGAACAGGTAGAGCAGGGTGCGCAGCGCCCGGCCGCGCGGACCCTCCAGCCGGGGATCCCGCTCCAGCGCCAGCCGCGCATCGTCGCGGGCCGCCTCGAGCAGGCCGAGATGCACGCCGGTGCGCACGACGCGAAACTCCGGCATGCCGCTCTGGCGGGTGCCCAGCACCTCGCCGCCGCCGCGCAGCCGCAGATCCTCCTCGGCGATGACAAAACCGTCGTCGGTGTCGCGCAGGATGGCGAGTCGGGCGCGGGCCGTCTCGCCGAGCGGCTGGCCATAGAGCAGCAGACAGCTGGACGCCGCCTGCCCACGCCCCACCCGGCCGCGCAGCTGGTGAAGCTGGGCCAGGCCGAACCGTTCGGCATGTTCGACGATCATGATGCTGGCGTCCGGCACATCGACGCCAACCTCGATCACCGTCGTGGCGACCAGGACCCGCGCCTCGCCACTGACGAACCGGCGCATCGCGGCATCCTTCTCCGCCCCGCTCATGCGGCCGTGAACCAACGCGACCCGCTCGCCGAACAGCGCCAGCAGCGACTGGTGCCGCGCCTCCGCCGACGTCACATCCAGATCGTCCGACTCCTCGACCAGCGGGCAGACCCAATAGACCTGGGTCCCCGCCTCGACGGCGCGGCGGACGGCGCCGATCACGTCTTCGAGACGGGAGAGCGGCACGACGCGCGTCTCGATCCGATTGCGGCCGGCGGGTTTCTCGGTCAGCCGCGTGACGTCCATGTCGCCGTAGTGGGTCAGCAGCAGGGTGCGCGGGATCGGCGTCGCCGTCATCACCAGCATGTCAACGCCGTCGCCCTTGGCTGCCAACGCAAGGCGCTGGTGGACGCCGAAGCGGTGCTGCTCGTCGACGACGGCGAGCCCCAGATCGGCGAACGCGACACCGGCCTGGAACAGCGCGTGCGTGCCGACCAGGATGTCGATCTCGCCGGCGGCAAGCGCTGCGAGAATTGGTGCACGTTCCTTGCCCTGCTCGCGGCCGGTGAGGATCGCGACCCGCAGTCCCGCTGCCTCCGCCAGTGGCGCGATCGAGCGGAAGTGCTGGCGTGCGAGCAGCTCCGTCGGGGCCATCAGCGCGGCCTGGGCCCCCGTCTCGGCGACACTGGCCATGGCAATGAGACCGACGACCGTCTTGCCGCTGCCGACATCGCCCTGCAGCAGCCGGAGCATCCGCTCCGGCGCCGCCAGGTCGGCCGCGATCTCCTCGATCGCCAGCCGCTGCGAGGCGGTCAGGCTGTAGGGAAGCGCGGCAGTGAGGCGGGCGACGCACCTGCCGTCCCCGCGACGCGCCTTGCCGCGGACGCGCCGCTGGCGGGCGCGCACGATCGCCAGCGCGAGCTGGCCAGCCAGCAACTCGTCATAGGCAAGCCGGCTCCAGGCCGCCCCGTCTTCCGCGACATCCTCCGGGCGGGCCGGCCGATGCAGCCGTTCCAGCGCCTCGCGAAACCCTGGCCAGCGCTGACGGGCGAGCCAGGTCCGATCCTGCCATTCCTCCAGCGCCGGCACCCGCTCGACCGCCTGCCAGGCCGCCCTGGAAATCACTCGGTTGCCGAGGCCGGCGGTCGCCGGGTAGACCGGCTCCACCAGCGGCAGCTTCGCAAACTCCGCCGCGCTCAGGATGTGGTCCGGATGGACCATCTGCGGAAAACCGTTGAACTCCTCGACGCGCCCGCTCACCCAGCGTGTCTCGCCCGGCGGCAGCATCCGCTCGATCCATTTGCGGTTGGCATTGAAGAACACCAGGGTCAGTTCACCGGTTGCGTCCTGGCAGACGACCCGGTAGGGCGCGCGCTCGCGCCCGTGCGGTGGCGGACGATGGCGGGCAACGACGACTTCGAGCGTCGCGATGGTTCCCGGCTCGAGCCGGTCGACGGTTGGCCGCTGGCGGCGGTCGACGAGGCCACCGGGCAGATGCCATAGAAGATCGACGACAAGCGGCTCGCCGCCATCTTCATCTCCCCCGAGCAGCCGACCGAACAGCCCCGACAGGCGCGGACCTATGCCGTTCAGGCTGGACACCGGCGCGAACAGAGGGTTGAGCAGGGCGGGCCGCATGGCGCGAAAGTGTCCCAGCCCATCCGATTAGGCAACGGGTGGGCCGCGGCGCTGGCCGGCGCCGTTTCCGCGCGCTATACCCTGCGGCGCCATGAACATGAGGGACTGCAACGTGACCACACCTGCGGACCGCGACAGCACGCCGGCTGACGAGTCGCGCCGCCGCAAGCTCGGCTTCCGCTGCTGGCATCGCGGCACGCGCGAGATGGATCTCCTGCTGGGCCGGTTCGCCGATGCGAATCTCGCCGCAATGAGCGACGCGGAGGTCGCCGAGCTCGAACGTCTGGTCGAGGCTCCGGATCCGGAACTGTTCGGCTGGATCGCCGGCACCAGGCCCGTCCCCGCCAACTATGACACACCGATGCTGGCCGCCATCAGGGATTTCCATCGCCGGCACCCGGTCTCCGGCGCGATTTGATCACCGTGACCAACTCCGCCCTGGCCCGCACGCGCCTGTTCTCGCCTGCCGTCCTCGAACGGTCGGGCAGGATCACGCTCACCCATGTGCCTGAAGGCTTCGACGCCGTCGTCGCAACCGACATCGCGCGCGCCCGCGCGACGTCGGGCATCGCGCTCGTCTGCATCCTTCGCGATGCCCAGCGGCTGGCCGATTTCCTTCGCGCCGCCCGCTTCTTCGCGCCCGACGTCGAAGTGCTCGAATTCCCGGCTTGGGATTGCCTGCCTTATGACCGTGTCTCACCCAATCCCGAGATTGTCGCCCGCCGCCTCGCCGCGCTGACCCGCATCGCGCATCCTGGCGAACCCCGCCCGACGATCCTCGCCACCACGGTCAACGCTGCGACCCAGCGGGTGCCGAGCCGCGCCTGGATCGCCGCGTCGGGCTGGTCGCTGCGGCCGGGCGCTCGCGCCGACATGGAGGCGATCGTCGCCTGGCTCGTACGCGACGGGTTCGAGCGGACGGGAACGGTGCGCGAGACCGGCGAATTCGCGGTACGTGGCGGCATTCTCGATCTGTTTCCACCGGGCCGGGAGCTGCCGATCCGGCTCGATTTCTTCGGCGACACGCTCGAATCTGTGCGCAGCTTCGACCCCGAGACCCAACGCACCGTCCATCAGGAGCACGACCTGTCGCTCATCCCGATGAGCGAGCTCAGCCTCGACGATGCGGCGATCCGGCGATTCCGGACAGCCTATGTCGCCCGCTTCGGCGTGCCCTCGGGCGACGATCCGCTCTATGCGGCAGTCAGCGAGGGCAGGCGCCATCAGGGCATGGAGCACTGGCTGCCGCTGTTTCACGACCGGCTCGAAACCCTGTTCGATCATGCCGGCGCCGCACCGGTGCTGCTCGATGCGCTGGCCGGCGAGGCGCGCGTCGAACGCATGACCCAGGTCGCCGACTATCACGCCGCCCGGGTTGAGGCCCTCGAGATGAGCTCGGGCGACGCCGCGCCCTACAAGCCGCTCGACCCGGACGCGCTCTATCTGTCCGAGACGGACTGGTCGGAGGCGCTCGCGGCGCGTGCGGTCGCCGCGCTGACGCCATTCGACGTTCCGGCGACCGAGGCAAGCGGTCCGGTCTTCGATCTGGGCGCACGCGAGGGCCGCAACTTCGCGCCGGAGCGGACCGATGCAGCCGCGAGCCTGTTCGATGCGGCGGCTGCCCACGCGCAGCAGATCGTCAGGTCGGGCCGCCGCCTCGTCGTCGCCTGCTGGAGCGAAGGCTCCCGCGACCGCATGGGCGACATGCTCGCCGACCACGGACTGACGGGGATCCGGACCGTCGCCGACTGGCCCCAGGCACAGTCTCTGCCAGGGGACAGCGTCGCGTTGACCGTGCTTGGCATCGAGCGCGGGTTCGAGGCGCCGTCCTTCGTCGTGATGGGCGAGCAGGACGTGCTCGGCGACCGCTTCGTGAGACCCAAGCGCAAGGGCAGACGCACCGCCGACTTCCTGACCGAGCTGACCAGCCTGTCTCCTGGCGACTACGTGGTGCATGTCGACCACGGCATCGGCCGCTTCGTCGGGCTGAAGACGATCACGGCCGCTGGCGCGCCGCATGAGTGCGTCGAGATCCACTATGCCGGCGGCGACAAGCTGTTCCTGCCGGTCGAGAACATCGAGCTGTTGTCGCGCTACGGCTCCGAGGACGCCCCGGCGCAGCTCGACAAGCTCGGCGGACATGGCTGGCAGGCCCGCAAGGCGAAACTGAAGGAGCGCCTGCGCGAGATGGCGAATGCGCTGATCCGCATCGCCGCCGCCCGGACCATGCGCGACGCGCCGGTCCTGACGCCGCCTCACGGCGCCTTCGAGGAATTCTGCGCACGGTTTCCCTACGAGGAGACGGAGGACCAGGAAGCGGCGATCCGCGCGGTGCTGGACGATCTCGCCGCCGGCCGCCCAATGGACCGACTGGTGTGCGGCGATGTCGGGTTCGGCAAGACCGAGGTGGCGCTGCGTGCAGCCTTCGTCGCCGCGATGTCCGGCCGGCAGGTTGCAGTGGTGGTGCCGACGACGTTGCTCGCCCGCCAGCACTACAAGACCTTCGTCGAACGGTTCCGCGGCTTCCCGGTCAAGATCGGCCAGGCATCACGTCTCGTAAGCGCAAGGGAACTTGCCGAGGTGAAGAAGGGGCTGGCCTCCGGCGATCTCGACATCGTGATCGGCACCCATGCCCTGCTCGGCAAGACGATCAGGTTCCGCGATCTGGCCCTGCTGATCGTCGACGAGGAGCAGCATTTCGGTGTCGCCCACAAGGAACGCCTGAAGGAGCTGCGGGCCGAGGTGCATGTGCTGACACTGACCGCCACGCCGATCCCGCGCACCTTGCAGCTCGCCCTGACCGGCATCAGGGAGCTTTCAATCATCGCGACGCCCCCCATCGACAGGCTTGCCGTTCGAACGTTCGTCACTCCATTCGACGGAGTCGTGCTGCGCGAGGCGATCCTCCGCGAGCACTATCGCGGCGGCCGGACCTTCTTCGTCTGCCCGCGCATCGCCGATCTGGAGGACATGGCATCATTTCTCAGGGATCAGGTACCGGAGGTGAAATTCGCCATCGCGCACGGACAGATGCCGCCGACCCAGCTCGACGACCTGATGGGCGCCTTCTACGATGGCCGTTACGATGTGCTGCTGTCGACGGCAATCGTCGAATCCGGCCTCGACGTGCCGACCGCGAACACGCTGATCGTCCATCGCGCCGACATGTTCGGCCTCGCCCAGCTTTACCAGTTGCGGGGCAGGGTCGGTCGCTCCAAGGCGCGCGCCTATGCCTATTTCGCGGTTCCCGCCCGCAGGAAGCTGACCGCCGGCGCCGAGAAGCGGCTCAAGGTTCTCCAGTCGCTCGACACGCTCGGCGCCGGATTCATGCTCGCCAGCCACGACCTCGACATCCGCGGGGCGGGCAATCTGCTCGGTGAGGAGCAGTCCGGCCACATCAAGGAGGTCGGTTACGAACTCTATCAGGCGATGCTCGAGGAGGCGGTCGCCAGCCTGAAGGAGGGCGGCGAGCCGGCCGAGGGCCAGTGGTCCCCCCAGATCACGCTCGGCACCGCCGTGCTTATCCCCGAGCACTACGTGCCCGATCTCGACGTCCGCCTCGGCCTCTACCGGCGGCTGTCGCAGATCGAGAACGAACTGGAGATCGAGGCGTTCGCGGCCGAACTGGCCGACCGTTTCGGGCGGCTGCCGGTCGAGGCGGAGCAGCTTCTCGACGTGGTGCGCGTCAAGCTCCTGTGCCGCGAAGCGGGAATCGACAAGCTCGACGCCGGACCCAAGGGGCTGGTGTTCGGGCTCAGGGGCAACCGCTTCGCCAATCCGCAAGGGCTGGTCAGCTTCATCGCCGATGAAGGGCACCGGGCGAAGATCCGTCCCGACCACACCATCGTGCTGCTGCGCGATTGGGCGACGCCCGAGGATCGCCTGCGTGGCACCACGCACCTGCTTCGCCGCATCGCCGCGATCGCCGCGGAAGCGCGCAACGCGGCGTGACTTCGAGGCGAGTGAGTTCGAGGCGAGGTCGCCGGCGATACGCAAACCCGGACCGCCCCCGCGTCATCCCGGACGGCCGCAAGGCCGATCCGGGATCGGGAGGGCAGGGCCGCAGACCGGAGGCGCGGCACGATCCTGGCGCCCGCATCGCTCGGCCGGGACGATGGCGACGCGAACTCCTCAAGAGGTCAGGCGACCCGCGCCTGTTCGCGGAGGGCGCGGTCGATCGACTCGACCAGAACCTCCGGGGGGTGCGCACCCATGACGCCGAAGCGATCGGCAAAGATGAAGCACGGCACGCCGGTGACGCCGATCTTGCGCGCCGTGACGACCTCCCGCTCGACCAGCTCGATGTCCGCGTCTCCTGCGAGAAGCTCCGCCACCAGGTCGCCATCCATGCCGCAGTCCCGGGCAATGCCCGCCAGCGATGTCGGGGTCTCGATGTCGCCGCCCTCGACGAAGTAGCTTCGGAACAGGCGCTCCACCACGGCCTCCTGGCACCCGGCGGTGCCTGCCCAGCGGATCAGCCGGTGCGAATTGATGGTGTTGGGTGTGCGGGTGATGCGGTCGAACGCAAAGTCGATACCGTCCTGCGCAGCCGCTGCGCGAAGACGGTCGTGGATCTCCGCCACCCGCTGCGCCCCGCCGAACTTGGCCGCGAGATACTCCGCACGCGCCACGCCGCCCGGCGGAATCGTCGGATCGAGCTGATAGGGACGCCAGCGGATGTCCAACTTGGCGTCCGGACGCATGGCCAACGCCCTCTCCAGCCGCCGCTTGCCAATGTAGCACCAGGGGCAAATCGTGTCGGAAATGATGTCGAGCGTTATCGTGGCCATGGGCTTCGACTCCGGCGGCAGGCTCACCCCCGATCCAGTATGGCGGAAGCAGGCTCTCAGGGCGAGAGCTGGCGCAGCCGGGCACGCTGCAGCTTGCCGTTCGCCGTACGCGGAAGCGCGTCCACGAGCATATAGTCCTTCGGTGTCTTGTAGGCGGCCAGGCGTGTCCGCGCGAAGGCTGACAGGCTGTCCGCGTCGAGCATCGCGCCGGCGGCCGGCACGACGAACGCCCTCAGGATCGACACGCCCGGACGGGCCTCGACCGCAACGACAGCCGCCTCGGCCACGGCCGGATGCGCCTCGAGCGCCGCCTCGATCTCCACCGGCGATACCCGGTAGCCCATCACCTTGACCACGTCGTCGAGGCGGCCGCACGGGTGGATGTAGCCGTCACTGTCCATGACGGCCAGATCGCCGGTGACGAACCAGTCGCCCCGGAACGAGTTCTCGTCCGGACGGTTCCAGTAGCCGATCATCAGGGAGGGATCCGACCGGTGGACCGCCAGCACGCCGGCTTCGCCGAACGCGACGGGCCTGACGCCATCCTCGGGCGGCAAGAGCGCCACCGCGCGACCGCGTTGCGGCCGTCCCGGCGTCCCCGGGCGCGGCCGTCCCGCCGGCGGCATCGAGATGTAGGTCGATATCTCGCTCATGCCGAAGGCCTCGTAGATCCACCGTCCGGTCGCCGTGTACCAGGCCTCGACAAGGTCCGCGCGCAGCGTCTCGCCCGCAGCCACCCCGTGCCGCAGGCTCGGCAGGCTGTCGGAAGACATCTCGCAATACTTCAGGATCTGTCGATAAACGCTGGGTACCGCAGCAAATATCGTGGCGCCGAGTCGGTCGATGAGCTTCGGCCACACCGCAGGGTCATGGTGTCCGGCATGGATCGCGCCCGTTGCTCCGCAGGCCAGCGGATCGAGCAGGCCGACGCCGAGCGTGTAGGTCCAGTTGAGCGAGCCGGCATGCAGCACGATGTCGGTGGCGCCGAGCCCCAGCCAGTCCGCATAGGCCGGCCGCCGTCCCCAGAGTGCGCGGTGCGCATGCAGGACACCCTTCGGGGACCGCGTCGTCCCCGAGGTGTAGACCAGATAGCCCGGATCGTCGGCGGCCGTGTCGGCGAACGGCGCCGGCACGGCTAGCCTGGCGCGCTCCGCAAGCTCCGACGCCAGGATCATCGGCCGCGACCGTGTCGCCGGTCCGACCTCGAGCCCGGGGTCGCAGATCACGAGCCGGACGTCGGCATCGCCGGCCATGAAGTCGATCTCGGCTGCCGTGAGCTGGCTCGACACGGGAATTGGGACGGCGCCGATCGCCGCCGCCGCGAGAAAACCGACGGCGCAATGCGAGGAGTTGCCGAGCCGCAGCATCACGCGGTCACCGCGGCCGAGACCTAACCCGGTGAGCGCCGATGCTGTGCGGCGGACCGCCAGGTCGAGATCGGAATAGCTCCAGATCTCGTCCGCAGCCGGGTCGGCGGCGTCGTGCGCGACGATGAACGCTGTCTTCTCCGGCGTCACCCGCGCGGCCATGAGGGCGTGCGCCGCCAGGTTGAAGCGCGGCGGAACCGGCTCGCCTCCCCAGCCCTCTGCCGTAATGGCACCGGTCATGCTGCCAGACTGGTCGCCAGTGTCGAGCGCAGGATCGTTCCGTCGGCCGAGCGCGGGATCTCGCGCACCGTCAGGATGCGGTCGGGCATCAGATGCGCGGCGACACCGAGCTCGCGCAGATGCGCCCGGAATGCGGCGAGCGAACAGTCGCGGCCCGGCTGCGGCACGACGGCGGCGACGATGCGTTCGCCGAACATCGGATCGGGGATGCTGGCGGCGGCAGCATCGAGGAACCCGTCAAAGCCGCCATAGAGGGTGTCCAGGCTCTCTGCCGCCACGACGAATCCGCCGACGACGATCGTCTCCTTGCGATGGCCGAGAACGACGAGGGACGGGCCGTCGCTCTCGACCAGCCGGCAGCGCAGGCCGGTCTCGCGGAAACCATCCGGATGGGGGCGGAAGCGGAACGGCACCTCGGCTTCCGAGGGCCGGCCCGGAAAGGCAGCCGTCGGCACCTGCGGCCCGCCCACCATCAGCGCACCGCTGAGCAGCGCGCCGGGAACGATGTTCGACCCGGCCTTGTGCAGATTGCCCATCATCCGTGCCGCCAGCAGCGGTCGCTTCGGATCGGTCGCTGCCTCCTCGCCGGTGCCCGCCAGCGGCAGGACCAGCGCCTTGCCACCGCTGCCGGTGGTGATTGCCATCTCATCCAGCGAGATCACGTCCGTCGTACCGTCGCCCGCCGTATCGCGCGCGGCCGTCGACAGCGCATCGGGCGAGGCCCAGTAGCGCACCAGTCGCAGCCGGCGGCGCGGATCGAGCTGCTCGACGAGATGCGTCAGATGACCGGGCAGCACCAGATGCGTCGCCTCCATCCGCGCGACCTCGCGGCAGAAGGCGGCCGATGTCGTCGGCATCACCAGGTTCAGCCGGCAGCCTGACAACAGCCAGACGCCGAGCGCGGCGGTGAGGCCTGTCAGGCTGGTTGGGAGGAGGCTGGTGGCGAGCACGGCATCGGGACCGATCCGCGCGTCGAGCGCCAGTTCGGCCGCCGCCGAAAGCCACTGGTTATGGCTGCGCGCCAGTGGCTCCAGCGTGCCATCCCAGGACACGAAGGTGAGCATCGCAACGTGATCGGCGGGATTGCCGCTGCGCGGCGCCCCGTTCGCCCCCTCGGTCGAGGCAGACGGCGACAACGCCGGATTAAGCGGGCTCACGCCATCGGCGACATTCGCCCCGTAGGCGAAGATGTGGCGCACCGACATTGACTGGACCGCCACCCGCATCATCAGGTCGGCATGATCATTGGGGCCGATACGGCTCGCCGTCACCAGAGCGACCGGCGCGACCCGGTCGCAGGCTTCGGCGAGCTCCATCTCGCGCCAGGTGATCGGCAGCGCAGCCGGGATCAGACCGGCCCTGAGCGCGGCCAAATGGGTGACCAGCGCCTCGACGCAGTTGGCGAGCTGGATGCCAACCACATCGTCCTGCTTCAGTCCCGCGTCGAGCAGCACCGCAGCGACCGCCGAGACCATCCGGTCGATCTCCGCCCAGGTCACCGCCGGGCCGAAACTGCGTTGCCAGCCGATCCGATCACCGGGATCGGTCACGGCGACATCGTCGGGTCGGGTTGCGGCGAGCCGCGCCAACAATCCGTCGAGCGTCGCCTTGCCCCACACCTCCGCCTTCAGGTACCGGTCGGCCGCCTCGCGGTCCACCAGGATCATCTGCAGTCCCCCCGCACTGTCAGCCTCGGCCGTCGACGGCCTCCGGCTGCACCCGCCACCATGTGTCGAGCTCGTATCCGTAAAGCGGCATCCGTTCCGGCCGCCCGATATGCGACCAGCGCGCCACCCAGCTGTCCCGGGTATGGAACAGCGGGATGACGTAGCTTCCCGACATCAGGACCCGGTCGAGCGCCCGCACCGCATCGACGAAGTCATCGCGCTCGCGGGCCGCCAGCAAGGCCTCGATCATCGCATCGACGGCCGGATCGGCGACGCCCATGTAGTTCCGGGTACCCTCCTGTCCCGCCGCCGCGCCGCCCCAGTAGAACTTCTGCTCGTTGCCCGGCGACAGCGACGCGAACCAGAAGAACTGGATCATGTCGAAATCGTAGGTCTGGCGCCGCCGCTCGAACTGGGCGCTGTCGACCTGGCGCACCGAAGCCTGGATTCCCGCGCGCTTGAGCTGCGTCGCATAGGTCAGCGCCAGGCGCTCCTGCTCGGGTGTGGCGACCAGGATCTCGAAGGCCAGCGGCTGGCCCGTCTCGCGGTGGCGCATCACGCCCCCGGATGTCTCGTAGCCGGCCTCGCCGAGCAGCGCGAGGGCGGACCTCAGCATCGTGCGGTCACGTCCGGAGCCGTCCGTCCGTGGCGGCTCGTAGCTGCCGTCCATGATCTGCGGCAGAACGCGGTCGCTCCAGGGCGCCAGCAATTCGCGCTCGCGTGCGCTCGCTGGCACGCCGCGCGCCGACAGTTCCGAGCCCTCGAAATAGCTCACCGTGCGCTCGAACAGCCCATGATAGAGCGTACGGTTGATCCATTCGCCGTCGAACAGCATCGCCAGCGCCTGCCGAACCCGCCGGTCGGCGAACTGCGGCCGTCGCGTGTTGAAGACCAGGCCAGACATGCCGCGCGGCACGCCGGACGAGAGCTCGTCGAGAACGACACGCCCGTCATTGACGGCAGGAAAGCTGTATTCGGTCGCCCACCGGGCCGGATCGAGTTCCGGCAGCACATCCACGAGCCCCTTCTTGAAAGCCTCGTGCAGCGCGGTCTCGTTGCGGAAGAACTCGATCCTGATCTCGTCGAAGTTGAAGCGTCCGCGCGTTACCGGCAGGTCCCGGCCCCAGTAGTCAGGGTTGCGTCGGTATTCGATGAGCGACCCACGGTCGACCCGCCCCACGACATAGGGGCCTGAGCCGACCGGCGGCAGGTTGCCGCTCCTCTCGAAGTCGACGCTCTCGTAGTGATGCTTCGGCAGGATCGGCATCAACCCGATGATCAGCGGGATCTCCCTGTCGCCGGAGTCGCCAAAGATGAACCGCACACCGTCATCGCCGACCTTCTCCACGTCGGTGACCAGCGAATAGTAGGTGCGGTGGTTGGGTCGGCCGAATCGCTTCAGCGTTTCCCAGGAGAAGATCACATCCTCCGGCGTGACGGGCGTGCCATCGGAGAAGCGGGCTTCCGGTCTGAGACGAAACAGTGCCGACGACCGGTCGTCCGGAACGTCGATGCTGTCGGCCAGCAGGCCGTAGAGGGTGAAGGGCTCGTCCAGCCCGCGCGCCATCAGCGATTCGAAGACGTATTCGCGCAGTCCGCGCGCCGCGACGCCCTGCACGATGAACGGGTTGAGGCTGTCGAAGGTACCGACGACGCCGAGGGCGAGGCGGCCGCCCTTGGGAGCGTCGGGATTGACATAGCCGAAATGGGAGAAATCGGCAGGCAACGCCGGTTCGCCGTGCATGGCGATGGCATGCGACGGCTCGGCTGCACTCCGGTCGGACACCGCGGCCAGACCGGATGCCAGCAGCGCCGAGACAAGGCACATGCGGAACGAACTTCGCGGAATTGTCGACTCCCTTCGAACCGGCGGCGGGCCGTGAGATGCGAATCGGCGCTCAACTGTACCATAGGCTTCATGCCCGGCCGGCTGCAGATCGTCGCTGGAAATCGTGGCCAATCCGCGTTATTCGAGGGCCGGCACCGGAGACGGACAGGTTGGCGCGCGAACGGGACACCGTGTCGCCGCAATTGCCCGCGACCAAGCGCTGTCAACGGCGCCGCCGCAACCTGTCACGCGTATCGCGGTCGCGCCGGCCGCGAGCGGGGCGAGCGACGCACCCGACGCGATCAACGCTTGCAAGGAGCATCCATGTTGCCCGTAGTGGAAGGTACGACTCACCGCCGACTGCTGAAGGGCGCGGTTCTGGCGGGCGCCCTCGCGGCGTTCGCGATGGTCGCCCCCGCATCGGCCCAGACGCAGCAGACGCAGCAGCCGCAGGCCGCGCCGGCCGAAGGCGGGCTGGGAAGCTGGATCAAGCTCTGCGCGCCCGACACCACCGAGGGCGACGCGACCAAGGAAATCTGCCTGGTGACCCAGGAGGTGCGCACCGACTCCGGCGAATTCCTCGCCTCGATTTCCGTCCAGGAGACCAAGACCCCTGACGGCAAGCGCCTGATCCGCGCCGCCGTCCCGCTCGGCACGCTGATCCAGCCCGGCATTCGCGTCCAGGTCGACGAGGGCACCCAGGTTCCCGGAAAGTATGTCATCTGCTTGCCGAACGCCTGCTACGCCGAACTGGAGATCGAGGACGCTTTCATCAACAACCTGAAGAAGGGCAACAACCTGGTCGTCCTGGTGATCAACAACCAGGGCAAGCCGGTCGGAATCGGCCTGACTCTGACCGGATTCACCAAGGCCTGGGACGGTCCGCCGGTGCCGGTCGAGCAGCTCGCCCAACAGCGCCAGAAGCTGCAGGAGGAGCTTCAGAAGCGGGCCGAGGAAGCGCGCAAGAAGCTGCTGGAGCAGCAGCAGGCGGGCAAGCCGGCGGGCCAGCAGCCGGCTGCCCAATAGCCGCCGTAGCCCCGCAGGGTAGCGACTCCGGACGGTAGCGACTGTCGAAAGGAAATTCCCGGCGAGGATACCCCTTCCGCGTCGGGAATTGCGACCAACGCAGCGTTGGAAAGGATCATCCGGTCCGCGAAACGATGATCCTCTCGCAGGCGGCGCCGGCAAACCGACGGTGCCATTGGCGGCCGGCCTTCGCACCGGCCGGTCCGGAGCACGGACCGCGGTCGGCGGCGCCCGGGCCTCAGTGAGTGCGCCTCAGTGAGTGCGGTGGACGCGACTCTGATAGACGCCGGCCTCCAGCACGTCGAACATCTCCGCGACCTGCGGATGGCGTACCGGTTCGCCGGTCTCGTCGGGCAGAAGGTTCTGTTCCGACACATAGGCGATGTACTCGGTCTCGCTGTTCTCGGCCAGCAGATGGTAGAATGGCTGGTCCTTGCGCGGCCGCACGTCCTCCGGAATCGACAGCCACCATTCCTCGGTGTTGGCGAAGACGGGGTCGACGTCGAAGATCACGCCGCGGAACGGATAGATGCGGTGCCGCACGACCTGACCGATCTTGAACTTCGCGCTTCTCGCCTTCATTGCATTCCCGGTTGCGCCGGCACCGCTGCCACCCGCGGCGGCTGCCGGCCCCTGTCACATCCGGCAGCTACTCGTCGCAATGTGAGGCGCTTGTCAAGAATGTCTGCGCCCAGGCGGCGCCGGAATCAGATCACGCCGTAGCCCGCAGCAAGGTCCGGGTCCTTGCGGGCGACCAGCTCGGCCAGATCAACGATCACCTTCGCCTGCTTCCAGGTCGCGTCGTCCTGCATCTTGCCGTCGATCATCACGGCACCGGTGCCGTCCGGCATCGCCGCGATGATGCGACGGGCGAGACGCACCTCCTCAGGATCGGGACTGAATACCCGCTTGGCGATGTCGATCTGACTGGGATGCAGCGTCCAAGCGCCGGTGCACCCCATCAGGAAGGCATTGCGGAACTGCGCTTCGCAGGCCGCCGGATCCGAGAAGTCGCCGAACGGGCCGTAGAATGCCTTGATGCCGTTCGCCGCGCAGGCGTCTACCATGCGTGCGATGGTGTAATGCCACAGATCCTGCTGGAAGCGTTGGCGCGGCCTGTCGCCGTCAGCGTCCTCGAGGACGAGGTAGCCCGGGTGTCCGCCGCCCACCCGCGTCGTCTTCATCGCCCGCGAGGCGGCGAGATCGGCGGGTCCCAGGCTCATCCCGTGCATTCGCGGACTCGCCGCAGCGATCTCGGCGACATTGTTGACGCCTTCCGCCGTCTCCAGGATGGCGTGGATCAGCACGGGCTTGGTGAGACCGTGTCGGGCCTCGAGCTGCGCCAGCAGCTGGTCGAGATAGTGGATGTCCCAGGGGCCCTCGACCTTCGGCAGCATGATCACGTCGAGCCGGTCGCCCAGGGCCGCGACGATCTCGGTCACGTCATCCAGTGCCCAGGGACTGTTCAGCGCATTGATCCGGACCCACAGGCCGGTGTCCCCGAAGTCGTTGCCAAGCCCGATCTCGATGAAGCCTGCCCGCGCCGCCTGCTTGGCGTCGGCGGGAATCGCATCCTCGAGATTGCCGAGCACCACATCGACCTGACGGATGAGCTCCGGCACCTTGGCGCGAACCTTCTCGATGTGCGGCGGCACGAAGTGGATCATCCGCTCCGCCCGGATCGGCAGCTCAGTGTAGGGCGCCGGCGCTCCCACGGCCAGCGGTCGATAGAAATTCCTCGGCAGCTTCATCTTGTCCGTCCGCGTGGTGACCGGCGACACCATGTCCGCGCGGCGCTGCCGGTTCAAGGCCTTTTTGCAGCGCAGCAGGACGGGCGGCGTTGACCGATGCTCGCGAAAGGGGTTAGGCGAGGGGGCCACACCGCCAGCTCCGGATCCCGTCAGTGCAGCAGGTCCTAACACTGTCGATGCCCTTCTTCGGGCTGATCTTCCTGGGCTATGTGGGCGGCAAGCTGGTCCGCCATCCGCAGGACGGGCTCGCCTGGCTCAACACCTTCATCGTCTACTTCGCGCTGCCCGCGCTGTTCTTCCAGCTCCTGTCGGAAACCCCCTTCGAGCAGCTCGCGCAATGGTCGTTCGTGCTGACCACGACCTTCGCGACCTACTGCATGTTCACCCTGGCCTTCCTCATCGGTTTCGTGGTGACGCGAGGCAACATCCGCGAGTCGACGGTACAGGCACTGATCGGCAGCTATTCGAACATCGGCTACATGGGCCCTGGTCTCACCCTTGCCGCCCTCGGCCCCGCCGCGACCGTCCCCACGGCGCTCATCTTCTGCTTCGACAACGCAATGCTGTTCACCCTCGTGCCGCTCCTGATGGCGCTGGGGCGCAACGATCAGGTCAACGGCGTGCAGATGGCCCTGGGCATCGTGAAGCGGGTCCTCCTGCATCCCTTCATCCTGGCGACGATCGCCGGGGTCCTGGCCGCATACTTCGAGTTCCGCCCCCCCGAGGCGGTCGACCGGCTCCTGACCTACCTGCGTTCGGCGGCTGCGCCCTGCGCGCTGTTCGCCATGGGCGTCACCGTCGCCCTGCGACCGATCAAACGGGTTCCAGCGGAGCTGCCGGCGCTGATCCTGATCAAGCTGATCCTGCATCCGGCGCTGGTACTGGTCCTGCTCAGCTTCGTCGGCGCGTTCGATCCCGTATGGGTCTACACGGCCATCCTGATGTCGGCACTGCCGCCGGCGCTGAACGTGTTCGTCCTGGCGCAGCAGTATCAGACCTATGTCGAGCGGGCGTCGAGCAGCATCCTGATCGGAACCGTGGTTTCGATCTTCACTCTGACAAGCGTGCTGTATCTGATATCCAACGCGCTGGTGCCGTCCGACCTGTTCCCGTGACAGGCGTGGAAACACGGCGCGATCCGGAGGAGGGACACTTGGTCAATCGACCGCTATCCGGCATCAGGGTTCTCGATTTCTCGACGTTGCTGCCCGGGCCCCTTGCGGGGCTGATCCTCGCCGAGGCTGGCGCCGAGGTCATCAAGGTGGAGCGGCCGGAGGGGGAAGAGATCCGCCGGTTCGTGCCACGCTGGGGCGATGATTCGATTCATTTCGCGCTTCTCAATCGGGGCAAGCGCAGCGTCACCGTCGATCTCAAGGATCCGGGTGCGGCGGCACGCCTCGAGCCGCTGATCCGCGACTGCGACGTGCTCATCGAGCAGTTCCGACCGGGCGTCATGAGTCGGCTCGGCCTCGACTACGAGCGCGTCAGGGCAATCCGGCCGGATATCGTCTATTGCTCGATCACCGGCTACGGACAGTCCGGGCCGAAATCCCAGGTCGCCGGCCACGATCTCAACTACATCGCCGAAACCGGACTGCTGGCGCTGTCGCACGGCAGCGCCGCGCACCAGGTGATCCCGCCAGCGCTCGTCGCCGACATCGGCGGCGGCACCATGCCCACCGTGCTCAACATCCTGCTCGCGCTGATAGGGCGCCAGCGCACCGGGGAGGGTGCCTATATCGACATCGCGATGAGCGATGCGATGTTCACCTACGCCTGGTGGGCCTACGGAATGGGCCACGCCTTCGGCGACTGGCCGGGCAACGGCGACTCGCTGCTGTCGGGCGGATCGCCCCGCTACCAGATCTACCCGACACGGGACGGCCGCTTCGTGGCGGTGGCCGCGCTGGAACAGAAGTTCTGGGACGAGCTGTGCGACCTCATCGGGCTGGAACGGCGCCTGCGCGACGACAGCGTCGATCCGGCCGCCACCATCGCGGCGATGCGCGCGATCTTCGGCAACCGCTCGTCCGAAGACTGGGCAGCGGTGTTCGAGGGCAGGGACTGTGCGACGAACGTGGTGCGCACGCTAGCCGAAGCGGCGAAGGATCCGCACTTCCTCGAACGCGGGCTGTTCGATCACGTGCTGGAGAACCAGGCCGGCCAGCGCATTCCTGCGCTTGTCGTACCCGTGGCGCCGCAGTTCCGCGGCCCCGCCGCAACGCCCGGGCGCGCTCCGACGCTCGGCGCCGACAATGATCTACTCGACGGCAGCGTAAGGCAATGAGCCGGCCGTCATGCCGTCACCGTCGGCCGGACGCATGATTCGCGGCAGCCCGTGGGTCGGAGCGATACCTTCACGCACGATCAGCCGCCGGATCGGCCCGATCCCCGACAGCACGCGGAGACCTGCGGCGCGCAAAGCCTGAAGCGGGACGAAATCCGACAGCAGGGTGCGATTGAGGAGGTCCACCGCGCCCGCCCGCGACACGATGTCGATACGTCGAGCCGCGTCATAGGCCGTACAGACCTCCTCGCCGCCGATGTCGCGACCGGCCTCGAAGGCGTCCGCGACGATTTCGGCGATCATCGCGGCGTCCCTCAGACCGAGATTGAGCCCCTGGGCACCGATCGGCGGAATGACGTGGGCGGCCTCGCCGACCAGCGCGACGCGTCTGGCGGCATAGCGGCGGGCGTTCAGTCCGGACAGACGGTAGGTTGCGCAGCGCGCGGCTGCGCGCACCCGGCCGAGCAGGCGATGCGACCGCCGTTCGATCTCTCCGGCAAGCCCTTCCGGCGAAAGCGCGGCGAACGTCTCGACGGCGCGCGGCCGATCGACCCAGACGAGGCTGGACCGGTCGCCGGGCAGTGGCACGAGGGTGAACGGGCCGTTGCAGCCGTGGAATTCCGTCGACACGCCGCAATGCGGGCGTTCATGCTCGAGGTCGGTGACGAGGGCCGCCTGGTCATAGCTCCATTCATCGACCGCGATGCCCGCTGCCCGTCGGCACAGCGAGCGACGCCCATCCGCGGCGACCACCAGCGCGGCCGCGAGACGGCTGCCGTCGGCAAGACGGACGACTGCCCCGTCGGCGTCGAGCTCGATCCCCGTCACCGTCGCGACGATCAGATGCGCCGACGGCATCTCGCCGATCCGGCGGCGCAGCGTCGCGACCAGAACCCGGTTGTGGATGTTCCAGCCGAATGCCGCTTCGCCGATCTCGCTGGCGGCGAACTCGACGCTCGGTGCGCGCACCAATCGGCCGGTATCGTCTATGATCCGCAGTCTTTCGAGCGGCGCGGCCTCCGCGGCACAATCGCTCCACACCCCGAGCCGCCGCAACATCCGGACGGAGGCGACCATCAGAGCGGAGGTGCGCCGATCACGGGCCGGATCCGCCAGCGGATCGACGACGGCCACCGTCAATCCGGCTGCGGCGATCGCCAGCGCCGCGGACAGTCCGGCCGGCCCCCCGCCGGCGACCACGACATCGAAACGGTTCTCCGCTGCGACCATCGCTGACTGTCCTTGTGCCGTGAACGTGCAGGACATAGCGCGGCACCGGAGCGTCGTCACCTTGACCGCGTGTCACATCCGCCTCGGCTGCCACATCGCCCGATGCCCGGGCCATTGCATTTGCCGCGCCAGCATGATTGACCATCCTCATGGGCGAGACGGCCGGGCCGCATCACACCAGGGAAGGGCGATGACCATTACCCCCGGAGGCGGGTTCCCCCATCTGGGAGCGTTCGAGGCGCGCCTTGCAGGCGCGCTCGGACGACCACACCTTGCGACATGGGCTGCGCTGGGCGCCCTCGTCCTGCTCGCCTGGGCCTATCTGGCGCTCGCGGCCACGGCTGTCGGGCTCGGCGGCACGTTCGGGGCGCTCGGGCCGGGGATGGCGACCTTCGACCGCCTGATCGGAGACTTCGCCCACCAGGATCGGCTGTTCGCCGCGATTTCCGGCAACGCCTGGCTCTCGGCACTGATCGCGGTCTGCGCGGTCTCGCCAGCCGACTGGTCGATCGCCGACCTCGTCCTGCACGCCTCGATGTGGCTGGCGATGGGCGTGGCGATGATGCTGCCGACCGCTGCGCCGATGATCCGGACCTATGCCGAGATCGCCGACACGGCGGCCGGACAGGGCAGGCGGGTGGTGTCGCCGCTGGTCCTGGCCGCCGGCTACCTGACCATCTGGTCAGCTTTTGCCGTCGCGGCGACCGGTCTCGAATGGGCAATCGGACTTGCCGGGCTGGTGGAGGCGCCGATGGCGGCGCTTCCCGGCTGGCTGGCCGTGGCGGTGATGGCGGGTGCCGGCGCCTACCAGTTCACCGCCATCAAGACGGCCTGTCTCGTCCGCTGCGCGCGCCCCTTTCCGGTGCTGTTCGCGAACTGGACCGAGGACCCCGCAGGCGTCTTCCGGCTGGGCATCCGCCAGGGCATCCATTGTCTGGGCTGCTGCTGGGCGCTGATGCTGGTAATGTTCGCCGTCGGGATGATGAACATCGTCTGGATCGCCGGGCTGGCCGTGGTGATGACGGCCGAGAAGGTCGTCGCGACCCGCTGGTTCAGCGGTCTCGTTGGCGTGGTGCTGCTCGGCTGGGCGGCGGCGGCAGCGCTTGCGCTGGCCACCGCCTGACCGGTCGGTGGGAACAGTCAGGGAGTAGGCTCAGGTGTCGGAGAAGTGGGCGATCAACGGCGAGCTCGCGCTGAGCTGCAACTGCACGGTCTTCTGCCCCTGCGTGCTGTCGCTCGGCAAGCATCCGCCGACCGAGGGCTACTGCCAGACCTGGGCCGGCATCCGTATCGACCAGGGCCGTTTCGGCGATGTCGATCTCGGCGGCATCAACGTGGCGCTGGTCATGGAGATTCCGGGTCTGATGTCGCGTGGCAACTGGACGGCTGGCCTGTTTGTCGATGACCGCGCCGACATTCAGGCCGTTCGGGCATTGACCCGCATCTTCACCGGGCGCGCCGGCGGCTCCACCGGATTGCTGTCGATCCTTGTCGGGCGATTCCTTGGCGTGCAGCAGACACCGGTGAGCTATACGGTCGACGGGAAAACACGTATCGTGAAGGTACCGAAAATCATCGACGGGGCGATCACCCCCGTCTCCGGGAGCAATGGCGGCGGCGACGTCGTGATAACGAACAGCCAGTACTGGATCGCGCCCGACATCACGGTCTGCCAGGCGGATCGCAGCCGAATGCGCGGTTTCGGCAGGAATTGGGACTTCGCCGGGCGCAGCGCCGAATTGTGCCGCATCGAATGGCGCGGCCCATGAGCAGCGGCGTGGCAACCCAGGAGCGCAGGCTTGCGGCGGCGGCGGTTCATGCGCTGACCGCGTCCGGCGTCGTCTGGGCGTTCCTGGCACTGGTTGCGGCCGTGCGCGGCGACTGGCCGGTGATGTTCGCCTGGCTGGGGGTCGCGCTGTTCGTCGATGGGATCGACGGTCCGCTGGCGCGCAAGGTCGGCATCACCCGCGTCCTGCCCGACTGGAACGGCGAGACGCTGGATCTCGTCGTCGACTACCTGACCTACGTGTTCATTCCCGCCTATGCGGCTGTCGCCGCCGGTCTGTTCCCGCCGAACTTCGGCGTGGTCGGCGCGGCGATCATATGCCTGTCGTCGGCGGCCTTCTTCGCCAAGCGCAACCAGAAGAGCAAGGACAATTTCTTCATCGGCTTTCCGGCCGTCTGGAATCTCGTCCTATTCTACTGGATGATCTTCGATACGGGACCCGAAGTCGTGCTCGCCTCCACAATCGCCTTCGGGCTGCTGACCTTCTTCCCCATGCACTTCATCCATCCGGTGCGCGTGGTCCGCTTCCGCAATCTGTCGCTGGCGGTCACCATGTCGGCCTTCGTGCTGGCGCTCGTCGCGATCCTTGAGGAACTGAATCCCGACGGCTGGGTTAAGGCGGGGCTGGCGGCTGCGCTGGCCTACCTGCTCGGCGTGAGCCTTTGGCGGACACTGATCGGCGAGCGGGAGTGATCGGGGCCGCCAGCGGCTTGCCGATCGCGGTCTGGCTCCCGATATCTCGCCGGTTTCTCGCCAATTGCGGAGTCCGCCATGTTCGACCTGTTGACCGATCCCAATGCCTGGGCGGCCCTTGCCACGCTCACGGTCATGGAGATCGTCCTCGGCATCGACAACGTCGTCTTCATCTCGATCCTGGTCAGCCGCCTGCCGGCCAGCCGGGCGAGGATCGCCCGCCAGATCGGCCTCGGCTTGGCGCTTGCATTCCGGATCGCCTTTCTGTTCGGGCTGACCTGGCTGATGGGCCTGACGGCAACCCTGTTCGACGTGCTGGGCGAGCCGGTCACGTGGCGCGACCTGATCCTGCTCGGCGGCGGCCTGTTCCTGCTGGTGAAAGGCACGATGGAGATCCATCGCGGCATCGAGGGCGACGATCACGGCGCCGCGACGGCGGTGAACGCGGCCTTCGCGGTCATCGTCGCGCAGATCATCGTCATCGACCTGATCTTCTCGGTCGATTCGATCATCACCGCGATCGGCATGGCCCAGCACATCGAGATCATGATCACCGCCGTCGTCATCGCTGTCGCAGTCATGTATCTGGCCTCCGGGCCGGTCAGCGAGTTCATCAAGCACCATCCGACCACCAAGATGCTGGCGCTCGCCTTCCTGCTGCTGATCGGCGTGGCGCTGATTGCCGACGGGGCCGGATTCCACATCCCGCGCGGCTACATCTACTTCGCGATGGCCTTCTCGGCGGCGGTCGAGTTCGTCAACGTCATGGCCCGGCGCCGGCAACTCGCACGCGAACAGCGGTACTGAACAGGGAAGCTGAAAGATCAGTCGTCCTGGCCGACGGCGCAGCCGCACGGCCGGGACCGGGGCCGCCCCCCGACCGGACCTGCCGCCCTGAGGCGATCGGCCTCGTGATGCGGCGCCGTTCGGGTCCGCCCTCCCGGTCCCGGGTCGGCTTCCGCGTCCGGGATGACGCTACGGATGGAGCGAAACGGACTCGCTAGTCCGCCACCAGCGGCAGCACCGGCGTCGTCTTGACGATGCCGAGCGCGAAGCTCGACTCGATCGAGCCGACGCAGGCGAGCCGTGTCAGCCTTGTCCTGAGGAACCGCTCGTAGGCTTCAAGGCTGTCGACCGCGATGCGCAGCAGATAGTCGCGCGTGCCGGTCATCAGGAAGCAGTCGAGCACCTCGTCCCAGCGCTTGACCGCCGCGTCGAACTCGGCGAGCGCGTCCTCGGTCTGGCGGGTCAGCTTGACCGAGGCGAACACGTTGATCGGCAGGCCGTACGCCTCCTGGTCGATGAGCGCTGTATAGCCGCGGATTACGCCTGCCTCCTCCAGCCGCCGCAGCCGCCTGAGACAGGGCGAGGGCGACAGGCCGACCCTTTCGGCCAGCGCCTGGTTGGTGATGCGGCCGTCCGCCTGCAATTCGCGGATGATCCGCCGGTCGATCGCGTCGATCATCTTCTTGCGCCGTCCTGTCCGTGAGCGCAATTTCCTGTCACCGGGTGCGCCTGCAGTGGCTCACTTCGCAATACCCGACCCGTGCGGATCGGCCAAGCTGCCAATCTGCGCGGGCGTGCTAGACTCCGCGCCGAAGCAAGCAGGGAGCCCCGCAATGGCCCGCACGACCCGGCTGCACGCCGTCGACGATGCATCGAACGCGCCGGACATCGCCACCCTGGAGATGCTCGAGAAGAAGGTGCTGTGGCTGTCCTCGTGGATCATTCACAACGCCAACCATGTGCGTCCGAACGTCGATGGGCTCAAGGTCGGCGGGCACCAGGCTTCGTCGGCATCTCTTTCAACGGTGATGACCGCCCTGTACTTCCGCATCCTGCGGCCGCAGGACCGGGTCGCGGTGAAGCCGCATGCCAGTCCCGCCTTCCATGCCATCCAGTACCTGTTCGGCAACCAGACTCGCAAGAAGCTCGAGAATTTCCGGGGCTATGGCGGCGCCCAGTCCTATCCCTCGCGCACCAAGGATGTCGACGACGTTGACTTCTCGACCGGCTCTGTCGGTCTCGGCGTCGCGATCACCGCGTTCGCCAGTCTCGCACAGGACTATGTCCTCGCCCATGGCGGCATGAAGGACTGGCCGGAGGGCCGCATGGTGGCGCTGCTCGGCGACGCCGAGCTCGACGAGGGCAACATCTTCGAATGTCTGCTGGAGGGCTGGAAGCACGGTCTGAGGAACTGCTGGTGGGTGATCGACTACAATCGCCAGAGCCTCGATTCCGTCGTCTCCGACGCCCTGTTCCAGAAGCATGCGGACGTGTTCAGGGCGTTGGGCTGGGCGGTGGTCACGATCAAGTACGGCAAGCGCCTCGAGGCCGCCTTCGCCAGGCCCGGCGGCGATGCACTGCGGCGCTGGATCGACGAATGCCCCAATGCGCTCTATTCGGCGCTGGTATTCCAGGGCGGCGCCGCCTGGCGCAACCAGCTGCGCGCCGACCTCGCCCATGAGCCGGACGTGCTGCGTCTCATCGACGGCCTCGACGACGACGCCCTTGCCCGGCTGATGACGGATCTCGGCGGCCATTGCATGGAAAGCGTCGTCGAGGCCTTCGAGTCGGCACCCGAGGATCGGCCTGTCTGCTTCATCGCCTACACGATCAAGGGCCACGGACTGCCCTTCCAGGGCCACAAGGACAACCATGCCGGCCTGATGACGAGGGAGCAGATGGCCGGCTTCCGGGCGGCAAACGGCATCGGCGAAGGCGAGGAATGGGACCCGACCGCAGGGCTCGGCATCTCGCCGGCGGAGCTTGCTTCGATCCTTGCGAGGGCCCCGTTCAACGCCCGGGGCAGGCGGCGGCTCGAAGCCGGTCGCGTTCCCGTGCCGAGCTTGCCGCTGCCGCCGCTGCGCGGCGCGATGTCGACGCAGGAGGGCTTCGGCAAGATTCTCGACGGCATCGCCAGGGCAGGCGGACCGCTCGCCGACCGCATCGTCACGACCTCGCCGGATGTCACCGTGTCGACCAATCTCGGCCCCTGGGTGAACCGGCGCGGCATCTTCGCCCGCGAGGTGCGACCGGACGTGTTCCAGGAGCGCAAGCTGATGTCGGCGCAGCGCTGGGACATGGGACCGAAGGGGCAGCACATCGAACTCGGGATCGCCGAGAACAACCTCTTCCTGGCGCTCGGGGCGCTCGGCCTGGCGCATTCGCTGTTCGGCGAGCGGCTGCTGCCGATCGGCACGCTGTACGATCCGTTCATCGCCCGTGGCCTCGATGCGCTGAACTATGCCTGCTATCAGGATGCCCGCTTCATCTTGGTCGCGACACCCTCCGGCGTGACGCTGGCGCCGGAGGGCGGAGCGCACCAGTCGATCGGCACGCCGCTGATCGGCATGGCGCAGGATGGGCTCGCCTATTTCGAGCCTGCCTATGTCGATGAACTCGCGGTCATCCTGGAATGGGCGTTCGACTACATCCAGCGTGGCGGCAAGGCCGCGGCCGGCGAGTGGCTGCACGAGAAGGAGGGCGGTTCAGTCTATCTGCGGCTGTCGACGCGTCCGCTCGACCAGCCGCTCCGGGACATCGACGAGGACATGCGCGAGGGAATCCTCAAGGGCGCCTACTGGCAGCGACCACCGGCCGAGGGCGCGAGCCTCGTCGTCGCCTATTCAGGGGCGGTCGCACCGGAGGCCGCCTCCGCGCTCGGCGAACTGCTTCAGATCGAGCCGGGCGCAGGATTGCTGGCGGTGACATCGGCCGACCGGCTGAACGCTGGCTGGCAGGCGGCACAGCGGGCCCGCCAGATCGGCCGCGGCGCGGCACTCTCCCACGTCGAGCGATTGCTGGCGCCACTCGCCCGCGATGCCCGTATCGTCACGGTCATCGACGGCCACCCGGCGACGCTTGCCTGGATCGGTTCCGTCGCCGGGCATCGCGTCGAGGCGCTCGGTGTCGAGCATTTCGGCCAGACCGGTACGATCCCCGACCTCTATCATCACCACCGGATCGACCAGACGGCAATCGTGGAGGCGGGACTGGCGACACTTCCGCGAGGCCGGCGGCGCTGATACGGTCCGACGCCAAGAAGCGAGGAATCGGCAGGAGAGGGCTCATGGTCCACGCGATCCGGGTGTACGAGACGGGCGGTCCCGACGTGATGAAATGGGAGGCGGTCGATACGCCGCAACCCGGGCCGGGCGAGATCGTCGTTCGCCACAGGGCGGTCGGGCTCAACTACATAGACGTCTATTTCCGCACCGGCCTCTACAAGGCACCGACCATGCCCTTCACGCCGGGCAACGAGGGGGCCGGCGACGTGGTGGCCGTCGGTGACGGCGTCACCGACCTGAAGGTCGGCGACCGGATCGCCTATGCCGCCACCATCGGCTCCTATGCCGAGGAGCGGGTGATCGCCGCCGACAAGGTGGTGAAGCTGCCGGACGCGATCTCCTACGAAACCGGCGCGGCGATGATGCTGAAGGGCATGACCGCCCAGTATCTGCTGCGCAGAACCTACAAGGTGGAGCCCGGCACCACGATCCTGTTTCATGCCGCCGCCGGCGGCGTCGGGCTGATCGCCTGCCAGTGGGCAAAGCATCTCGGCGCAACCGTCATCGGTACCGTCGGCTCCGACGAGAAGGCCGAACTCGCCAGGGCCCACGGCTGCGACCACACCATCAACTACCGCACCGAGAACTTCGTCGAGCGGGTCCGGGAGCTGACCGGCGGCAAAGGGGTCGATGTCGTCTATGATTCCGTCGGCAAGGACGCCTATCCCGGCTCGATGGACTGCCTGCGGCCGCTCGGCCTGTGGGCGCTGTTCGGCCAGTCGTCCGGGCCGGTACCGCCGATGGATCTCGGCATTCTCGCGCAGAAGGGATGCCTGTACGTGACCCGGCCGACGCTGTTCGTCTACGTCGCACGGCGGGAAGACCTCGTTGCAACCGCCAATGAGCTGTTCGACGTGGTTGCCAGCGGTGCGGTGAAGATCGAGATTCATCAGACCTACCCCCTCAAGGACGCAGCGGCTGCCCACCGCGATCTCGAAGGCCGCAGGACCACCGGCGCGACGGTCCTGCTGCCCTGATCTGCCGGCCGCCGCGGCGTTTGCCTTGAAACGGCCCCGATCCCTGATAGAGTCGAGCGTGTCCGGGGGCTCGGACAACACGCCAATGATTCGGCCGGAACTCCCTGTTCCCGGCATTCCGAGGTGACGATGCCCCCACGCCATTGCATGCTTTCCAGCATCCGGTCGCTCGCAGCAGGGGTGATGCTGTTCGGCCTGTCGGCGGCAACGCCCGATGGGAATGCGTCCGCCCAGTCCGGCATCCTTGCGCCGGGGGACGGCGTCGTCACGCAGTTTTCGGGTCTGCGCAGGGAGGCTGGCAACACGCCGCTGCCCGATCCCGACGGTGTGACGGTGCGGGCCTTCGGCCTGACCGCACCCGGCTTCGCCGCAAACGGCAGCGTCTGGGACAATGCACCGCAAACCTTCGCGCTGACCGCCGGCACGATCGGTCAGGTATTCGGGGTTGCCTTCGACGATGCGGAACCGGCCAATGCCTATCTCGCCGCAACGTCTGCATTCGGCCTCTATCTGGATCCTGCCGGTCGGGACTGGGCGCCGGGCATGTGGGGCGAAGGTGGAGGCCCGGGCACGCTTTGGAAGCTCGATGCGGCGAATGGCTACCGGCCGGTGCCCTTCGCCGAGATCGGCGATGCGAACGGCAACGGCGGAGCGGCGCTGGGCGGCGTCACCTTCGATCCCTGGAACCGCCAGCTGTTCGTCTCAGACCTCGAGAGCGGCCTGATCCACCGCGTCGACCTGGCCTCCGGTGAGACCGTGCAGGTCTTCGATCACGGGCTCGACGGGCGATCCTATTTCCTCGACGTGCCGTCCGGCCAGTATCTGGTCCTCGACGTGGTGCCGCAGGACATCGAGGCTGCGCCGCGCTTCGACAACTGTGTCGATGCCGACGGCAACGCCGCCGCGTTCTCGCGAACGCCCGACTGCTGGAACTATGCGGACTTCCGCCGACGGGTCTGGGGCCTCGGCATCCAGCGCGACCCGATCACCGATACCGTGCGCCTCTACTATGCAGTGTGGGGCGGTGCCGGGTTCGGCAATCCGGAATGGGATACAGCCGGCGACGATGCGCGCACCAGCGTCTGGTCGATCCGGCTGGACGGCAATGGCGGTTTCGATCTGACCGATGTCCGCCGCGAATTCATCGTGCCGCCGATCGAGGATATCGGCGAGGCTGCGGCTCAGGTCGAATCGCCTGCGATCACCCAGATTGCCTTCTCTTCGGATGGCGGAATGGTAATCGCCGAGCGGGCCCGTCCGGCTCCGGTATTCACTGCCAGCGAGGCACGGCTCGTCCGTCCGGGCGGCGCCCGTGTCCTGCATTTCGTGCGCGGCGAGGACGGCGTCTGGGAACCGGATGGTCGCTACGACGTCGGATTTCCCGAGCGTGGCGCCGATGCGCCACCTTTCATCCGCGCCAACGCTTCAGGCGGCGTCGCCTATGGCCACGGCTTCACCGAGGAAGGCGCCATCGACCCGGACGCGCCGGACGGAACCGTCTGGATGTCCGGCGACCCGCTGTGCGACGTCACCGCCCCCTGCATCGACCGCGCGACGGGTCGGGCGAGCATCGAGGGACCGATCGGCGGCCTCCAGGGAACGCCCGCCGCAGCGATGGTCGATCTTGTCGCGCCGGTAACGATCCAGCCCTATCCGGCCGCCGGCGGCCCCGTTACCCCGCCGGAGGGACCGCTGTCCTCCTACATCGTTCCGGCCGCGGGCAGCGGCCCACTGGTCGGCGCAATGGGCAGTCTGGCGATCTACCGTGGCGAGCCACCGATCCAGACCGTCGAGCTGCCGAGCGACGAGGGCTCGGCGGTGGATCTGCCGCCCGAGGCTAGGCAGAACCTCCCTGCGCCGCTCCCGGATCTCGCCGTTGCCAAGACCGGGTTCGGCACCTGCCGTCCCGGCGGGGACTGCATTTACGAGATTTCGGTGACGAACCGGGGTCCGGTCGATTTCTTGGGTCCTATCCTGCTGACCGACACGATCGGTGCGCCGGGCGTCTCGTTCACCAGCGCGGGACCGGAGCCGTGGATCTGCTATCCGGCGGATGGCAACGTCTACTGCCAACACCCGACGACGACGCTGCAGCCGGGCCAGCAGCTCACCTTCTCGATCGCACTGAGGCCGGGGCCGAACCACCGCGAACCGCGGCTCAACAACTGCGCGGCGGTGACATGGCTCGGACGCCAGGGCCGCGACCGCATCCGTGCCGTGCAGGCGGAACTGAAGAAGCGCGGCTTCAACCCCGGTACTGTCGACGGCCTGATGGGTCCGAATACCGCCGCGGCGATCCGCGCCGCCGAAAGTGCGTTGGGCCTCCCGACCACCGGCAATATCGGCCCCGGGCTGGTCGAGACGCTGTTCGGTCAGAACGCCAACCAGGACGGTGACGCGAGCGCGGCCAACGACCAGGACTGCGCGCTGGTGCCGGTCGACGTGCCGCCGCCGCCCGCCCATCTGGTGCAGATCTCGACCTATCACCGAAAGTTCGACTCCGTCAGTCACGACCCGCGGACCAGCGGCCCGATCGTCTACCACGATCCGGAAATCTCCTATTTCCACCGTACCTGGCAGTCCTCGCTGCACGACAGCGTGCTCAGTCAGCCGGTGCCGCTGCACCGCGTCGCGCTCTCGCAGTTCCATCTGACCTGGGGCTCGGCCTACCACGACAGCGTCTACACCCAGCTGCTGCCGGTCCACTCGCCGGGGCTGTCGGGATTCCATTCCAGCTACCGGTCGGTCCTGCACGACTACCGGACGTCGTCGCTGCTGCCGTCGCACCGCTACGACTTTTCGAGATTCCACAGGACGTGGAGTTCGTCGCGCCACGATGGCTATGTCACCCGGCTCGCTCCGGCCCACTGGGTGCAGCTGTCGGCCTTCCATCGCCGGTTCAATTCATCCTCGCATGACGGCGCGGTGACGCGGATGCGTCCGGTGCACACGCCGGCAGTATCGAGCTTTCACAGCCGCTACACGTCAGACGTGCACGACCGGTTGACGACCCGCCATCGTCCGATCCACAGTCCGGCCCTGTCGCGATTCCATGACCGCTCGCCCTCGTCGATCCACGACCTGACGACGACTCGCAGCCAGCCGATACACCGCGACAACATCTCCTATTTCCACCGCTCGTTCACGTCCGGCCAGCACGATCCGCTGACCACCCGTATGCGGCCGATCCATGAGCCGTCGCTGTCCGACTTCCACCGCACCTATGCGTCGGGAGCTCACGATGCGCGGCGCTCGAACCCGATCGGCATCCATACGGTGCAGATCTCCTCGTTCCACCGGACCGGACAGTCGGCCATGCACAACCCGGGCACCTCGACGGCGCGTCCCGTGCACGATCCGGGTGTGACGTCATTCCACCGCACCGGCGCGTCCGGACTGCACGACCCCAACACATCGCGCGCCAGCCCCGTGCATGCGCCACAGGTGTCGAACTTCCACGGCCGCAATCAGTCCGGGATGCACAATCGCGGCACATCGGACGCCCAGCCGCCGTCGCATCAGCTGTCGATCTCGAACTTCCATCGCAACGGCGAATCGTCGCTGCACGATCCGGCCAACTCGCAGGCACGGCCACCCGTGCACCAGCCGGCGGTGTCGAATTTCCACCGCCAGTCCCGCTCGGGGCAGCACAACGCCCAGACCTCGCAGGGGATCATCACCCAGCCGCGGCCACCAGTATCGCCGGGCCAGCCCGGCACACCGGCGCACAACCAGGTAGTGTCGGCCGGCGGTGGCCAGGCGCCCGGCATCCCGAGACCCGGAACACCGGCGCATGATGCCGGCATCTCGGCGGGCGCGACGCAACCATCGCACAAGCCCGCGGCCTCACGCGCCACGACGGTGCCCTCGCCAGGTCAGCCATCGCCCGGGCAACCGTCGCCGGGACTTCCCGCTCACAACCCGACTGCTTCGCGCGCCACGACGGTGCCCTCGCACAGCGCCCAGCAGTCGCGGGCGACGACCCCGCAGCCGCCGGCGCACAATGAAACGGTTTCGCGCGGCGCGGCTACACCGGGAACACCACAACAACCCGTGCACAGCCAGGCGGCCTCGCGCGCCATCACGACCCCGCCGCGGCCCGCACACAGCCAGAGTGCTTCGCGCGCCACAACCCAGCCGCGACCGCCGCAGACGCCACCACAGCCTGCTCACAGCCAGGCGGCCTCGCGGGCGGCCACGACCCCGCCGCAGCCCGCGCACAGCCAGAGTTCTTCGCGCGCCGCAACCCAGCCGCGACCGCCGCAGACGCCACCGCAGCCTGCGCACAACCAGGCGGCCTCGCGGGCGGCCACGATGCCTCAGCAACCCGCCCACAGCCCAAACCTGTCGAGGGCTGCCATCCAGCCGCGACCGCCGCAGCAACCCGCCCACACTCCCAACGTGTCGGCCGCGCAGCAGCGACCGCCGGCCGTTCAGGCGCCGCGGACGCCTGCCCAGCCGCCTCAGCAGCAGCAACGACCGCCGGCCCAGGCGCACAATCCGCAGATCTCGCAGGCCCAGCGGCTGTTGCAGATGCAGCAACAACAGCAGCAGCGGGGCCAGCAGAACGAGCGGAACTGATCGTGGCGACGACATTTCGGCAGGCGGTTCTGACGGCGGCGGCCGGGGCGTTGTCCCTGGTGTTTGCCTCGTCGGCCCCACCATCGCTCGCCGCCGCCGAGCCGCGCCCCGGCGAGCCGGGCTATGGCGTCGTGTTCAACGAGCAACTGATCGACCGCATCGCCGGGGCGCCGACTCTCGACATCGGCGACCCGATGGCGGTGTTCGCGCATGTCTTCGCCGCACTGCCGGCCGAGGTTAAGGTCTACCCGACCGAGAATTACTACTATTTCTCGTTCTACTGGAGTGGGATCGAGTTCGGCGGCAACCTCCGGCTCGATGTCGGGGATCGCGACGACGGCGTCCTGCACTTCGCCTATTTCTCCAAGAGCGAGCCCTGGAACGTCGAACTGGTGATGGAGTACCGCCCGCTCACCAAGGCCGAGGGCGTGACGGTGGAGCGGCGGGCACCACTCACCTACGCGGTGACCTTCGCCGACAAGACCGTCGTGTTCCACTTGAACGACCGCGGCGGCGTAGTTCCACCGGACGGCGTCATCGCCGCGGGCGACCGCTACATCGGCGCCACGTTTGATGAGTCCGGAATTCCGTTCTACGTCCTGTTCAATGAGGAGCGGAAGGACTTCCTGTTCGTACTCGACGAGCGCGAGCCGCTGAACGACATGCTGGTGCCGTTCCATCAGGACCATCCGGCCCTCACGATCGGCACCCGGACCGGCTTCGCCTTCTATGCGGACCGATTCGCCCCGCGACGCATCCTCGTCGGCGTCTACGCCGCGAATGTCCGTGCCAACAACTATCTCGACGGCCCCTTCGACCAGCTCCCGGACAACTTCATCGCGGGCGAGGAATTGCGCGAGGCGATCATCGCCAAGCATCCGGAGCTTGACGGCGAGATCGACCGGCTAGGCGGGTTCCGCTCGCAGGACGGACGATTCCTCGTCAATCCCTACGTCAACTACGAGCATGTCGGGGAACTGGAGCGTTTCCTTCGCTGCGGCGATTCGGCTCTCGACGAGGCCAGGTTCTACGCCTGTCTGGCGCCGCCCGACCCCTACATGCAGTAGGAGGCCGGTGGCGTAGCGTTCGCAGCCCTGTCCCGCATTGCCCGCGAGCGATCCGGGCCTCATTATGCTTGGGTTGTGCGCGTGAATCGGTCACGCCCAGCCGCTGTGCAGCAGATCCGTATGGGACGACTTACGACGCATGTTCTCGATACAGCCGCGGGCCGGCCTGCCGCGGGAATGAGGATCGTGCTGCGGCGCGACGGGGACGTCCTCGCCGACATGGACACCAATCAGGACGGTCGGGTCGACCGGCCGCTGCTCGAGGGGGCGGCGCTGCGACCTGGCGTTTACGAGCTGTCTTTCCATGTCGGCGACTACCTTCGCGCCACGGGCGTCGAGCTACCGGATCCGCCATTTCTCGACGTTATCCCGATCCGCTTCGGCATTGCCGAGCCCGAGGCGCACTATCACGTGCCGCTGCTCGTTTCGCCCTATGGCTACTCGACCTACCGGGGAAGCTGAGATGGCGCCGGCGCGCGACGCGGTCCGCATCCTGCGACGCGGTCGGGTCGTCGAGATATCGGGATTTGCCCCGATCGAGACGCTGCTCGACCATCTGCGGCTGCGCGAGCGGGCAACCGGTACCAAGGAGGGCTGCGCCGAGGGCGATTGCGGCGCGTGCACGGTCGCGATCGGTCGGCCCGGTCCCGACGGCGGCACGGTGTACCGCCCGGTGAATGCCTGCATCCACCTGCTCGGCATGGCCGACGGCGCCGAGATCGTCACTGTCGAGGACATCGGCGCCGACGGCCTGCATCCGATCCAGCAGGCGTTCATGGACCGCCACGCCAGCCAGTGCGGATATTGTACACCGGGTTTCGTGATGGCGCTGTTCGCCTTCCGGAAGGGCCTGGCCGGGCAGCCGGTCTCACGCCGCAACGTCACCGACGCCATCGCAGGCAATCTGTGCCGCTGCACCGGCTACCGGCCGATCATCGACGCAGCGCTCGACGCCTGTGCCGATGACGGCGCGGACGGCTTCGGCGGGAAGCGGACCGGTGCCGCGCTGGTCGGGCTGACCGATGGCGCCCCGTTGTTTGCAGGTGACGACACCGCATTCTTTGCCGCGCCGACGAACCTCGACGCGCTCGCCGAGCTCCATGCACGCCATCCTGACGCCACACTCGTTGCAGGAGCCACCGACGTCGGGCTTTGGATCACCAAGCAGTTCAGGCCGATCGACAAGGTGATCCACCTGGGCAGGGTCGCCGGTCTCGCCGGGATTGCGGACGAGGGCGATGCCTTGAGGATCGGTGCCGCCACGACCTATAACGAGGCCGCTGCCGCGCTCGCCGCACTCGACCCGGACATCGGCGAGGTGCTGCGCCGGCTGGGATCGCCCCAGGTCCGCGCGGTCGGGACCATCGGCGGCAACATCGCCAATGGCTCGCCGATCGGCGACATGCCGCCGTTGCTGATCGCGCTCGGCGCGGAGATCACGCTGCGCCGGGAGAACGAGACGCGGCTCCTGCCACTCGAGAGGTTCTTCCTCGAATATGGCCGCCAGGATCGCCGCCCCGGCGAATTCCTGGTTGCGATACGCCTGCCGAAACCCGGCAAGGATACGGCGTTCCGCGCCTTCAAGATCTCCAAGCGGTTCGACCAGGACATCTCGGCCGTGCTGGCGGCATTTGCGCTTGAGCTCGATGGCCGCCGGATCGCGTCCGCCCGACTCGCCTTTGGCGGCATGGCCGGCACGCCCCGGCGCGCCGGAATCGCCGAGACCGCGCTCTCCGGCGCAAGCCTCGATCGGCCCGACAGCTGGAAGGATGCCGTTGCCGCGCTCGCCGACGACTTCACGCCGCTCAGCGACCATCGCGCCAGCGCCAGCTACCGGCTCAGGGTCGCGCAGGGTCTGCTGCGCAAGGCGTTGACCGAGATCGCCGGAACACCGACGACGGCGACCCGCCTCGTCGGCGTGCGGGAGACGCAAGATGCTTGACCCGCACGCCAATCCGTCCGGGGAACTGCGTGCGGTCCGGCAACCGCTGTCCCACGACAGCGCCGGCAAGCATGTGCGCGGAACCGCGCTCTATGTGGACGACGTGCCGCAGCCGGCCGGTACGCTGCATGTCGCGGTAGGAGGCTCTCCCGTCGCCTGCGGCCGCATCGTCCGCTTGGATCTCGAGCCGGTACGTACGGCACCCGGGGTGGTCTGCGTCGCGACCGCTGCGGACATTCCCGGCCACAACGAGATCAGCCCGGTCGGTGCAGGTGACGACCCCCTGCTGGCCGAAGGCCGAGTCGCCTTCCATGGCCAGCCGCTCTTCATCGCGGTGGCAGCGACGCGGGACCAGGCCCGCCGCGCCGTGCGTCTCGCCCGCGTTGAGATCGCCGCCGAGCCGCCAGTCGTCACGGTGGAGGCGGCGCGGGCCGCGGGCATGCGGCTCGATCCGGATTTCGACATCCTGCGCGGTGACGCGGCCAGCGCGCTGGCCGCAGCACCGCATCGCCTCGCCGCGACTCTCGCAATCGGCGGGCAGGAGCATTTCTACCTGGAGGGCCAGGTCGCCTTTGCCGCCCCCCAGGAGGACGGCGACATCTACGTCCTGTCCTCCACTCAGCATCCGAGCGAGGTCCAGAAGGCGGTCGCGGACGTCCTCGGTCTGCCGATCAATGCGGTGGTTTGCGAGGTGCGGCGCATGGGCGGCGCCTTCGGCGGAAAGGAATCCCAGGCGGCACAGTGGGCAGCGCTCGCCGCCCTCGCCGCACGCCTGACCGGCCGTCCCTGCAAGCTGCGCCTCGATCGCGACGATGACATGGTGATGACCGGCAAGCGCCACGATTTCCTCGTGGACTGGGAACTGGGGTTTGCGGATGACGGCACGATCCTCGCGGCCTCCTTCGACTTCCATGCTCGCTGCGGCCATTCCCGGGACCTGTCGAACGCCGTCGTCGACCGGACCGTCTTCCATGCCGACAACGCCTATTTCGTTCCCGACATCGCCATCCGGTCGAAGCGATGGCGTACCAACACCGTCTCCAACACGGCGTTCCGAGGGTTCGGCGGCCCGCAAGGCATGCTGGCGATCGAACATGCCATTGATCAGGTCGCCCATCGCCTCGGAATCGATCCGCTCGACGTGCGCAAGCGCAATCTCTACGGGCCTGGCCGCGACGTGACGCCCTACGGCATGACGGTCTTCGACAATATCGCGCCGGATGTCGTCGAAGCCGTCGAGACGCTGTCGGACTATCGCGCCCGCCGGGCGGCTGTCGACGACTTCAACGCCGCGAACAGCTTCCTGCGGAAGGGCATCGCGATCACGCCGGTGAAGTTCGGCATCTCCTTCACAACCACATTCCTCAACCAGGCCGGCGCCCTGGTGCATGTCTATACCGACGGCAGCGTGCACCTGAACCACGGTGGCACCGAGATGGGGCAGGGCCTGTTCGTCAAGGTCGCGCAGGTCGTTGCCGACGAATTCGGAATCGACCTCGACCGTGTGAAGATCACCGCCACGTCAACTGCGAAGGTCCCGAACACCGCGCCGACCGCCGCCTCGTCGGGCACCGACTTGAACGCCATGGCGGCGAGGATCGCGGCGGCGCAGATCCGCGAGCGGCTGGCCGAATTCGCGGCTGCGACCTATGGCGGTCAGTCCTCGAACGTCCGCTTCCGCGATAACCGGGTCATCGTCGGCAACCATTCGGTCGGCTTCGGCGACCTTGCCCGACAGGCCTTCCTGGCGCGCATATCGCTGTCGGCGACCGGCTATTACCGGACCCCAAGGATCGGCTGGAACCGGGCGACGGCAGAGGGGCGGCCGTTCTTCTATTTTGCCTACGGCGCCGCCTGCTCGGAGGTCACCGTGGATACGGTCACCGGCGAGTTCCGTCTCGATCGGGTGGACATCGTCCATGACGTCGGCCGTTCCATCAATCCGGCGATCGATATCGGCCAGATCGAAGGCGGATTCGTGCAGGGCATGGGCTGGCTGACGATGGAGGAACTCGTCTTCGACCGCGAGGGTCGGCTCCGGACCCATGCGCCCTCGACCTACAAGATCCCGACAGCCTCCGACATTCCGGCCACATTCAATGTACATCTGTTCGACGGCGCCAACCGCGAGGCCGCGATCTACGCCTCGAAGGCGGTCGGCGAGCCGCCCCTGATGCTGGCGACGTCCGTCCACTCAGCCATCTTCGACGCCATTGCGAGCCTGGCACCGCACGATGTGATGGTGCCGCTACAGGCACCGGCAACACCCGAGGCGATCCTGCGGGCGATCGCCGCGGTAACCGGCGACGGCTGGACCTGACCCTGCGGCAGGCAACGCGATGGCTACGGTCTGGACCATCATCGAGCGGCTGATCCGCCAGCAGGGGGCGGCGGCACTGGTGACGGTCGTATCGACGCGCGGTTCCGCACCACGCGAGGCCGGCGCCCGCATGGTCGTCGCACCCGGCGGTGCGATCGCCGGTTCGATCGGCGGCGGTACGTTGGAATGGCGGGCAATCGACATCGCGCGCACGATTCTCGCCGATGGGGGCTCGGCGGCAACACTCCGGCGCAGCTTCGCGCTCGGTCCTGACCTCGGCCAGTGCTGCGGCGGACGGGCGGAGATCGCCATCGAACGGTTCGGTGCAGCCGACCTCGACCGGGTCGGGCAATATGCCTTGCTCGAAGCCTCGGGTGGCTTTGCGGCCGCGACCCGGTTCGGGGATTCCACGCGGCCCACCGAGCGGCGGATCGCAACAGGACGCCTGACGAGCCCGCCGGAGGATTGCGATCTGGTGGAGACGTTCGGCGACCGGCGCCATCCGGTGCTGCTGTTCGGCGCGGGCCATGTCGGGCGGGCGCTGATACTGGCGCTTGCGCCGCTGCCTTTCGCCGTGACGTGGGCCGATTCGCGGGCGGACGCCTTTCCCGAGCTCATGCCCGAGAACGTGACCGCCGTTCTCGAATCGAGGCCGGCCGGCCTTGTCGCCGATGCGCCCGCCGAGGCGCTGGTGGTGATCATGACGCACAGCCATGCGCTCGACCTCGACATCTGCGCCGCAGCGCTCGCCAGGAACACGTTTCCCTATGTCGGCGTGATCGGCAGCGCCACCAAGCGGGCACGCTTCGCCTCACAGCTTGCCGCCGCCGGGCTTGGCCAGTCTGCCATCGACAGGCTGCGCTGCCCGATCGGCGTGCCCGGCATTTCTGGCAAGGAGCCGCCGATCATTGCCGCGGCAGTCGCCGCCGAATTGCTCATCATGCGAACTCGACACCGCGCCGGAACGACCGGCGCGCAGGAAGCGGTGGATAATTTTACCTTGTGATAAAATCCAGAAAATCCCTTCAATATCATATAGATATTGGATGTTATGAATTCAATTCATGCACTCTGGCAGGCGGATGGTGGCATCGTGATTGCATTGGTGGGTCTGGCAAGGCGCGGAGCCTTGACGTAACCATGGCGGTTCAGGCGCCGGACCGCGACTGGGGGGGACAGTGCGGCGTGACCAAGGCTGACACCATCGCCACGCTGGCCGGCCGCCCGGCGCTGCTCGAGGTGCGCGGGCTGTCGAAGTCGTTCGGCGTGGTCACTGCCAACAGCAATGTCGACCTGACCGTCGTCGAGGGCGAGATCCATGCCCTGCTCGGGGAGAACGGCGCCGGCAAGTCGACGCTGGTGAAAATTCTCTACGGACTTCTCGAACCGAACGCCGGCACGATCCTATGGCGCGGCCGCGAGGTTGCCCTGAGGGCTCCGGCCGATGCCCAGGCCCTCGGCATCGGCATGGTGTTCCAGCACTTCTCGCTGTTCGAGGCGCTCACCGTCGCGGAGAACATCGCGCTGGCCCTGCCGAGCGGCTCATCGGTGCGGGCCGTTGCCCGCCAGGTCCGCTCGATCTCGCAGGATTATGGTCTGCCGCTCGATCCGAACCGCTACGTTCATTCCCTTTCGGTGGGTGAACGGCAACGCATCGAGATCGTTCGATGCCTGATGCAGGATCCCCGTCTGCTGATCATGGACGAGCCGACGGCCGTGCTGACGCCCCAGGAGGCGGACCGGCTGTTCGAGACGCTCGAGCGACTGGCCGGCGAGGGCCGAGCGATCCTCTACATCAGCCACCGGCTCGAGGAGGTGAAGCGGATCTGCTCGACGGCGACCATCCTCAGACGCGGCTCCGTCGTCGCCACCTGCGATCCGCGTCGTGAGACCGCGGCGAGCCTCGCCCGCATGATGGTCGGCAGCGACGTCAGGGAGGTGAAGCCGGCTCGGGAGCATCCGCTCGGTCCCGTCCGTCTCGAGGTTCGAGATCTCACGGTCGAGCCCGAAGACCCGCTCGGCACCACCCTGCACGGAATCTCCTTCTCGGTGCGCGGCGGCGAGGTTCTCGGGATCGCCGGAGTCGCCGGTAACGGACAGGAGGAGCTGTTCCGGGCGCTCGCCGGGATCGTGACGGTGGACCGGCCGGATAGCGTCACCATCGACGGAACGCCGGTCGGACATCGCGGAATCAGCGCGCGTCGGCGTCTCGGGGCGGCCTTCTCGCCCGAGGAGCGCATCGGCGAGGCAGCCGTCGCCCGCTTCGCGCTGTCAGACAATGTCGTCCTGTCAGGTCACGCGACCCAGCCCGTGGTGCGGCACGGGCTTGTGGATCGCGGCCGGGCACGGGCCATCTCAGGGGAGGTGATCCGCCGGTTCGATGTGCGCGTCGGTGCGCCGGATCCACTCGCCGGCAGCCTGTCCGGGGGCAACCTCCAGAAGTTCGTGGTCGGGCGGGAGATGCTCCGCAAGCCCGGTGTGCTGGTTCTCAGCCAGCCGACCTGGGGCGTCGATGCCGGCGCGACCGCGGCGATCCGCCAGGCGATCCTGGACCTTGCCGCCGCTGGCAGTACGGTCGTCGTCATCACCCAGGATCTCGATGAACTGTTTCAGATCGCCGACCGCATCGCGGCGATCTCGCGCGGCCGTCTGTCCGCCGTCCATCCGGCCGCCGAGATGACGATGGAACGTATCGGGCTCCTGATGGCCGGGGTCCACGGCGACGACGCGGCAGGGCAGGCCAGCGATGCGGCTTGAGCTGGAACGCCGCCCTGCGCCGTCGCGCCAGATGGCGCTGCTGTCGCCGGTCATCGCGATCGCGTTGACGGTGCTTGCCGGTGCGATCCTGTTCACTCTTGCCGGCAAGGATCCCGTGCAAGGCCTTTACATATACTTCCTTTCTCCCTTCACATCCGCCTATTCGGCGCAGGAACTGCTGGTCAAGGCCTCGCCGCTGATCATGATCGCGCTTGGCCTGTCGCTGTGCTTCCAGGCGAATGTCTGGAACATCGGGGCGGAGGGGCAGTACACGCTCGGCGCGATCTTCGGAACGTGGGTGGCGTTGCGTCTCGGCGGCTGGGACTCGCCGCTGCTGCTCGTGACGATGCTGGCGGCCGGCATCCTCGGCGGCTTGCTGTGGGCAGCGATCCCCGCGCTGCTGAAGACGGTCTTCCGTGCCAACGAGATCCTGACCAGCCGGATGCTGACCTATGTCGCCCTGCTGCTGCTCGACTATCTGGTCCGCGGCCCGTGGCGCGATCCGGCCGGCTTCAATTTCCCCGAAACGGCGCTGTTCTCCCGCGCCGCGAGCCTGCCCGGATTGACCTCGGACGGCCGGCTGCACCTCGGCGTGGTGTTCGCCTTCCTGCTGGCGGGGGCCATGGCGCTGCTGCTGCCAACAACGCTCAAGGGGTTCGAGATCCGTACCTTCGGCCAGGCTCCCAAGGCTGCCCGCTTCGCCGGATTCGGAACGCGCTCCCTGGTGCTGTTCGTGTTCCTGACGAGCGGCGCCATGGCCGGCCTCGCCGGTATCGCGGAAGTGTCCGGCACCATCGGCCAGCTGCTGCCGACGATCTCGCCGGGCTATGGGTTCACCGCCATCATCGTCGCCTTCCTCGGACGCCTCAATCCGATCGGCATCGTTCTGGCCGCGATCGTCATGTCGGTGTCCTACATCGGCGGCGAGACAGCCCAGATCCGCCTCGACCTTCCCACCGATGTCGCCATGGTCTTCCAGGGAATACTGCTGTTCTTCCTGCTGGCCTGCGACACCTTCATCCTCTATCGGCTTCGCGTCCGCGCGCCTGCCGCCTCCGGAGGCCGAAGATGACCATTCTCGAGGCCGTCCTGCTGACCGTCATCACCGCCTCCACCCCGTTGCTGCTGGCCGCCATCGGCGAACTGGTGGCCGAGCGGTCCGGTGTCCTCAACCTCGGCGTCGAGGGAATGATGATCATGGGGGCCGTCTGCGCCTTCACCGCCGCCGTCATCACCGGCAACGGGCTCGTCGGTGTCGTCGCCGGCGCGACTGCCGGCCTTGTGATGGCGTTCGTCTTCGCAGTGCTCGCAGTGTCGCTCGCCACCAACCAGGTGGCGACCGGACTGGCGCTGACACTGTTCGGCATCGGCGTGAGCGGCATGATCGGGGAAAACTATGTCGGCGTCGCCCGCAATCCGCTGCCGCAGCTCCACGTGCCCGTGCTGAGCGATCTGCCGCTGGTCGGACAGGTGGTATTCGGTCAGGATGGGCTCGTCTACCTGTCGTTCGCGCTCGTGGTCGGCGTGACGTGGTTCCTCAACAGGACGCGGGCCGGGCTGACGTTGCGGGCGGTTGGCGACAACCACCATTCGGCCCATTCTCTGGGGCTGCCGGTCGTCCGGGTGCGCTATCTGGCGGTGCTGTTCGGCGGCCTGTGTGCAGGAATGGCAGGTGCCTACCTGTCGCTGTCCTACACGCCGATGTGGATGAAGGAGATGACGGCAGGGCGGGGCTGGATCGCGCTGGCGCTGGTCGTCTTCGCCTCCTGGATGCCAGGGCGGGCGCTGATCGGTGCCTATCTGTTCGGCGCGATCACGATCCTGCAGTTCCATGCGCAGGGGGCGGGTCTCGGCATTCCGTCGCAATTCATGACGGCGCTGCCCTACGTGGCGACGATCGTCGTGCTGGTGATAATCTCGCGGGAACGGACACGGGCGCGGGCGAACACGCCGCTGTGCCTCGGAACGCCATTCGTGCCCGAACGATAACGACTGGACTGTCAGGTGAAAGCAGGGGAAGCAGGATGATGAGGACATTACTGGCCGCAGCAGCAGCGATGGCTATGCTCACGGGCCTCGCCCAGGCCGAGGACAAGCTGAAGATCGGCTTCGTCTATGTCGGGCCGGTCGGCGATTTCGGCTGGACCTACCAGCATGACCAGGGCCGGCTCGCCATCGAGAAGGAATTCGGCGACAAGGTCGAGACGACCTATGTCGAGAATGTTTCGGAAGGCCCGGACGCCGAGCGCGTCATCCGCCAGCTCGCCGCCGACGGCAACAAGCTCATCTTCACCACCTCGTTCGGCTTCATGAACCCGACGGTAAAGGTGGCGGAGCGCTTTCCCGACGTGAAGTTCGAACATGCCACCGGCTACAAGCGGCTCGACAATCTGGCGACCTATTCCTCGCGCTTCTACGAGGGCCGCTACATCATCGGCCAGATCGCCGGCCGCATGTCGATGAGCGGGATCGTCGGCTACATCGCCTCCTTCCCGATCCCGGAGGTTGTCCAGGGCATCAACGCCTTCATGCTCGGCATGCAGTCGGTGCGCCCCGATGCCCAGCTCAAGATCGTCTGGGTGAACTCCTGGTTCGATCCGGGCAAGGAGGCCGACGCCGCCAAGGCGCTGATCGACCAGGGCGCCGACATCATCACCCAGCACACCGACTCGCCGGCCGCGATGCAGGTCGCCGAGCAGCGCGGCGTGAAGGCTTTCGGCCAGGCCTCGGACATGATCCAGTTCGGCCCGAATGCCCAGCTGACCTCGATCATCGACGACTGGTCGGCCTACTACATCAAGCGCACCCGGCAGGTGCTCGACGGCACTTGGACGAGCGGCGACGTCTGGGGCGGTCTGGCCGACAACATGGTGGTGATGGCGCCCTATACCAACATGCCCGAGGACGTGGCCCAGATGGCCCGTGAAACCGAGGAAGCGATCCGCTCCGGCCGGTTCCACCCGTTCACCGGCCCGATCTTCAAGCAGAACGGCGAGCAAGCGGCCAAGGAAGGCGAAGTGCTCTCCGACGAGGTTCTGCTCGGCATGAATTGGTACGTGAAGGGCATCACCGACACGCTGCCGCAGTAAGTTCCGGCCGCCCGCTCCGCCGGGGCCTCGTGTCCCGGCGACCTTCCCTCCGGACCGTCCCATGCAGGCGTTCCTGCTCGACTGGCTCAATCTGCTGCTCAGATGGAGCCACTTCGTCCTCGGCGTCGGCTGGATCGGCGCCTCGTTCTATTTCATCTGGCTCGATCTCAGCCTGAGACAGCGCGAGCGGATGAACCCGGGTGTCTACGGCACATCCTGGCTCGTGCACGGCGGTGGCTTCTATCATGTCGAGAAGTACACGGTCGCGCCCGACCGCCTTCCCGAGGACCTCCACTGGTTCGTCTGGGAAGCCTATCTGACCTGGCTGACCGGCTTTGCGCTGCTCGTCATCCAGTACTATGTCAACGCCTCCTCATACCTGATCGATCCGTCCGTCCTGTCGCTGACGCCTTGGCAGGCCGTCGGCATTTCTTTGGCCAGTCTCGCCGCCGGATGGCTCGCCTATGACGGGCTGTGTCGCTCGCCGGTCGGGCGGCGGCCGGCATTGCTGGCGGTCGCGGTATTCGCGTTGATCCTGGCCGCCGCCTGGCTGTTCAGCCACGTCTTCTCCGGACGCGGCGCGCTTATCCATGTCGGCGCCTTTGTCGGCACGATGATGGCCGCCAACGTGTTCATGGTCATCATTCCCAACCAGCGCAAGATGACGGCGGCACTGATTGCCGGCGAACGGCCGGACCCGCGGCTCGGCTTCATCGGCAAGCAGCGCTCGACCCACAACAACTACCTGACGCTGCCGGTGCTGCTGATGATGGTCAGCGGCCATTACCCGATGCTGCATTCGCATCCGCAGACGTGGCTCGTCGTCGGTCTGATCCTGGTCATGGGCGCGATGGTCCGCCACTTCATCAACCGGGCCGATGCGGGCGATGCCTTCGCCACCTATTCCTGGACACTGCTGGTGGCCGCGGTGGCGCTGGTCGGCGCGATCTACCTGACCCGCCCGCAGGAGCGCCATGCGGATGCCCGACCGGTTCCTGCCGACGACCGCGTGCTGGCGATCCTCGATGCGCATTGCGTGATGTGCCATGCCGCTCGCCCGACCCACGAGGGTTTCGAGGCGCCGCCGGCCGACATCAGGCTCGAGACCCTGGCCGAGTTGCGCCGTTATGCCGATCGCGTCGTGGCGCAGGCGGTACGTGCCGAGGCGATGCCGCTCGGCAACGAGACGGGCATGACCGCCGAGGAACGGGCGGCCCTCGGTGCCTGGATTGCGGCCAACAGGTGAGCGCCATGCGCAGGCTCCCCATCAGCGAGGTGAACACGATGCCGGGAGAAGCCTTCGTGGCTGCGTTCGGCGGCATTGCCGAACACTCGGACTGGGTCGCCACAATCGCCGAGCGCCGCCGCCCGTACGCAGACCGCGACGACATGGTCGCCGCCTTCGAGCAGGCAGTACGCGTCGCCGACCGCGAAACGCAGCTCGACCTCCTCAACGCGCATCCCGACCTTGCCGGCCGCGCTGCGATCGCTGGCGACATCGGCGCGGACTCGCGCAGCGAACAGGCCGGAGCGGGCCTCGATTCGCTGACGGCCGCAGAATTCGACCGGTTCACCGATCTGAATGCCCGCTATCGCGAGCGCTTCGGCTTTCCCTTCATCCTCGCCGTGCGCGGCGCGACGAAGCATGACATCCTCGCCGCGTTC
Source organism: Tepidamorphus gemmatus (assembly GCF_004346195.1). Lineage (NCBI taxonomy): Bacteria > Pseudomonadati > Pseudomonadota > Alphaproteobacteria > Hyphomicrobiales > Tepidamorphaceae > Tepidamorphus > Tepidamorphus gemmatus. The sequence goes on along the minus strand of NZ_SMAK01000002.1, from coordinate 192,715 downwards.
GAGAGGCGCATCGACAACGACCCCGATGCCGAATTCGCCACCGCCATCGAGCAGGTCTGCCGCATCATGCGGTTCCGGCTCGAGGATCGGGTCGGGGAATGAGCGAGGCCGGCAACCGGCACCAGCCGAGGAAACACGGAATGAACGACCCGACCGCCGCTGACCTGGATGCCGAGATTGGTTTCCTGCGCGAACTTGTCCGCATGCCGAGCGACAATCCGCCGGGAGATTGTGGGCCGCATGCCGAACGGGCGGCCGACCTCATCGAGGCATTGGGATTTTCCGTCGAGCGTCACCGCGTCCCGGCCGATCTGGTGGCCCGCCACGGGATGGTCAGTGTCACCAATCTCGTCGTGCGGCGCAGTTTCGGCAGGGCCGGCCCCGTCGTCGCCCTCAACGCTCACGGCGACGTGGTGCCACCGGGGGAGGGGTGGACGTGCGATCCCTATGGCGGCGAGATCCGCAACGGGGCGATGTTCGGCCGCGGCGTCGCCGTCTCCAAATCCGACTTCGCCACCTATGTCTTCGCGCTCAAGGCGCTGGAGGCCGACCCGGCCGGCCTGAACGGCACGGTCGAACTGCATCTCACCTACGATGAGGAAGCCGGCGGCTTCCTCGGACCGAAATGGCTGCTCGACGAGGGCCTGACGCATCCGGATCTGGCGATTTCCGCCGGCTTCTCCTATGCGGTCGTCACGGCCCACAACGGCTGTCTTCATCTGGAAGCGACGATCCGCGGACGGCAGGCGCATGCGGCAATGCCGGAGACCGGCGTCGATGCACTCGAGGCGGCGACCGGTGTGCTTGCCGCGCTTTACGAGGAGCGTCGCCGCCTCGCCGCGCGAACGAGCGGGATTGCCGGGATCGGCTCGCCCAAACTGACGGTCGGTCTGATCTCGGGCGGCATCAACACCAACGTTGTGCCGGACCGGGTGCGGCTCAGGATCGACCGCCGCCTCATCCCGGAAGAGGATGGCGAGGCAGTGGAGCGCGATCTCGTCGGATTGATCGAAGCCACCGCCGCGCGTCATCCCGGCGCTTCGGCGGAATGCCGGCGGATCATGCTGGCCGAGCCGCTGCGGCCGCTGCCGGGCTCGGCACGCCTCGTCGAGGCGATCCGCGGACCGGCGGCGCGGATTCTGGGGATCGAGATCAATCCGACCGGCGTGCCGCTCTATACCGACGCGCGCCACTATGCCGATGCCGGCATCCCGACGGTGCTGTATGGCGCCGGCCCGCGTTCGATCATCGAAGCCAATGCTCACGCAGCCGACGAGCACCTGCGGCTGTCGGACCTCGCGGCCGCAACGAATGTCGTCGCGGCCGCGCTCAGGACGCTCTTGTCCGGGTGACGATGCGCCGGACCTGGGCGCGCTCGCCGGCCATCACCGCGATGCGACGCGTCTCCGAGGGCGTCTGGTCGAAGGCCTGGCGATAGCACTGCGAGAAGTAGGAGCTCGACGTGAAGCCGGTCGCCACCGCCACGTCGAGCACGGGAACGTTGGTGTGGAGCAGCAGGTCACGCGCCCGCTCGAGCCGCAGCCGCATGTAGTAGCGTGCCGGACTGACCTTCAGATACCGCTGGAACAGCCGTTCAAGCTGGCGCGCCGATACGCCAATCCGGTAGGCGATGGTGGCGGTGGCGATCGGCGCCTCGACATGCGCCGACATAACCTCGATCGCCCGCCTGAGATTGCCGGGCAGTGGATTGAGAAAGGTTTGCGCGCCGAACCGCTGTTCCTCGCCGGCGGGGCGGATGCGGTCATGCTGAAGCTGATTGGCGATCGCGGCGGCAAGTTCGAAGCCGTGATCGGCGCCTACGATCTGCAGCATCAGGTCGACCGAGGCCGCACCACCCGACGTGGTGTAGCGGTCACGGTCGATCTCGTACACCTTCGCCGTGCAATCTATCCCCGGAAACATCTCCATGAAGGCGGGACGGTTTTCCCAGTGAACTGTGCAGCGGTAGCCGTCCAGCAGGCCCGCGCTCGCCAGCAGGAAGGTGCCGGTCGACAGCCCGCCGAGGGCGACGCCAGCCCTTGCGACACGTTGCAGCGCCGCGTGATAGGCGCCGAGCGGCGAGGGCAGTGGGACGAGGCCGGCGCAGATGAAGAAGATCCCCGCCTCGCATGCCAGGTCGAAGCCGCCTTCGGTCTCGATGGTGATGCCGTTGCTGGCGGTGACCGGCCCGCCGTTCAGCGCCAGAATGCGCCAGCGGTAGGCTTCCCGGCCAAGCAGCCGATTGGCGATGCGCAAGGTGTCGATCGCGGCGACCTGACTCATCAGGGAGCAGCGCTCGACCATCCCGAATGCGAATATGCGCGGAGGCTCGTTCGCCACGATGACCGACGCCCGTGTTCCCGACGTCTCATTCGGATAGTTCGTCCCGCAGCGGCGATCAAGCGGATCGACGTCGCGCCGGCAGTTGCTGCCTGTCGGAAATCCGCAGGACAGTCCGCTGCCGGTCTGCCAGACTTTGCCGCAGTCTCAACGCACACCGCGCTTGGCGCGCAGCATCGGGGCGACATTGGCCGAGTATTCCCTCTTCTCGCTGGTGCGCAATGCCTTCACCGGCAACCGCGCCTGGAGGCCGGCATGGCGCGCCGCCGAGCCGAAGCCGTCCTATGATGTCATCATCGTTGGCGGCGGAGGTCACGGCCTCGCCACCGCCTACTATCTGGCCAAGGAGCACGGCATCCGCGATGTCGCCGTGCTCGAGAAGGGCTGGATCGGTGGGGGCAATGTCGGCCGCAACACGACGATCGTTCGCTCGAACTACCTTCTGCCGGCGAACTCCCGCTTCTACGAATGGTCGCTCAAGCTCTGGGAAGGCCTGTCGGCCGAGCTCAACTACAATGTCATGTTCTCGCAGCGCGGTGTCCTCAACCTCGCCCATTCGCCCGCGCAGCTCGACGCCTACGCCCGGCGCGGCAATGCGATGCGCCTTGAGGGGATCGATTGTGAACTGCTCGACAGGAACGATGTGGCGGCCTTCGTGCCCGGTCTCGACGTGTCACCCGATGCGCGCTTTCCGGTGCTCGGCGGGCTGTTGCAACGGCGCGGCGGCACGGCGCGTCACGACGCGGTCGCCTGGGGCTTCGCGCGCGCAGCCGACCGACGGGGTGTCGACATCGTCGAGAACTGCGAGGTCACGGGCTTCCTGCGCGATTCCGGCGGCCGGATCGTCGGCGTCGAGACGACCCGCGGCACAGTTCGTGCGGCCAAGGTCGGCATCGCTGTCGCAGGTTCGACCAGCGAGGTTATCCGCCGTGCCGGAATCGACCGGCTGCCGATCGAAAGCCACGTGCTGCAGGCCTTCGTTTCCGAACCGCTGAAGCCGATACTCGATACCGTCGTGACCTTCGGCGCTGGCCATCTCTACGTTTCCCAGTCCGACAAGGGCGGGCTCGTATTCGGCGGCGACATTGACGGCTATAACTCGTGGGCCCAGCGCGGCAACCTGCCGGTGGTCGAGGATGTCGCCAGTCTGTTGCTGACCATGTTTCCCTCGTACGGCCGCCTGCGGCTGCTGAGAAGCTGGGGAGGCATCATGGACATGTCCATGGACGGCAGTCCGATCATTACCAAGGGCCCGCTGCCCGGTCTCTATCTCAATGCCGGCTGGTGCTACGGCGGCTTCAAGGCGACGCCCGGCTCCGGCTGGTGCTTCGCCTGGACGATCGCAAAGGACGAGCCGCACCCGCTCAACGCAGCCTTCACACTCGACCGGTTCCACGCGGGTGCAGTCATCGACGAGCGCGGTGCCGGTCCCGTGCCCTGGCATCACTGAGAGCCTCCCATGCGCATCGTCTGTCCCGTCTGCGGAGAACGTAGCGTCGCGGAGTTCGCCTATGGCGGCGACGCAACGGTGGTGCGCCCGGCGCTCGACGCTCCCGTCGAGGCCTGGACCAGCGCCGTATACGACCGTGCCAATCCGCGTGGCGCGCACTCGGAGTTCTGGCAGCATGTCCTTGGCTGTCGATCGTGGCTGAAGGTCGAACGCGATACCGCGACCCACAGGATCGGTCCGGTCGCGCTCGTCGGCCGGTTCGCTGGCAGGGAGCCAGCATGAGCGGTTACCGTCTCGCAACCGGCGGCACCGCCATCGACCGCAATCGTCCGATCCGCTTCAGCTTTGACGGCCGGGCGCTGCGCGGCTTTGCGGGCGATACGCTCGCATCGGCGCTTCTCGCTTCAGGGATCCGCATCGTCGCCCGCAGCTTCAAGTACCACCGTCCGCGCGGCATCGTCACGGCCGGCGCCGAGGAACCCAATGCACTGGTGACCATTGGCACCGGCGCTCGGGCGGACCCGAACGTGCGGGCAACCGTTGCCGAACTGCATGACGGCCTCGTCGCCACCAGTCAGAACCGCTGGCCCAGCCTCGACTTCGATCTGATGGCGGTGAATGGCCTCATAGCGCCGCTGATCGGAGCCGGATTCTACTACAAGACCTTCATGGGGCCGACCCGCGGCGCTTGGCACGTCTACGAGCGCTTCATCCGCCGTGCCGCCGGCATGGGCCGGGCGAGCGGGCTTGCCGATCCCGATCGCTACGAGCGCGCCAACCTGTTCTGCGACGTGCTGGTGGTCGGTGGAGGGGCGGCAGGCCTCGCTGCCGCGCTCGCTGCCGCGCGCACCGGCGCGCGCGTCGTCCTTGCCGACGAGGGCGCCGAACCCGGCGGCTGGCTGTTGGCCGAGACGACGCCGGTCAACGGCAATGCACCGGCCGACTGGGCTCGGGCGACGGTTCGAGCGCTTTCGGCGTTCCCGAATGTCCGGGTCATGCCGCGGACGACGGTCTGGGGCTATTACGACCACAACCAGCTCGCGGCCCTGGAACGGGTGACGGATCACCTCGCCGAGAAGCCCGCGCATCTGCCCCGCCACCGTCATTGGTCCATCCACGCCACGGAGGTCGTGCTTGCGACCGGCGCCATCGAGCAGCCCGTGCTCGTCGATGGCAACGACCTTCCGGGTGTCATGCTCGCCGGCGCCGTGGCGCGCTATGCCCTGGCTTACGGCGTCGCCGCCGGCCGTCACGTCGTGTTCTTCGGCGGACATGACGGTGTCTGGCAGACGGCGCTGGCTGCCGCCGCATCGGGCGTCAACGTCGCGGCGATCGTCGATCCCCGGCCCGAACCGCCCTCAGCCCTCGCCGATGCCTGCCGCGACACCGGAATCGCCGTTCGGCCGGGCGCGTCCGTGGTGCGCGTGCATGGTGGCAAGTCCGTGCGGTCGGTTGATGTTGCGGGCGCGGACGGTCGTGTCGAACGCATCGAGGCGGATGTCTGTGCCACGTCATCGGGCTGGATGCCCGCCGTGCATCTGGCGAGTCAGGCGGGCTCCCGCCCGGTCTACGACGCGGGTAGGGGCATCTTCCTGCCCGGCACGCCGCGCGAACGCTGGCGGGCCGCAGGGGCCTGTGCGGGGGATTTCGGTATTGCGGCCGCGCTTCAAGGTGGCGATGCCGCCGGCCGCGCAGCAGCCGTCGCGGCCGGCTTCGCCGCGTCGCGGACAGAAGCACCTCGGGCCGCGACGCAGGCGGAGCCTTCGCCCCCCCTGCGGCTCATTTCGACACCGAGCCCGCGCGGCGAGAAGGCGAAGATCTTCGTCGACCAGCAGCACGACGTCACCGTTGCGGACGTCGTGCTCGCCCATCGTGAGGGCTTCCGCTCGGTCGAGCACCTGAAGCGCTATACCACGCTCGGCATGGCGATCGACCAGGGCAAGACCTCCAACGTCGCCGGGCTGTCGCTGATGGCCGAACTCCGCGGCCAGACCGTCGCCGAGGTGGGAACGACCACCTTCCGCGCCCCCTATGCGCCGGTGACGCTCGGCGCCATCGCCGGTGCCGAGACCGGTCGCCACGTCCGACCCGTCCGTCATACGCCGATGCACGCCTGGCATCTGGCGAACGGAGCGGAGATGATGCCGGCCGGGGCGTGGTTGCGCCCCCGGGTCTACTACCGGGCGGGCGAGAATCTGCGCGACGCCTACATTCGCGAGGCACGCACCGTGCGCGAGCGCGTCGGCATCTGCGATGTCTCCACGCTCGGCAAGATCGACGTCCAGGGTCCGGATGCCGCCGAATTCCTGGATCGGGTCTACACCAATCTGTTCTCGACGCTTCCCGTCGGCAAGGCTCGTTACGGGCTGATGCTGCGCGACGATGGCATCCTGTTCGACGACGGCACGAGCTGGCGGCTCTCTGAAACGCATTTCCTGATGACGACGACCACAGCCAATGCGGCTGCGGTGCTGCAGCGGCTCGAGTTCCTGCTGGCAACGGATTGGCTGGAGCTGCGCGTCGCCGTATCGTCGGTCACCGATGCCTGGGCCGGAATCGCTGTCGCCGGCCCGCAGTCCCGCGCCACCCTGGCGAAGCTGTCCGACGGTTTTGACGTCTCCGACGAGGGCCTGCCGCATCTCGGCGTGCGGACCGGCACCGTCGCCGGAGTTCCGGCGATCGTCGCCCGTCTGTCCTTCTCCGGCGAGCGCGCCTACGAGGTTTACGTTCCCTGGCGCTTCGGCACCTCTGTCTGGGAGGCCCTGATCGGGGCAGGTCAGGAATTCGGGATCGCCCCCTACGGGCTCGAGGCACTCGGCACGCTGCGCATCGAGAAGGGCCATGTCGCCGGGGCCGAACTGGACGGGCGCACGACGGCGGCCGACCTCGGCCTGGCCGGACTGCTGTCGAGGAAGAAGCCGTTCATCGGCAGCGCGATGGCCGGCCGGCCGGCCCTCGTCGACCCGAACCGCCTCAGGCTGGTCGGGCTCGTCTCGCGCGACGGCAGACCCATCCGTATCGGGGCGCACATCGTGAGAAGTGCCGATCCCCGGCGCCCGGGGCCCAGCATCGGTCATGTCACCTCGACGACCTACAGCCCCGCGCTCGGCCGCAACATCGCGCTGGCACTCGTCGAGAACGGGCCCGCCCTGCATGGCCAGACCGCATATGCGGCCGATCCCGTGCGCGGCACGCACGGCACCGTCGAGATCCGCGACCCGCACTTCTATGACCCGGACGGGAGCCGGATGCATGGCTGAGGAATGGTTTCCCCTTGCGGCACTGATGCGGCCCGGCCGGGACTCGCCCGCCGCCGGCGCGATTGGGGTGACGCTGAGCGAACGGCGTCCCGGCGCCATCGTGGAGATCGCTACCTGGCATCGGTCGATTCCGACGCTCGCGGCGGCAGCCGGACTGGCGGAGCTGCCGCCGTCAGGGCGGTTGGCGGCTGCGCCGGGGCGGCTGTTCGGGTCGCTCGCGCCTGGCCGCTGGCTCGCCATCGCGCAGGACAACGGACTGGCGGAGCGGCTCCGGACGGCAATCCCGGCCGACGAAGGCGCGGTGACCGACATCACGCATGCCCGGGTCGGCCTTCGCCTGGCAGGACCATCTGCCGAACCACTCCTCCAGAAGGGGCTGTCCTTCGACATCGCCCCATCGGCCTTCGTGCCGATGTCGGTCGCCCAGAGTGGCATCCACCACATGGGCGTCACGGTGCTCCGACTCGATCCGTCGACGTTCGACGTCTACGTGGCGTCGAGCTTCGCCGGTTCGCTGTGGGACTGGGTCAGCGAGGCGGCCATCGAATTCGGATGGCGCATCGGCCCTCCGCAGGGCTGATGGCCGGACGCGGTCCTCATCGCGCCGTGTACGGGGCGCCCCGAATGGCGCGACGTGTCGGAGGGCCTCCAGATTGCCGTTCCTGCTGTCGCGGCCGAAGCTCGATCCGGCCGCAGCGAGCGCGCCGCTGATCGCCTCGATCGCAGATGGCACCGGCGTGCTGATCCACTTCACCATCGCCGCCACCTTCCTGGCGCTGGCGCCAGCGGCGTCGGAACCTGTTCGAGGCGGGTGTGTCAGGCACGTTCCCGGGACAGACCTGTCCCGGAGGACTGTCCGCAGGTGAGGGCGGCAATCGCCGGTATGCCCGCGTCAGCGGCCCGACTGGTAGGCGGCGAGCTGCGCAAGGGTGGCCTCGCGCATGTCCTTGCCCTGCATCCACGACCGGTACCAGTCGGCGACCGCGTTGACGCAGGCGCGGCCCGGCAGCCGGTCGCGCCAGTCGAGCAGACGGCGTGCCGTGTCGGACGCGAGCGTCAGGTGTCTGGCCTCGACAGATCCCTCGACAGGCTCGTGGCGCCAGCCGCCCGCCACGCCGAGGGCGGCCTGCAACGCGTCGGCGAATTCGGCCACAGTCACCGGTTCAGACGGCTCGGGCCCGAAATTGAGCGTCTGCGGCACGCCTTCGCGGTTGGCGAGTGCCTCGGCATAGATGAAATAGCCGGCCACGCAATCGAGCACATGCTGCCAGGGACGCACCGCCTCCGGATGCCGCAGCACCAGCGTCTCGCCTGTGAGCGCCGCCCTGACCAGGTCGGGCACGATGCGGTTCTCGGAGAAATCGCCGCCGCCGACGACATTTCCGGCACGGCCAGTCGCCAGCGGGATGTCGAGCGCATCGAAATAGCTGGTCGCGAAGGCCGCGGTCACCAGTTCGACCGCCGCCTTCGAAGCGGAGTAGGGGTCCTTGCCGCCGAGCGCATCGGTTTCAGCGAACGGAAGACCGCGCTCCGCATTGGCGTAGACCTTGTCGGAGGTGACGACCAGCACGGCCTCGAGGCCCGTCTGCCGGCGCAATGCGTCGAGCAGATGGGTCGTTCCCATCACGTTGGTGGCGATCGTCTCGACCGGCTCGCGGATGCTGCGGCGCACAAGGGCTTGCGCCGCCAGATGCAGTACGATCTGCGGCCGCGCCGCGCGCACCGCCGCCTCCACGCCATGACGGTCGCGCATGTCGACGATCAGCGAGCGGAGACCGCCTTCCACGCGGGCAAGCGTGTACAGGCTTGGGTCGGAGTCCGGCTCGAGGGCGAGGCCGGTCACCTCGGCCCCGAGCTGCTCCAGCCACAGCGCCGCCCAGCTGCCCTTGAAGCCGGTATGGCCGGTCAACAGCACACGCCGATCCCGCCAGAAATCTGGGTTCGGAAGCCGAGGCATGGTCTGGCTTGGGTCTCCGGATGTCATTGCCGGCCGCCGCGCCAACGACGTGGCGGCTTGCGACCTCGCTTCCTCAGGCAGTGCGAGCGATCGCGCCCGCAACCACCTCACGTTCGCGCCCGGATCGGGCCTCGCCTCCCGAGCCTCTGCCGGCCGCGCCGGATATAAGAAGGCGCCGGATGCCGAGTCAAGCAAGCGCGAGCGTCAGGCTGCGCCATGTCCGGCACGTCCATCCGTCGATCGGTTACGGCCACAACGCAAGCTGATCCGAACGGGATCACCCTCGGCAGGCGACGTCGTCGGCCGCATCCGGCAGCAGATGGGTGATCAGCGCCGGCAATTGGCCTGCAATCATCTCGGGACCGGTCTGAATGGGGTGGCCGCGCTGGCGGGCCGCTGCGAGCCAGTCGGTGACCGCCGGGGTTGGCACGATGTCGGCAACGAGGCAGGAGGGCGGCAGAGCGTCGAGCGGAATGGGGTAGGCCGGGTCTCCGTTCATGCCGACCGGGGTCGCATTGACGACGAGCGCCGGGGCGAAATCCTTGTCGGCCGCCCCCGCGACGACGGCCTCGGGACGGGCCGCATGCAGCCGTGCGAGGAGTTGCGACCGGCGGTCGGCATCAATGTCGTCGACGACGAGCCGCGCGACACCTGCATCGAGAAGCGCCAGCGCGATCGCGGAGCCTGCGCCTCCCGCGCCGATCAGCCGAACCGCCCGGCCCGTCGGATCGAAGCCGTTGTTGCGGAGGGCTGTCACCATCCCGAGCCCATCGGTCATCCCCCCATGCAGATGGCCGTCGGCCATACGCCGGATCACATTGGCCGCACCGACGATGCGCACCGCATCGGTCAGGCTGTCCAGCTCCGCAACGACCGCCTGCTTGTGGGGATAGGTGACGACCGCACCCAGACAATTCTGCCAGCCGCGCAGCGCGGTGAGCGTCGTCGCCAGCGATGCCGGCGCGACGTCGATGGCGATCATGACCGCATCGACGTTCCGTTGCTGCGCCCAGGCGTTGAAGGCGGCGGGGGTGCGCACCTGGTGTACGGGATGGCCGAGCATCGCCACGAACGCGGTCGTCCCCGAGATCACGACCGTTGATCCTGCTGCGTGAAGCGGCCCCTGAGAAGGCGGCCGGCCGCGCGCCGAACCGGCGGAATCTGGGCAAGGACCATGACCATCACCAGCGTGAACAGAACCGCCGAGATCGGGCGCGTGAAGAAGTTCGAGTAATCGCCGTTGGCAAGCGTGAAGGCGCGCCGCAGGTTGTGGTCGAGGATAGGCCCGAGCACGATCCCGAGAACCAGGGGCGCCATCGGGTAGTTGAACATGCGCAGGACAAAGCCGGCGATCCCGAAGAAGACCACGACCCCGATGTCGAAGAACCGCGACTGGATGGCGAAGGGCCCGACGAGGCAGAGCACGGCGATGACCGGCATCAGCCAGGTATCACGCACCTTCAGAACGAGGATCATGACCCGGGTCAGGCCGAGGCCGAGGATCAGCACGCCGGCCGTCGCCACGATCAGCATCGCGACGATGTCGTAGACCAGCTGCGGATTGGTCGTCATCAGCAGCGGACCGGGCTGGGCGCCATGGATGATCAACGCCGCCATCAGCACCGCCGCCACGCCCGAACCGGGAATGCCGAGAGTCAGGACCGGAATGAGCGCGCCCGGAACTGCGGCATTGTTACCGGTCTCGGCCGCCGTCAACCCCTCGACGGATCCCTTGCCGAACTGTTCCGGCGTCTTGCTGGTCCGCTTCGCCAGGGCATAGGAGGTCCAGGCGCCGACGTCCTCTCCGACGCCCGGCAACAGGCCGGTGATGGTTCCGAGAATGCCGGAACGCACGATGATCCACCGCATCCGTATGATCTCGGTCAGACGCGGCAGCACCCGATCGGAGGCATCCGAGATCGATGCATTGGCACGGCGACGCATGACGTAAAGCACCTCGGCGAATCCGAAGACACCGACCATCGCCGGCAGCAGGGCGATCCCGCCCGTCATTTCCGGCTGACCGAAGGTGAAGCGCGCATAGCCATAGGACGGGTCCTGGCCGATCATCGCGACCAGCAGCCCCAGCACGCCTGCGATCCAGCCCTTGATCGGATCATTGCCCGACAGGCCGCCCGAAAGCATGACTCCGGCCAAGGCGAGCCAGAAGAACTCATAGGCTCCGAAGGAGAGCGCAAACTCGCCGAGAGGCGGCGTTATCGCAGCCAGCAGGACGATGCCGAGCAACGTGCCCAGTGCAGAGCCGACCGTCGCCATGCCCATCGCCTCGCCCGCACGTCCGGCGCGGGCGAGGGGAAAGCCGTCGAGGGCGGTCGCCGCCGACGAGGGTGTGCCGGGGATGTTCAGGAGTATGGCGCTGCGGCTGCCGCCGTAGATCGCCAGGACATAGGTGCAGACCAATACGAGGATTGCATCGCTGGAGTCCATGTGCAGGGTCAGCGTTGTCAGGAGCGCCAGCCCCATCGTCGCGGTCAGGCCCGGCAGCGCACCGATGATGAGACCACCGAAGCAGGCGGCAGCAGCCAATGACAGCGATTGCAGATCGAGCAGCTTGGCGAACGCCGCGGTGAGGTGTGGCAGGAAGTCCAGCACGGCTCCCGTCCTCTATGGCAGACGGATGTAGAAGAGGTCCTCGAAGACGAAGCGCACCGCCAGCGCCGTGCAGAGGCCCAGCAGCAAGGCGCCTGCGATCAGTCGCCCCTTCTGTGGCGCGGTTGCGGCCGCTGACCAGTTGAACGTGACGACGAACAGGGCGATGAAGCCGATCGTCCAGGGCACGAAGGGCTGCCGGAGCATCAGGGCCGCGGCATAGACGACCATCAGTGCCAGTGCCAGCAGCGGACCACGTGCAGACAGCTGGTTCGGGTCTTCCACCGCCTCTTCCGGCGAGAGGACCGTATGGCCTCTCGCAGCACGCAGGGTCAGGACGGCACCCAGGACGATGAGCGCACCGCCAAGGAGCGTGGGCACCAGCCCGGGTCCGGTCAAGGCGGTTGCGCCGAGGTGGTGAGGGATCGGCATCCGCGTCGAATGAACGACGATGATGGCTCCGAAGGCGATCCAGAACAGGCCCATCAGCAGATCGCCGCGGATCGAGGTCTTTTCGCGAATGGGACGTCTCTCGTTGCGGGTGAAGCTGCGTCGGACCGGTCGGGCCCGACGTGTTGCGGCTGCGTTCGTTCGCGGCGCCGGGAAATACCGCGAGGAGCTAGGGGCGCGGAATGCCGACCGTGTCCGGCGAGACCGCAGCGGCACCGGAATCGAACATCCGCCATGCCGTCTCCGCGACGGCGGCACGCCCCAGCGCCATTGCCTCCTCTCCCCAGATCGGGCTGAAGATCGAGCCGTTTTTCGCCGCATAGGCCTTCAGCGCGGCGGAGTTGGCGATCTCATTCTCCCAGATCTCGCCGAGCCGGTCCACGACCGCCTGCGGCACATCGCTCGGCAGGAATACGCCGACGAGGATCGTGACACCCGGCGCTTTGAATTCAGGATAGAAGTCGGTGACGGCAGGGATCGTCTCGGCACCCTCGATCGTCAATGGCGAATCCCCGAGCACGGCCAGAGGACGGACCCGACCGCCGGCGATCATCGCAGCCTGTCCCGGGCCGGACTGAGTCGTCGCCATCACCTCGCCCGAGACGACGGCAACCATCGTCGGAGCATCGCCGTCATAAGCCACGGCGCGGAAATCGCCGCCGACATGGGCCTGAAACGCCTGCATCGCAGAATAGGCCGTCGAAGGAATACCGGACGTCCCGACGGTCAGTTCGCCGGGCTTCTCGTTCATGAAGGCGGCCACGTCCTGGGGTGACCTGAATGGCGTGTCGAGATTCACCGACAGCACCGGTGCGTTGCGAACGATGAGGAACAGGTGCCAATCGTCCAGCTTCGTGTCGAGCAGGCCCTGGACCTGGTAGGTGCCAAGATCCTGAACGCCCCCCGAAGCCCAGGTATAGCCGTCATGGGGGGGCATTGATGACCGCATTGGTGCCGACGGTGCCCCGGGCACCGGTCTGGTTGACCACGGACACCGGAACCCCCAGGGCGTCCGAAACCTCTCCGGCAAGGATCCTCATGACGGAGTCAGTCGCACCACCGGCGGCCCAGGGAACAACGATCTGGATCGGCTTCGATGGCCATGCCTCCTCTGCTGTAACCGCTTGGCTGCCAAAGCCGATTGTGACGGCGCAAAGCGAGACCGCTCTGATGAAAGATCCTATCCGCACCACGGTATTTTCCTCCCGTTGCCTGAAGCATGGCAATATGTAAACGCTTACATACTGCCGTGCGCAGGCGTGCAAGTCAAGTCAGCGCACCCGTTCTGGCGGCGGATGACAGGGGCTGTTCGGACGGTGCTGGCCCCGACGAGGCGCGCACGACGATCTCGCTCGGGATGCGGCGGCTGACCACTCCGGGGACGCCTTCCACCATGTCAACGATGGTGTTGGCGGCAACCCGGCCGACCTCGTCGGAAGCGACCCGCACGGTCGTGATCGGAACCGGCAGCTCGGACATCGGTTCAATGTCGTCATATCCGACGATGGACATCTCGTCGGGAATCCGGATGCCGAGCGCGGTGGCCTCGAGCACCGCGCCAATGGCAAGCAGCGAGTTGCCGCAGATCACAGCCGTGGGACGCAACGGAGAGTCGAGGATCTGCCGGAACAGACGCCGGCCCTCGCCGATGCTCCACTCTCCCTCCCGCATGGCCGATGGCGGGATGGCGATGCCATAGCGCGCGAGAGCTTCCTGAACGCCGTCGCGGCGTGCGGCGGCCCGGTCGTTGTTGCGCGTGGTCTGAGCAATCATCCCGAATCGACGGTGGCCGAGCGACACGAGGTAATCGGCCATCTCGGCCATTGCGGCCCGGTTGTCGGGACCGACGCACGGCACCTCGCTGCCCTCGTGATAGACGAAGGAATTGACATAGGGAATTTCCAGCTTGCTCAGGAAATCCTCGTAATCGTGGGAACGGGTGCTGCCGACAAGGATCAGCCCATCGACGCCGCGCTCGGCCAGCTTGCGTACGAGCCGGTATTCGAGATCGGCGTCATACCGGGAGCGTGCGAGCAGCAGAAGGAAATTGCGCTCGGCCAAGGCATCCTGCATGGCGTCGATCGCGCGGGCAAAGTCGCCGAGCGCGAGAGCGGGGAAGATTGCACCGATCGCCCCGGTTCGCTGCGAGGACAAGGCGCGTGCCGCCGCATTCGGCACCCAGCCGAGTTGGTCGATGACCATTGTCACGCGTCTGCGCAGATCGTCGGAAACGCTTTCCGGGCGGTTGATGACGCGCGAGACTGTCGCCGTGGAAACACCGGCGATCGCGGCGACCTCTCTCAGTCCGACGCGGCTCCTTTCGCGCTTCGCCCGCTCCTTCATCGACCCACCTCCGGCTGACGGCACCGGCCAAGTCGACGCCGCCATGCGCCACGATGTCAACCGGACAGGACGATCCGAGCTCAGCCGTGATAGGCGACGACCGACTGCCGCTGCTCGCCGAGACCGTCGATGCCGAGCCGCATCTCGTCGCCCGGACGCAGGAACCGGTTCGGCTTCATGCCCAGGCCAACGCCCGGTGGGGTACCTGTGGTGATGATGTCGCCTGCCTCGAGCCTCACGAAATGGCTGAGATAGGAGACGATTTCGGTGACCGGGAAGATCATGCGCGCGGTGTGCCCCGTCTGCATCCGCTCGCCGTTGAGGTCGAGCCACAGGTGCTTGTCCTGCGGATCGCCGAATTCGTCCGGCGTCACCAGCCACGGCCCGATCGGGCCAAAGGTTGGGCAACACTTGCCCTTCGTCCACAGTCCTTCGCGCTTAAGCTGGAAATCGCGCTCGGAAATGTCGTTGCAGATGAAGTAGCCGGCGATGACCGCGGCAGCCTCGGTACGGTCGATCCGGTAGCAGCTCCTGCCGATCAGCAAGGCCAGTTCGACCTCCCAGTCTGTCTCGCGCGATCCAGGGGGCAGGACGACCGTGTCGTTCGGACCGACGATGCAGCTGCGGGCCTTATTGAACAGGATTGGCTCCTTCGGGATCGGCGCACCGGTTTCCTCGGCATGATCGGTGTAGTTAAGGCCGATCGCCCAGAATGTCCTGACGTCGCCGACACAGGGGCCGAGCCGTGGGGCGCCCGCAACTGCCGGCAGACTCGCAGACCCGATGCCCCTAAGGGTATCGAGAAGGCCGGCCTCAAAGGCCGCGCCAGTGATGTCCGCGACGTGACCGCTCAGGTCACGCAGCGTCCCGTCGGTGTCGATGATCCCGGGTCTTTCGGCGCCCGGCTGTCCGTATCTGACCAGCTTCATGTCGTCTCCTCCGGTCCGTCCACGCCCGGGCGGGTCATCACGAAATCGAGCTGATACAGCCCACGCGCCGTCGCAACCGCACCGCACGCGCGGTGGAACGCAGCGTCCGAGGCGTGCGCAAGGACGGCCGCCATCAGCAGCTCGGGCGACACCCCCTCGACAAGCAATACGGCCCGCGCGGTACCGTCCGGACCCGCCCGCATGGCGGATTCGGCCGTTGCGACCGACGGCCTTGAATGGCGTGCGAGCAGATGCACACCGGTCACATCCGGCGATGAAGCCAGCGCCTCCATCAGGACCGGCAATGCATCGGGCTCACCATCGCTGCGGATCGTCGCCACGAAGCCGCCGATGCCGGCACCCCGACTGGACACCACACGGCAGGGGATGCGGATGGTGTCGGTGAAGTGCGGGACAACGAGGCGTGTCCGGTCGGACGGGTTGTTGAGCCGTTCCAGATAGGCGGGCGAGTCGAACACGTCCGGATGGGTGACCTCATAGAAGTTGAAGTAGGCCGGCGTCGCCTCGACGGCACGATACCGCCGCGCCCGCTGGAAGCCTGGCACGGCCAGTCGCTCGGGGATGTGCTCGCCGACATGCCAGCGGAGAAAATCGGCGTCGAAGCCCGGTTCGATACCGTTCCAGATCGCCAGCAGGCCGGACCCGAGCAGCGGCACGCCGGGCATCATGCCTCCTTGAGCTTGCGTGCCCATCGCATGATGTGCACGCCGACAGCCAGCAGTTCGCCCTTCTGGTTGACTGCCTCCATCTTCGCGAAGCTCTTGCCGGCTTCGTGATCGACTTCCGTGATCTCGTAGCTCACGGTGACGGTGTCGCCGAAGAAGGTCGGGCGCAGGAACCGGATCCTGTCGTATCCGGCCGAAACCGGAAAATCGATCAGGTCGGGCTTGTGGATGATGTGCTGGATGCTGATCGTCGAGACAGTAGACATGTAACCGACGATCAGCGCTCCATGGGCGATCCGGCGGCCGAGGTTGGACCGCTCCTGCATGTACTGCTCATTGATATGCGTGTCGCTGAAGTCGCCGGTGAGACCGGCAAAAAGCGTTACGTCAACCTCACCGACTGTCTTTGCGAACCTGAAAACCTCACCGACCTTAACGAAATCCAAACCAGATCTGCTCACGGCGCCTACCTCCGGTTTTGCGCGCTCGGACCCGGGTCTTGCGCCTCGGAGCGCGTGCTGCTACCAGTCCTGTAAACGGTTACAATCGAGATTGTCGGCCGTCAACCTTGCAGGAATGGGGAGCCGAGGTGGAGATCCTGACTGTTGAAGATGCCGCGAACCTCGTCGAGGACGGCATGTCGCTGATCGCAAGCGGATCTGGCGGAGGGCACTGCGTTCCCGAAGCGCTGCTGGCCGCGTTGGGGAAACGCTTCGCGGAAACCGGCAGGCCCGCAGGGCTGACCTTCTCGCATGTCGTGGGGATCGGTGACCGGCGGACACGCGGCGCCGCACACCTAGCCAGGCCCGGGATGGTGCGGCGGCTCATCACCAGCGCGCTGGTCGACTCGCCGGCCTTCATCCCGATGGCACTGAACGACGAGATCGAGGCCTACACGCTCCCGCAGGGCGTGCTGTCGCAGCTGATGCGCGAGATGGCAGCCGGACGGCCGGGTCTGATCACCCGGACCGGTCTGCATACGTTTGTCGATCCGCGGCAGCGCGGCGGCCTTCAGGGTGGCAGGATGACGGAACCCCGCGTCGAACTGATAGAACTCGACGGCCAGGAATGGCTGCGGTTCCTGCCCTTCAGGATCGACATTGCCTTCCTGCGCGGCACGACGGCCGACGAGGACGGAAATATCACGATGGAGCACGAGGCGATCCCCGGCGAGATGCTGTCGACGGCGCAGGCAGTCCGTCGGATGGGCGGCAAGGTCGTCGTCCAGGTGAAGCGCCTCGCCAAGTCGGGCACGCTGCGCTACCGGGAGGTCAGGATTCCGGGCATCCTCGTCGATCACGTCGTCATCGTGCCCGACCAGAGCCAGACCTACGCCACATTCTACGACGCCAGCTATTCGGGAGAATTGCGCGTGCCGCTGGGAGCCATTCCACCGTTGCCCTTCGGTCCGCGCAAGATCATCGCTCGTCGTGCGGCAATGGAGCTGCGTCCCGGGGTGATATGCAACATCGGCGCCGGGATCTCGACCGGCATATCGTCGGTCGCAGCCGAGGAGCGGATCCTCGACAGGATCATCCTGACCAATGAGCAGGGTTTCATCGGCGGTGCACCGCTGACCGGGCCGGATTCGGGTGCCGCGCAGAACTGGTCGGCAATGGTCGATCAACCCTATCAGTTCGACTTCTACGATGGCGGAGGTATCGATCGGGCCTTCCTGTCCTTCGTGGAGGTCAACGCCTCGGGGGATGTCAACATCAGCCGGTTCAATGGCACCATCGTCGGCATTGGCGGCTTCGTGAACATCTCGCAGAATGCGCGCGAGACGGTCTTCAGCGGAACCTTCACGGCGGGAGGCCTCGACATCGCCTGCGAGGACGGGCGGCTGCGCATCGTCCAGGAAGGTCGGCACCGCAAGTTCCGCAATCGAATCGAGCAGATTTCCTACAGCGGAGCCTTCGCCGCCGCCGAGGGCAGGGGGGCGCTGTTCGTCACCGAGCGGGCCGTGTTCCGGTTGCAGGATGGCAAGCTGGTGCTGGTCGAGATCGCGCCAGGCATCGACCTCGGACGCGACATTCTCGCTCACATGGATTTCAGGCCCGAGATTCCACAGCCGCTGCGCCTGATGGATGCCCGCCTGTTCCGTCCCGAACCGATGGGCCTTGCCGCTGATCCAGCCTTTGTCTGAGCGGCAGCTGGTTGCCGCCGCCTGATCGCCGAAAGGCACGCTACTGCGCCCCTGCCGCCCTACCAGTAGACCCCGAAGCGCCGGAATCTTGGCGGCAAGGTCGTTGGCGGCAGCATTCCGACCGGGTGTCGGGCAATCGCGGGAACGAGGGAAGGGCGGTTCAGGGTCAGTTCCCTGAGACGGCGGATCCGGCTCTCGGTCGGGGGGTGCGTCCTTAGCAACGAGGGGTCCGGAATGCGGCGGCCCGGCAGAAGGATCTCCTCCCAGAAGCGGCCAACCTTGCGTTCGAGCTTGCTGAGTGCCCGGATCAAGCCCTCCGGGTCGCCGGTCAGTTCGGCCGCCACGCGGTCGGCGTCATATTCGCGCGTGCGCGACAGACCGAGCTGCACCAGCGCCATGAGGGTCGGCGCGAAGATCAGCAGAATCACGACATGCCACGGGACATGGACCATGCCTGCGAGAACGAGGGGCAGGTTCATGATGAGCAGCAGCTGCCCGATCCAGCTCGCCAGCGACACGAGCCGCGTCATCACGTCGGCCAGACCCATGATCCAGAGATCATGATTGGCGATGTGGCCAACCTCATGGGCCAGTACTCCGGCGAGCTCGCGGCCATCGAGCAGGTCGAGCAAGCCGTCCGTGATGCAGATGGCACTGTCTTCCGGGTTACCTGTGGCAAAGGCATTCGGGAGCCGGCTCGGTACACGATAGAGCGCCGGCACGCGCGGCAGACCGGCGCGACGGGCGAGTTCGGCGACGGCCGCGACAAGACCGTAACCGTCGCGTCCGGTGAGACGTTGTGCTTGGTAAGCGGAGAGCAGCAGCCGGCCCGGCAATGCCGGCGTCAGCAGGAGACCGGCGACCATTCCGAGCGCCATGATGAGGCCGATCTCGGGTCCGACGATCGCCGTCACCGAAATCCAGGCGATCGCCGCCATCGCCCCGAGCAGCAGCACCGATTGCGCCAGATTGAGCAAGCGATGGCGGGTTGAGACTGATGTCATGACATCCGGCGTTCCGGCCGCTCGCGCCGATCCTGATCGCGCACAAGCCAATGGACGATGCCAAGCGCCAACGCCGCACCGGCCAGTGCCGCGACCTTTGCGGGCTCCGCCTCGCCCAGATCGAGGATGATGAACTTGCGCGCAATCGCCAGCAGCGCGATCAGCACGATCGTGCGCACCTGCAGGATGCCGAAGCTTCGCTCGGTGGCCACCAGCAGCGATCGCTTGAACTCAAGCGCGATCACCACGGTGAAGATCATGCCGAAGACCACCTGGAAGGTCGAGTAATCAAGTCGGTCGAAGGCGCCAAGCACGAGCCGGGTCACCACCTCGCGCAGCAGCGCCCAGAGCGAGGCGACGACGATTACCGCGATGATGAGGCTCAGCGCGAAGACGACGATCTGCTCGAACTTCTCGTAGAGCGTCATCGCCGACCATTGTTCACGGGTCAGGCCATGTCTCGTCATGAGTCCATCCCGCTTCCAAACGAATCGTCCCCGGAGACGCTCAGTCTCCGGGGCTCGATGTCGATTGGCAACGGAAACTGGGCCGGCGCTCCGGTGGCCGCCCGGACGGCCGGGTTGGGCGCCGGCGGCAGGCGGTCTCAGCCGCCCTTGACCTCGATCCGCTTGACCTTCGCCTTCGCTTCTGGGGTCTGCGGCAACCGGATCGTCAGCACCCCGTTCCTGAAGGTGGCCTCGGCTTTCGCGCCATCGACGCCCGGCGGCAGCGGGATCGTCCGATAGATCGCACCATAGCTGCGCTCGGAGAGATAGTAGCCCTTCTTCTCCTCCTGGCGTTCGATGCGTTTCTCGCCCTTCACGGTCAGCATGTCATCGTTGACCGTCACCTCGATGTCCTTTATCTCCATGCCGGGCAGCTCGATCGAAACCTCGATCGCATTGTCGGTCTCGACCATGTCCGACTTGGCCTCGCCGCTGCCCCAAGGCCAGTCGAGATGGCCGACGCGGTTCCAGAACCGCTCGAAGACGTTGTTCATCTCGCGCTGCAGCGTCGCGATCGGATTGTCGGAGTCCCGTTCGGTGGCCGGCGCGCTGTCCCTGCGCGCCCAGGGAATGAGGTCCTTGATCTGCATGGTGTCGTCTCCTTCGCCTGTCAGTCGCCCCTGACCGCCAGCCCTTCGTCCGCGCCTCGCGACGACGGGAAAGGGTCACGGCAAGGACACCGTTACGCATCTCGACGTCGATCCCGTCAGGTTCGACGTCTCTGGCAAGCCTGAAGGTGCGCCCGGGATCGCCCTCGCCAGGCTCGGCATCAGAAGGGTCGAGCCGTCGGGCCGCATCCGCTGCCCCCTGCCGCCGATCCTCGGCAAGCGGCTGTCGCACGTGACCTCGATGTCGTCCGGGCGGACGCCGGGCAGTGCCGCAGCGACAGCGAAGGCTTCCGGGCCCTGCCGGATATCGCCGGCCGCAAGGGCTGCGCACGCGAGGGCTGGCCCACCGTGGCGGTCGGCTGCCCGCATGGCCGCGTGCATCGGCAGGGGCGCGTCGCCGCCGTGCGGACAGGTCGGACCGAGCATTGCCATCCTCCGTGGGCTCGAGCCTGCCGCGTCGCGGACGGGGCCCCGACGCATCACAGGCCTCTTCCCGGACGCCGACAGGTTGCCGATTGGAAAATGCTATGCATCCATAATATATGTAGCCATAATGGCATTCAAGGGGCCGGCAGGCCGCCCTCGGTAGGCCGGGATGATGCCCGGCCACGCGGTGCGGCACCGAGCGGTTCCGCGCGGGAATGTCTGGGAGGCAGGAAGACAGGGATGATCAGATCCGACCATGCGCTGATTGGAACGACGATCCATCGCGTCGCCCAGCTGATCCAGCGGCGAATAGATGACGAGATCCGCGATACCGGTCTGACGCGTGTGACCTGGATCGCCGCCGCACATGTCGATGACGCGCCGGGACTGACGATCAGCGAACTCGCGCGGCGGCTCAAAGTCGGCAACGCCAGCGCCGGTCAGCTGGTCGACCGGATGGTGAGGGACGGCTGGGTCGAACGCTCCACGGCCCCCGGCAACCGGCGGGCACAGATCGTCACGCCCACGGACAAGGCGCGGTCAGCCTTGCAGGAACTCGATGGGCGGCAGAGGGCACTGGAGGAACTCATCCTTCAGGATCTGTCGAGTCAGGAGCGGCAGGTCCTGCTGATGCTTCTGGAACGGATCCGCGTCCGACTGTCCGGCTGACGGTTCGGCGGGCCGGGACAGTCGCCGACTCTCCGGATCGCCCGAGCACGCCTCGCAAGGTCCGGCCGAGACGAAAGGTGGACGACGTCGGGAACGATATGCAGAAGAAGACCGAATACAATATCTGGTACTGGGTTCTGGCGTTTCTGGCCGTCATCTTCATCCAGGACCTCATCGCCGGGTGGCAGACCGTCGCCCCGATCAGCTACAGCCAGTTCGAGAAGTATCTCGATGACGGGAAAATTTCCTCTGTCGCGGTCGGGTCGGATACGATCTCCGGCACCTTCTCCGAGCCGATCGACGGCAAGAGCCAGTTCGTAACGACTCTCGTCGATCCCGCGATCCTCGAGCGGATCGGTCGCTCCGGCGTCGAGATCACCGGTATCCCCCGGAACACGTTTATCGGCACGCTGATCTCCTGGGTGGCGCCGGCGCTGGTGTTCTTCGGGCTGTGGATGCTTGTGTTCCGCAAGTTTGCCGAGAAGCAGGGCTTCGGCGGCTTCATGCAGGTCGGCCGCAGCAAGGCCAGGGTCTACATGGAACGGGAAACCGGCGTCAGCTTCGCCGATGTCGCCGGTGTCGACGAGGCCAAGGCCGAACTCGAGGAAGTCGTCGAATTCCTTCGCAATCCGGCCGAGTACGGCAGGTTGGGCGCCCGCATTCCCAAGGGGATCCTGCTCGTCGGCCCGCCGGGCACCGGCAAGACGCTGCTGGCGCGTGCCGTTGCCGGCGAGGCCGGGGTCACGTTCTTCTCGATCTCCGGGTCGGAATTCGTCGAGATGTTCGTGGGTGTCGGCGCGGCCCGGGTGCGCGACCTGTTCGAGCAGGCGCGCAAGGCCGCACCCGCGATCATCTTCATCGACGAGCTCGATGCTCTCGGGCGGGCGCGGTCGTCCGGACAGATCGCCGGCGGGCATGACGAGCGCGAGCAGACGCTGAACCAGCTTCTGACCGAGCTCGACGGGTTCGATCCGTCGGTCGGCATCGTGCTTCTGGCTGCCACCAACCGCCCCGAGATTCTCGATCCGGCGCTCCTGCGCGCCGGCCGCTTCGACCGGCAGGTGCTGGTGGACCGGCCAGACAAGAAGGGCCGCATCCAGATCCTCGGCGTCCACATGAAGAAGGTGAAGCTCGCCCCGGACGTGGATGCCGAGAAGGTCGCCGCGCTCACGCCGGGCTTCTCCGGCGCCGATCTCGCCAATCTGGTCAACGAGGCGGCGCTGCTCGCCACCCGCCGCAAGGCAGATGCCGTGACGATGGAAGACTTCAGCAATGCCGTCGAGCGCATCGTCGCGGGGCTCGAGAAGAAGAACCGCGTGCTGAACCCGCGCGAGCGCGAGATCGTGGCGCATCACGAAATGGGTCACGCGCTGGTGGCGATGGCGCTGCCCGGTACGGACCCGGTGCACAAGGTCTCGATCATCCCGCGCGGCATCGGCGCGCTCGGCTACACGATCCAGCGGCCGACGGAAGACCGCTTCCTGATGACACGCGAGGAACTCGAGAACAAGATCGCGGTCCTGCTGGGTGGTCGGGCGGCCGAGAAGATCATCTACGACCACCTTTCGACCGGAGCCGCGGACGATCTGGTCAAGGCGACCGACATCGCGCGGGCAATGGTCGCGCGCTACGGCATGGACCCCGATCTCGGCAATGTCAGCTATGACAGCGAGCGGCCCGGCTTTCTCGGCACCGGCGATCCGTCCTCCTGGCTCAACCGGCGCTACAGCGAGGCAACCGCCGAGCGGATGGATCAGAAGGTGCGCGAGGTCGTGGATGGCGTGTTCAAGCGCACGCTCGCGCTGCTCGAAGCCAATAGGGCTCTGCTTGAACGATCGGCGCGCGATCTCCTGCAGCGGGAAACGCTCGACGAATCCGATCTCGCCGCCATCGCGGCGCAGGTGAAGCGGATCGGCTCGGCCGCAGCGTGACACGATGGACGACACAGCCGGCCGGCCAGCAACGACCGGTGACGAGGTGTGAGGCGAGCAACGGAGACGGCAAATGGCAAACGGAACCTGTGACATCTGCGGCCGCCCGGCCACAGCGCGCGTGCGCGCCACGGTCAATGGCAGGGTGCAGACCCTGGAACTGTGCGATCAGCACTATCGCGAGATGGTGCGCCGGTCGGGGCGCAGCGCCTCGCCCCTGGAATCGCTGTTCGGACGGCATTCCCTCCTTGACGAGTTCTTCGGCGACGGCGGCTTCGGCAGCCTGTTCGGCGACAGCCCATTGCGGGGCAGGGTCCTTGGCGCGAGTGGCGACGGCGATAACGATTTAGTCGACGCCACCTTCGGCGAGCCAGCCCCCCGCCGCGGAACGCGCCGCGGCGGCGGGCGGTCTCTGGCTGATCGGCTGAGCGAACAGGGCAACCGGCTGTTGCAGGATGCGGCGCAGAAGGCAGGAGATTTCGGGCGCGGCGAAGTCGATACGGAACACCTCCTGCTCGCGCTGACCGGCTCCGAGGTCGTCAGGACTGTCCTCGAGCAGTTCAAGGTCGATGCGGACGATCTGCGCCGCCAGATCGAGACGGAGGCCAAGCGCGGCGACGCAAAGCCGGAAGGCGAGATCGGCGTCAGTCCGCGCCTCAAGGACGCGCTGAACCGAGCCTTCATCGCCTCGAACGAGCTGGGCCATTCCTATGTCGGTCCGGAGCATCTGCTGATCGGTCTTGCCGAGGAGGGCGAGGGCCTCGCGGCCTCGATCCTGCGCAAGTACGGCCTCACGCCGCAGGCGCTCCGTCAGCAGGTGACGAAGGTTGTCGGCAAGGGCGCCGAGGAGGGCAGGGTCGAGGCGCCGTCGACCACACCCGACCTCGACCAGTTCAGCCGCGACCTGACCAAGCTCGCACGCGAGGGCAAGCTCGATCCGGTCATCGGCCGCGCCCGCGAGATCGAGACGACCATCGAGGTTCTGGCCCGGCGCAAGAAGAACAATCCCGTACTTATCGGCGAACCGGGTGTCGGCAAGACCGCCATCGTCGAGGGACTCGCACAACGGATCGTTGCGGGCGAGGTGCCGGAGGCGCTGCGCAACAAGCGGCTGGTCGAACTCAACATCAATTCCATGGTCGCGGGCTCGAAGTACCGTGGCGAGTTCGAGGAGAGAGTTCAGAAAATTCTGAAGGAGATACAGGAGAACAAGGACGAGCTGATCCTGTTCATCGACGAGATCCACACCATCGTCGGCGCCGGGCAGGGCGGCGGCGAGGGCGGTCTCGACATCGCCAACGTTTTCAAGCCGGCGCTGGCGCGCGGTGAACTGAATCTGATCGGCGCGACGACGCTCAACGAGTACCAGAAGCACATCGAGAAGGACGCAGCGCTCGAACGCCGCTTCCAGCCGGTCTATGTCGCCGAGCCGACAGTCGCCCAAACCATCATGATCCTGCGCGGATTGCGGGATACGCTCGAAGCACACCACAAGGTGACGATCACCGACGAGGCCATTGTCGCGGCGGCCGAGCTGTCGGACCGCTACATTTCCGGGCGCTTCATGCCCGACAAGGCGATCGACCTCATCGATCAGGCAGCGGCACGGGTCAAGATCAGCGCTACCGCCCGGCCCGTGGACGTGCAGGAACTCGAGGCCGAGGTCGGGCAGCTCCGGCGTGAGCTCGACTATGCCACGAACCGCAAGCAGTTCGATCGTGCGGCCGAACTCAAGCAGGAGCTCGAAGCCAAGCAGAAGGAGCTGGATGAACTCCTCGAGATCTGGAAGCGCGACCAGGCTTCGGCGACCGCCGAGGTGCGCGCCGACCATGTTGCGCAGATCGTGTCCAAGATCACCGGTATCCCGGTGACCGAACTGACCGCCGAAGAGAGGGACAAGCTCCTCAAGCTGGAGGAGAGGCTGCACGAGCGGGTCATCGGGCAGGACGAGGCCATTCGCGCCGTGGCCGATGCGGTGCGTCTGGCGCGTGCCGGTCTGCGCGAGGGGCGCGGACCGACCGCGACGTTCCTGTTCCTCGGTCCGACCGGTGTCGGCAAGACCGAACTCGCCAAGACGCTTGCCGAGGTGATCTTCGGCGATCAGGATGCGATGATCCGCATCGACATGTCGGAGTACGGCGAACGCCATTCGGTCGCAAGGCTGGTGGGCGCGCCGCCCGGCTATGTCGGCTACGAGGAAGGCGGGCAGCTTACCGAGAAGGTGCGCCGCCGCCCCTATTCAGTCGTGCTTCTGGACGAGATCGAGAAGGCACACCCGGATGTCTACAACATCCTGCTTCAGGTCTTCGACGACGGTCGGCTGACCGATGGCAAGGGCCGCGTGGTGGACTTCACCAACACCATCATCATCGCCACCTCGAACCTCGGGTCCGACATCATCCAGAGGAACCTCAAGAAGCGGGGCACCAAGGAATTCGACGAGGCGAAACAGAAGGCCGAGCTTATGGAGGTGCTGCGCGGGCACTTCCGGCCCGAGTTCATCAACCGGATCGACGAGATCATCGTCTTCCATTCGCTGAACCAGTCGGAAATCCGCCAGATCGTCGAACTGCAGCTGAACCGCGTGAAGCGGACGGCGCTGACCCAGGGCGTCGAGCTCGAGTTCGACGTGAGCGTGATCGACCACTTCGCCGCCGCGGGCTTCCGTCCCGAATATGGCGCGCGCGAGCTGCGCCGGCTGATCCGGTCTGAACTCGAGACGGAACTGGCGCGCGAAATGCTCGCCGGACGCGTCGGCGACGGCGACAGGGTGCGTGTGGTCTGGTCGTCCGACGAGCAGAAGGTGGCCTTCGAGAAGATCGCCAGGGCGGATGGCGCCGCAGCAACCGGACCGGGCGAGACGACTGCCGGCAACGGCGACCAGGCGGCTGCCGCGACGTCGGGATCGGCCGATGCGGCGGATGCGGCGGCAGCCGCAGCGGCGAACGAGGGACAGTCTTCCGCGAATTGACTGCAACAGGGCGGCCGGGTGCGCAACATGTCGCGCCCGGCCGCGTTCGGGCACCGGAGAGACACATGAAGCTGCTGAAGGCATTCCGTAATCTTGACGGCGACGCCCGACGGCGGGCGACAGAGATCGTCGACAGGGAAATCCGGCATCTCGAACCGCATCTGAAGCACTTCGGAGATGGCCTTGTCCGGCTCGAGGTGACCCTATCCCAGGCGAACGGGAAGACGCGCCTGCAGGCCAGCCTGCGTCTGCAGCTTCCTTCGGGCGTGATCGTGGCACGGGAAGAGGGGTTCGAGATCGAGCCCGTCCTGCGCAAGGCGTTTGATGACCTGCGCCACCGGGTTGATCGCCACGTGGCGCGCCTCAGGCACGAATCGGAATGGAAGCGACCGGCGCACCGCCGCCGGATCGGCGCCCTGCTGCCGCCCGCCCGTGATGCGGCAGAAGCCGATCGGCGCAAGCTCTTCTTCGACCTGATCGAGGATCACCTCGATACGGTCTATGACGTGGTCCGGCGCGAATTGACCTATCTCGAATGCAGCGGATCGGTCCCCGAGGGCTACCTGAGTGTCCGCGATCTCGTCGATGCGACGATCCTCAAGGGTCTGGAGCGGTTCGAACAGCGGCCAACGCGGTTCTCGATCGGCGACTGGCTGACGCGGCTGGCGCTGGACACGATCGAGGAGGAGGCGCGCGCCGCTCGCCGGGCGGGGCCCGAGGCCGCCGTCTCGCTGGAGGCAGAACCCGAGCAGCCGGCCGTGGATCCGACCGGCTCCGATCAGGAGATGTACGAGTTCTATCAGCCTGACGAGGTCCTGCGGCTTGAGGATCTCGTCGTCGACGAGTCAGCGACCGACGCTGAGACCGAGGCCGAACGCCATGAGGCGGCACGGATGCTCCACCGCGCGATCGCCCAACTTCCCGCCCTATGGCGACGGGTGCTGATCCACGTCGATCTCAACGACACGACGTCGGAAGCTGCCGCCGCTCTCGACGGGCTTGAAAAGGACGAGGTGGCACGGATCGGCGACGCGGCGCGTGCCTTTCTCCGCGACAGGCTGGCCGAACTGGGCCAGCCGCCGGAGCTTGCCGACCGGACGCTCGACGCGCTGCATCGCCGATCAGGGCGCCTGCCGCAACCCCTGGCAGATCGTCGGCGGCTCGAGCGTGCCCTGCTCGGGCAGGTACGGGAGGACGAGGCATGATGCGCGGCCATAACCGTCCACCCATTCCGCCAAAGATTCCCGGGACCAATATGCGGTCGTGGGACGTTCCGACGGCGATCATCTACCGTCCCGCCCGGTCGGCGATGACGTCGGCTCCCCGACCGAACTACTGGATCCTCGAGTTCGAGCCATCCCGGCCGCCGCAGATGGATCCGCTGATGGGATGGATCTCGAGCGACGATCCCTATCGTTCGATCTGTCTCAAGTTCCCCGATCGTGACAGTGCGGTCGCCTTCGCCGAACAGCAGGATTGGCGCTATGTCGTCCAGGAGGATCGACCCGTGCGTCGGATCGCGAACCCGTGGCAGGGCCGCGAGCGGCACCGGCTGTTCAGGGGCGTCGACGCGGCAGGCGCATATCTCATTCGTCCACCCTCAGGCGGCATCACCAATCACCGTGTGCAACGCGCGATCGACATGGACGGTGTGGTGGATCTTTCCGAGCGGCAGCCGGAGAGGCTCGATCCGGTACTCGAAGCCTCGCTCGAGTCGTTCCCGGCATCCGATCCCCCGGCATGGACGGGTGTGACGGTTGCGTCGAGGAAGGCGTGAACAGGTGCTGCGGCACGCCCATGGAGTCCCGCCATGCTGCCCTGGGCTGATACCGTTGCCCGCAGGTTCCCCCCGATCGTCGTCTGGACGCTCATCGGGGTGAACCTCCTCGCCTTCCTCTACCAGGTCGGCCTTCCGCCGCGCGCGCTCGACCGGTTCCTGTTCGACTTCGCGCTGGTGCCGTCGCGCTTCTTCGGACGATTGAGCCTTGTCGCTCCATCCGACCCGACCCCGTTCGTCACCAACATGTTCCTGCACGGGGGATGGCTGCACCTCATCGTGAACATGTGGACGCTCTGGATCTTCGGCCCGGCGGTCGAAGACAGGCTCGGACCGGGTCGCTTCGTGCTGTTCTATCTGTTCTGCGGTGTCGCGGCCGGGCTGGCGCACGCGCTGGCGAACCCCGAATCAGTCGTTCCGGCGCTGGGCGCATCGGGAGCGATCGCGGGCGTGATCGGTTGCTACGCGCGCATGTTCCCGGCGGCCCGGCTGGTGGTGATCGTGCCGATCCTGTTCATCCCGCTGTTCTTCGAGATCCGCGCAATCGTGTTCGCGGCAATCTGGTTCGCGACGCAGGTCATCCCCGGTCTGCTGTCGATCGGCGATCAGGCAACGGGCGGTGTCGCCTGGTGGGCGCATATCGGTGGCTTTGTCGC
Source organism: Tepidamorphus gemmatus (assembly GCF_004346195.1). Taxonomy (NCBI): domain Bacteria; kingdom Pseudomonadati; phylum Pseudomonadota; class Alphaproteobacteria; order Hyphomicrobiales; family Tepidamorphaceae; genus Tepidamorphus; species Tepidamorphus gemmatus. The sequence continues at coordinate 163,996 of NZ_SMAK01000002.1, read as the reverse complement.
CGGTTGGCTCGTGACGCCGCTCCTGAAGAGGCCGGCCAGCGCCTACAGACACCATTACCGTGATGAGGGCGTCTACGGCTTCCTGCCGGATGGCCGTCGGGAAGGAGGGATAGGTCCATGGACGTGATGCAGCTGCTCTGGTTGTTCTTCATCGTCTCCGCGCTGCAGCCGGTTCTGCAGCGCAAGTATCTGGAAGCGATGCGTGCCCGCAAGATTGCCCAGATCGAGCGCAATCGCGGCAGCCGCGTCATCCTCCTCATCCATCGCCAGGAAACGATGAACCTCCTGGGCTTTCCGCTGATGCGCTACATCGACGTCAACGATTCCGAGGAAGTTCTCCGCGCGATCCAGTTGACGGATGCCGAGGTGCCGCTCGACATCGTGCTGCACACACCCGGCGGACTGGTGCTGGCGGCGACGCAGATCGCCCGCGCCATTCAGGGACACAAGGGCAAGGTCACCGTGTTCGTGCCGCATTACGCGATGTCCGGAGGTACGCTGATTGCCCTTGCTGCGGACGAGATCGTGATGTGCGACCATTCCGCACTGGGTCCGGTCGATCCGCAGATCGGCCAGATGCCGGCCGCCTCGCTGCTCGCGGTCGTCGAACGCAAGCCGATCGCCGAGGTCGACGACCAGACCCTCATCATGGCCGATGTCGGACGCAAGGCGGTCGCCCAGATCGAGGCATTCGTGAAGCGGCTGTTGGCGGACAAGATGGACGAGGGCAGGGCAGCGGCGCTCGCAGAGACGCTGGCAACGGGTACCTGGACGCATGACTATCCCATCTCGGCCGACGAGGCGCGCGAAATGGGCCTGCCGGTGCGAACCGACATGCCGCCGGAGATCCTCGAGCTGATGACACTCTATCCGCAGCCGGTGCGGCGTCAGGGCGGAGGTGTCGAATATCTGCCGGCACCGCGGCACCGGGACGCGAGGGGCGCGTCGGAAGCTCGCTGACCGAGCGCCGCTCGCATCCGCCCCGTCGCAGCGACGAACGAAAGGAAGACACGATGCCAACCGTCGCATGTCCGCAATGCAGTTCCACCAATCGCGTGCCGCCGGGGCGGTTGACCGACAATCCCAAGTGCGGCCGCTGTGGCGCTGCCCTCTTTCAAGGACGGCCCGTGACGCTTACCGCGAGCAATTTCGAGCGTCATGCCAATGCCGAACTGCCATTGCTCGTCGATTTCTGGGCAGAGTGGTGCGGGCCCTGCAAGATGATGGCGCCGCAGTTCGAGGCCGCGGCCCGCACCCTCGAACCCTATTTCCGGCTGGGCAAACTCGATACCGAAGCCGAACAGCAGCTCGCCGGCCGTTACGGCATACGCAGCATCCCGACCATGATCCTGTTCAGTGGCGGACGGGAGATTGCGAGAACCAGCGGCGCAATGTCGGCTCGACAGATCGAACACTGGGCGCGGTCACAGGCAGCATGATCCGGGCCACCCGTCCTGCCAGCGGGGATTCGGACCGAGGGCACCCATGCACGGCGTGACCGGATTGCCAGAGACCGCGGCACTGCTGGTCTTCGCGGCATTCGTGCTCGTGACGATCTGTTCGCGTGCCGGTATTCCGAGCATCGTCGGCTACATTCTCACGGGCGTGCTGATCGGTCCGGCCGGAAGCGGGCTGCTGGCCGAAGGTGAGGCGCTCACCACCGTCGGCGAGATCGGCGTCATTCTGCTGCTGTTTGCGCTCGGGCTCGAGTTCTCTTTCGAGAAGCTCGTTACGCTCCGGCGTCATGTCTTCGGGGTCGGTGCCGCTCAAGTTGCCGTCACGGCCCTGCTCGTCGCCGTGCCGGCCAGCTTCGTGTTCGATCTCGCTGCCGTTCCGGCCGTCGTTCTCGGCGGGGCGGTGGCGATGTCGTCCACGGCGATGTGTCTCAAGGTGCTGTCTGGCGTGGACGCCCTGGGCTCCGCTGCCGGCCGCCTGGCGATCTCCGTTCTGCTTTTCCAGGATCTGGCGGCGGCCGGGCTCCTGCTGCTGCACGATGCGGCAACCGGTGCAGCAGAGGGCTACGGTGTGGCTACCGTGATTGGCGGCGCGGCGGCGCTCGTCGCGGCATTGTTCTTTGCACGGGGCCCGCTGCAAGCCCTTGCAAGGTGGACGGCTGCACACGGCGACGCCGAACTGGCCCAGCTCCTCGCACTCGCAATCGCCCTCGGTTCCGGCATTGCCGCCATGTCGGTGGGGCTCTCGCCGGCCCTCGCGGCCTTCGCGGCCGGAATGATCATCGGCGAAGGTGATGCGCGACATGTCGTCGAACGGGAGATTCGCCCATTCCGGGATCTGTTTGTCGGCATCTTCTTCATCAGCATCGGAACAAAGATGCCGCTCGGCCTGATCCCGGAATTCTGGCCGATCGTGCTTGCCTGGCTCGTCATCCTTGTGCCGGGCAAGGCGGTGCTCGTGTCAATTCTGGCTTCTTGGTTCGGCGATCCTGGACCGTCTGCATCGAGGGCGGGCATCATCCTCGCTCATGGCGGCGAGTTCAGCCTGATGCTGATTTCGGTATCGATGTCGTCGGGTCTCATCGGCGAAGCGATCGCTGGTCCGTTGCTCCTTGCGATCGGCATCAGCATGCTGGCGGGAAGTATCCTCGTCAGATGGGCGGGTGAGACGGATCGCCGGTCAGGTCATTGCCTGCGAAGCGGTGGATGATCGTCCGGATATGCGACGGCGCAATCGGGCGGACCAGATTGCCGTGAAATGCGCCGGTTGGTCGCTGTCCCTCGTGTAGAGCGAAGCGCTTGCTGCGGTCCTCGTGCAGGATAGGGGCATCAGCGGCGCGCAGGACAGGGGCAGGGCATCGCAGGCGCTGCCGTAGCGGAACGGGAGGAAAGACGAGGGGTGACCCGCGGCCCAAGGCCGCGGGTCGTGCCTCAGAAGACCCAGCGCAGGAAATGGCGCAGCCCCTTGAAGGCTTCCTCGACGACCTCGAAGGCGAGGAGGGCGGCGAGGAGGGCGAGAATGACCATGCCGAGGGCGGCAAGGCCGGATCCAGGCCGAACGACGGCCTGTGCCGATGTGGAAGATCCAACGCCGGTCGATTGCCGGTCGGCTTCGTCGCTGCTGGTAGGACGGCCACGCAGTGCAGCCCAGGCCGCGCCGGCACGCATGGCGGCAGTGTCAGCGGCAGCGGCAAGCCGGTCGGTAACGCCGGGGCCGACCTGTCCGGCCGCGGCAGCGCTGCGGGCCTCGAGAGCATCGAGACGCAAGGTCAGCGCGCGAATCTCGGCCCTCAGCTCGGCCAGCGGGTCATCGGCAGCGGGCGAGGTGTCGTGGGTGAATTCTTCGGTCATTGTCGGATCTCCTTTGACTGCGTTGCTCGACTAGCCCGGCTTGGGACCGGGCTGTCGGCAGGTGGGCCCCCTCAGCGCGTCAGAGCACGCTCGCGTTCGACACGGCCACGGTCATCGAGCCTCACGTCGACCCATTCGCCCCAGGGGTTGCGTGCCACCGCATCGACATGGCGGGGGCCACGCTTGATCACGCCGACCTCGTCATAGCCCAGACGGGAGAGTTCAGCGCGGGCGGCCTCCTCGCTGATGGACCGATGGCGGCCGGCCCTCTCGCGTTCGTAATCGCGCAGGCGTCCGTCGGGACCGAACTCGATCTCAAGGCGCAATTCGTCGCGGCCGACGCCCTCGATCTCGACCTCACCGCGGCGCTTGATGTCGATCTCGGTGATGCGCGCAAAGTCGTCCAGTTCGCGAGCTCCGCGCAGCATCGGCGGAAGCAGCGCGTCGATGACCACCGGTGGCAGTGCGGAACCCGAAGTCCGGGCCTCGACCAGGCGGCCGTCGCGGGTCTTGACGCGCAACCAGGACCCGTCGCCCAGCCGGCCATGGACATGGGTCTCCTGACTGCCGCTGCGGCTGATCTCATGGCGCATCGTCACCTCGGTGAGGCCGAGTCCGGCCAGTTCGCTTGGCAGGCCTCGTGCTGGTGCCGTAGCGGGAGGCGGGCTGGTGACGAGGTTCAGCCGGCTGGCGGCGAAGGTCTGGCCATTCGCCTGGCCCTCGAACTCGACGCGGGTGCCGACGGCAGGCGTCGCAGCCCCGTCCGGAAGGGTCACGAGAGTGCGTCCCTGGGGACCGGTTACCACGACCTGATTGCCGAAGATCTCGGCGACAGTGCCCGTCAGGCGGGCCTCCTGCGCCAGTGACGGTCCGGCCAGCGCGGTCGACAGGATGAGGGCGGCAAGGATCGGTTTGGTCTGTCGCATGTCACATCCTCCTTTCAGGAAACGGCAGTATCCTGCCCGATGCCCCTGCAACGGGACGGCAACGATCCGGTTCAGAAATGGTTTGGATTTCTGGCCAGCCCGAGCGCGCATTCCAGCGCCGGCCGCGCCTGGGCCATGTGCATGGCGATCTTGCCGAGCCGGGAGAGCGGATCGACAAGCAGCGACAGGTTCACCATCGTCACCACAAATTCGCCTGGCGACATGTCTCGCCCCAGTGTCGTGTCCGGGAAGGCCAGCAGGAAGGCAAGGACGCTGCCCACGAAGGCTGCCCAGATCAGCCAGACGAGCCCCTTCTCGCCAAGTCCCTTGAAGGCATCGATGATCACCGAGGCAACGAGCCAGCGACGCTGCGCCTGCGACAGACCGGACCGCGCGGCGCCGTCCGTCGCGCCGGCAATGGCGATCTGGGCAGCCAGCGCCCGTTCGGCGGAGGCCTGCACCGGACCGATCAGCAGCCATAGCCACAGCAGGGATGGAACGATCGCCAGTGTCATGAACGGCAGCCATTCGGGCGCGAGCGCCATCTGCCAGAGCCCGACCGAAGCGAGCGTGAACACGAGCTTCGGCACGTCGTCGATGACGATCTTGAGCCCCTTCTTGGCCTCGTCTGCGCCATAGAGCATCTGTGCGGCGTCGTCGGTCGGGCAGGCCTCGCGGCGGCGTGCCAGATAGCTGTCCTGCAGACCGATCACCAGCCGCGACTCGACCCACTTGCCCACCGGCTTGTCGAGCACCTCCAGCAACTTCAATGCTGTGAACAGCAGGCCGAATTGCCAGCCATTGATCAGCAGGATGTCCAGCAGTCCGCCACCTGCCCCTTCGAGCCCGTCGATCATCTGCTTGCCCATCCAGCCGACCGCGGGGGAAAGTGCCGCTATGGCCGCGAGCACGACCCAAGAGATGAGGATCGACCCGGCAGAGGCCGCCAGCAAGGGCAGGGCGCGGCTGGCGATTGCGCCGAGCGGTGCGCGCCCGGCGCCGGCGAAGGTTTCGTTCGCTTCGGCAGTGTCGGCCAAGTTCATCACATGTCTCCTCCCGATTGCGGAATCGAGCAAGTCTGCCGAACCGCCACGGAACCCCGCCGCAACGATGCTGTTGAGCTTCTGTTGAGCTTCAGGGAATAGATTCTTGCCATGCGCCGATCCGCTCTCCCGCCCGGACTGTTCCTGGCCGCGCTCTTCGTTGCATCGGCGCTGTCTGCCGATCCTGTCGCGCCGCCGGGTGCCGAGCCGCTCGCCCCCGAGGCAGCGCTCGCCTGTGTGGCGGCGCGCTACCGGGGCGAGGCGTTGCGCATCGCCGCGCGCGAGGCAGGGCTGATCCGGGACATTCGCTGGCTCACGCCTGCCGGCAATGTCCTCGAGATCCGTCTGTCCGGTCCCGGCTGCCTGTTCCTGGAGGTGCGCGGGATCGGCCAGACGGAGGCGCGCATCCTGCCGGGGGAAACGCCGTGAAGGTGCTGGTGGTCGAGGACGACGTGGAACTTGCCGCGCAGCTCAGAACGGCACTGACGGAGGCCGGCTATACTGTCGAATGCGCCCATGACGGGACGGCGGGAGAGTATCTCGGCGCCACCGAACAGGTGGCGGCGGCGGTGCTCGATCTCGGCCTGCCGGGGATGGACGGAATCGAGGTACTGCGCGGCTGGCGAGGTCAGGGGCTGGCCTTTCCCGTTCTGATCCTCACCGCGCGCGATGCCTGGGGCGACAAGGTCGCCGGCTTCCGGGCCGGCGCCGACGATTATGTGCTGAAACCCTTCCGGATGGAGGAGGTGGTGCTGCGCCTGTCGGTGCTGCTGCGACGTGCTGCCGGTCATGCCAGCGCCGAGATCGCTGCCGGCAGTCTGGTGTTCGATACCGCGACCGCAATCGCAACGCTGGACGGCCTGCCATTGCGATTGACCGCCTTCGAGACCAGGATCCTTCGCCAGCTGATGCTCAATATCGGCCGCACGGTCAGCCGGAGCGAACTGGCAGAACAGCTCTATGATGGCGACACCGACCGCGACTTCCGGTCGCTCGAGGTGCTGATCGGCAGGCTCAGGCGAAAGATCGGCGAGGCGCGGATCGAGACCCGTCGGGGTGAGGGGTGGCGGCTTCTGCCCGGCGATCCGTCGTGATGCACTCGATCCGTGGCCGATTGATGCTGGCCGCCGGCGCGCTGACCGTGCTGGCGCTGGTTGCGGCCTGGGCAGCACTTTCGATGCTGCTGGCCGATTTCGTGGACCGGCGACTGTTGGCGGAGCTTACGGCAACGGCGCGTGGCATCATGGCGGCTTCCGAATGGGATGAGGATGAAGGCAGCTTCCGCCTCGACCCACCACCGGCTGATCCGCGCTTCGAAACGCCGCGTTCGGGGTGGTTCTGGCAGGTGGCCGACGGCAAGACGGTGCTGGCCCGATCGCCCTCGCTGATGTCGGCCGATCTCGGCGTCGACGGACAGGCGCAGCAGGCGCATGGCCTCGATCTGATCGTACATCGGGAGTTCTTCACGGCGCCGGGCGACGGCCGCAGACTGACCGCCACCGTCACCCTTCCCGCGGCCGAGGCCGCGGCGGAACTGACCGCGATCCGCCGACCACTCGCTATGTCGCTAGTCGTGCTCGCAGTAGCGCTGATCGCTGCGCAGGTGGTGGCGGTGCAGGCCGGGCTGTCCGATCTGGGGCACTTCGCCCGGGGCCTGTCCCGGCTGCGCGACGGGCAGGCCGCCACGGTGCCGCGCCCGAAGATGCGCGAACTCGTGCCGCTCGCGGCCGAACTCGACCGGCTGCTGGAGGCCAACCGCGACCAGATCGCACGGGCCCGTTCCGAGGCGGCAGACCTTGCCCACGCGCTCAAGACTCCGCTCGCAGTGCTCGCAAACCGGATCGGGGAAGAGGATCGCGCGCTCATCGGGCGGATGGAGCGGATCCTGCGCTGGCATCTTACCCGAGCCCGCGCGGCCGGCCGGCCCGTCGATGCCACCGCGCGATCCGCGGTGACGCCGGTGCTCGACGACATCGCTCTCGTGCTCGGCCCGGAGGCCCGCAGGCGCGGCCTGGAGATGGCGATCACGGCCGAAGGTGCTCCCGATTTCCGGGGTGATGCCGAAGATCTGGCCGAAATGGTAGCGGCGCTCGCCGAGAATGCCGTGAGATGGGCGCGTCACCGGATCGAAATCCTCGCCCGCGGCGCCGCCGGTCGGCTGATCCTCGAGATTGCCGACGACGGCCCTGGTATCCCGCCCGGCGAACGCGATCGTCTCCTCGCCCGCGGCGTTCGGCTCGATAGCAGCGGTCACGGCCTCGGGCTTGCCATTGCCGCCGACCGGGCGAAGTCCTGCGGCGGCAGCCTCACCTTGGCGGAGGCGCCCGGGGGAGGTCTCGTCGCCCGGCTCGAGCTGCCGGCCGCGGGATCCTGAACAAGGCACCTTCCGGCACCATGGCAGACCGCCAAGCCCTGATGGTGATGGTCTCCACCTTCCTCGAAGGCGACCCGGATCCGACCCGCCTGCCGCCGACTCGGGTTCGGGCGGCCCTGCGCAGGCTGACGACATCTTCGGTAAGCGCCAGAAGATCAGTCGTTGGCAGCCAGGGAAGTGGTGGATTTTCACTTTTCGGCCGAGGTGGCCATCGGGATGTGCGGCTGAGCTGGAGTTTGCCGACACCAGGCTGAGCCACGAGGTCCCGATATCTGACGACAGGAAGGCGCTGATCGAGGCGCTTCAGAATGCCGACGATGGGAACCTTCTCCGCAACCTGTATTGTCCCGGCATGACGGCTTTCGCGCTATTGGGCCACGGCCAGACCGCATGAAACACAGGCGTCTGTCCCGGGATAGGCGCCGATGGGCTGACAATACCCGTCATCCCGCTCGGCAAGGACTTCCGGTCCGGCCAGCGCGACCTTGGCCTTGCGCGGCCCGGTTCTCTCGGCAATCGCTTTGACCCAATCCGGCAGGCGTGGGCCGTCAAGGTTCCCGCGGAAGATGGCGTTCGCGGCCTCGAACAGGCACCTCCTGGTGAAGCCGTCGCCCCGTTTGGACACCTGCCCGTTCCGACTGATCTTGCCGGACGCGTACCGTCTGGGCGTCAGCCCTAGATGGGCGCCCGCGCTGGACGATCGGCGGAAGCGGCAGGCATCATCGAAGGCCGCGACAACTGCCATGGCCGTGATCGGTTCCACGCCGGGCGCAGTCATCGGCAGGCGGACCGTGGTGCAGCTCGTCGCTGGTCACGACGGTCACGGGCCTGATCGTCGATGGGATCGACGAGGCGGTTGAGGCGGTCGAGCAGGCGGGGCGGCTCGATCGCGTGGCGACCGCGAGCGCTTCGAGTGCCGCTTCTCGGTCGAGCGGATGGCGCGCGACTACCGTGCGATCCATCGCGCCAGGCGGGGCGGCGACAGCCGCCTCCGCGTCAGGCCGTCGAGGAGAGGGGACGACATCGACTATCGCGCGATGGCATGGTTTCCTGGGCGACGGCTGCTCAGGCGCGGCCGGCGGCCCGCAGGATCGCCCTGGTCGCGGCGTGGGCCATGGCGGCGCGTCCCGGCGCGTCGATCCGTTCGGCGAGGCGCCGGTGCGGAACCTCGACGCTGATCGTCGTGCCCTCGGGTATCACGCGCGCCAATCCGGCGAGGTCGATTCCGCCTTCGCCCGGGAACAGGCGCTCGCCGCGGGCGACACGGATCAGACCCTCGTCCGACGGGTCGTAGGGGACCGCGCCGTCGCAGAACTGGACGTAGTTGACCCGGTCCGGCGGCAGGGCCGCGATTTCGTCGAGCGTCGTCGCCGAGCGGTCGTAGTGCAATGCGTCGACGAGCACCCCGCCATTGTCGCACCCGGCCGCCTCGACGATCCGCCGCGCTGCGGCGAGGTTCGGCACGCCGGTCCACGGCATGAATTCGAGGTCGGCCGTCAGCCCGTGCGAGGCCGCCATGCCACAGAACCGCGCGAAGCTTTCCGTGAGGCGCCCATGGTCGGTGTCGTCGCCGGCCACGAGCACGTGGCGCGCCCCGAGTGCGGCGCAACGGTCGCAGAAGCGCTCGAACAGCGCCCAGTCGTTCTCCGCCTTCAGGCGGATGATCTCGACGTCGCCGACGGTCACGCCCGTGTCGGCCAGGGCTGATCTGACCTCCGCGAGCAGCCGGTCGTCGGTCAGGAGCGGATAGTCGGGCTCGCCCGCTGCCGCTGCCGGGAGGATGCGCAGGCCGACCATGTCGTAGCCGATTTCCGCGGCGATCCGCACGGCCTCGACCGGACCGACGTCGAACGTGGTGAGGAAGGCGAGCGAGAGGGGGTGGCTCATCGCGGCCTCACTTCAGCGGCGAGAAGGGCAGCGGCATGGCGATCTGGCTCGTCATGTCGGGGCTGAGCCAATCGGGCCCGCCCTTCGGCGGCCACTTGCCGTCGGCGACCGACCTGGCGCGGGCCTCGGCGCGCGCCGCGAGGCTGGGATACGGCCAGATCTGCGTGAGCCGCGGAGCGCCGTCGAGACCGTACATGGCGACGGTGAGCTTCGAATAGGCCTCGCGCTCGGGCACCGCGACACGCCACTTCTCCATCGTCGGCACGATGCCATTGACCTTCGTGCGATAGGTGCGGAACTCGTAAATCGGGCCGAAGCTGCCCGGCTCCACGGGGGGCATGAAGTCGAGCGCACGGTAGCTCTCCATGCTGAGCGCGGTCAGGTACTCCGTGCAGCCGAACGGGTCGTCACTACGCAGGGCGCGCTCGCGCTCCTCCATCATCTCGGCGAGGCTGTCGAAGGTGCGCAGCACGAATACCCGGTTCAGCGTCCCGATGTCGGTGCTCCATGCGCCGCACAGCCGGCCCCTGCCAGCCTTCACCCACGCCTCGATCCCTGCCGCGGCCTTGCCCGCGCCGAAGATCACCGTGTCGAGCGTCGCCAGCTCGTAATGGCTCATGCTGCTTCCTCCTTGTCGGCGGTGATGCCCGCCACGGGCTGGCCGGCCAGAACGCGGCCGGCGACGTAGCCAAAGGTCATGCCGGGCCCCAGCGTGATGCCGCCCGACGGATAGTTGCCGCCCATGATCGAGGCCATGTCGTTGCCCACGGCATGCAGACCCGGGATCGGGCGGCCGCGCGCGTCGAGCACGCGGGTCAGCGGGTCGGTCTTCAGGCCCGCGAAGGTACCGAGCGAGCCCGGCACGATCTTCACCGCGTAGAACGGCGGGCGGTCGAGCGGCGCGAGCGACGGATTGGGCCGGTGGTCGGCGTCGCCCTGAACGCGGTTGTATGCGCTCTCGCCGCGATGGAAATCCGGGTCCTCGCCGCGCTTCGCGAACGTGTTGAACCGTGCCACGGTCTCGGCGAGCGTGTCCGGCGGAAGGCCGCACTGCCGCGCCAGTTCCTCGAGGGTCCTGCCGCGCCTGAGATAGCCGCAGCGGATCGCCGGGCCGAGCGGGAAGGGGAACGGCTTCGACCAGCCGAGGCCCCAGCTGCGCTGCGCGCGATGGTCGGCGACGAGCCAGCATGTCGGCGTCTCGCCGGCGGGAGTCACCGCGATGAGCGCCTGCATGAAGTCGTGATAGCTGTCGGCCTCAGAGACGAAACGCCGACCTTGCGGCGTCACGGCGATGATGCCCGGCTTGGCGCGTTCGACTAGGTGCGGGAAGTTCGCCACAGTGCCGTCCGGTCGCGGCACGAGCGACACCGGCGCCAGCGCCACGCTGGACGCGAGGTCCCGTGCCACCGCGCCGCCCTCGGTCTCGCCGAGCCGGATGCCGTCGCCGGTGTTCTCGCGCGGTGCGGCCGAATGGTGCTCCGCGCCTCCCCCGGCCTGGGCGGCGAGCGCGTCGAGGCGCTCCGGGTCGTGCGGGAAGCCGCCGGTGGCGAGTACCACGCCCCTGGAGGCTTTCACGACGAGCGGGCGGCCGGGCGTCGCGAGCCGCGCGCCGGCCACGCGCGCCCCCTCGCGCAAGAGCGCCGTCGCCGGCGCGCTGTCGATGAGGGTGACGCCCTTGTCGAGCGCCGAGCGCAGCAGCCGCCCGATCAGCGCGTTGCCGTTGACGAGCTGCAGCCCCCGCCCGTGCAGGAGGCGGTCGCGCAGATGGCGGGCGATGCGCCCAGCCGCGTAGAGGGCCGAGCGCGGGTTTCTCCGCGCCCTGAAGAAGTGCGCCATGTCGGTCCCGCTGGCGATGCCCATGCCCCACAGCGTTACGACGTCGAGCGGTGGCCGCAGCTTGGCGATCCACCCCTCGAGCTCGCGCCCGTCATAGGGCGCGGCGGAGACCGAGCGTCCGCCCTTCAGCGCGCCCGGGGTCTCGTGGAAGTCGGGAATGCGGTTGCCGTCGATCCAGCGCACCGCCGTATGCGCCCGGAAGAAGGAGACCATTTCCGGCCCGTTCGCGAGGAAGACAGGGATGCGCGGGTCGCCGGCACGGTTGCCCAACTCGCTGCGCAGATACCGCATTGGGCCTTCGGGCGGCTCCTCGATGCCGGCCTCGACCGCCAGCGGGTTGCGCGGGATCCAGAGCCACCCGCCAGACCACGCCGACGTGCCGCCGAAAACCGGTGCCTTCTCCGCCACCACCACCTTCAACCCGAAATGCGCCGCCGTCACCGCGGCCGCGAGGCCCGCGGCCCCGGAGCCGATCACCAGCACGTCGCATTCGATCTGGCGGAGCGGTTGCGAGTCCATTCATCCCTGCCTACTGATGTCCGCACGGTTTTGCGGCGTCGTGCGGCCGGAAACACCTCAAGCCTGCTCGTGCTCCTCGGCGGGGGTGGGGTCGAGCATCCGTACCCGGGACCGGAAGTACTGCGAGCCGGCGGCCGCCTCGCCCAGTTCCGCCGCCGCCGCCTGCAGCCGGGGCGCAAGATTCGCCATCCGCTCGTCGCTCATCCTGACCGCGGGCCCGGCGATCGACAGGCAGCCCAGCACGGGGCCGTCGCCGCGGAAGCGGACCGGAACCGCCATGGCGGCCATGCCACGCAGATAGCTGTCCACCGCCACCGCGTAGCCGCGCTGCCGCGCCTCGGCGAGATGCTGCAGGAGCACGGTGAGGCTTCGCGGCGCGTTCGGCCCGATGCCCTCCGCCTGGCGGATGAGCCCCTGCGCGGACACCTTGGCCAGGGCCTCCTCGTCGCTCATCGTGGCGAGCCACGCCTGGCCGCCCGCCGAGCTGGCGAGGTGGACGATCACGCCCTGCTCCTGGCCGGGGTCGTAGCGCAGGCCGCGCGTCGCGCCTTGCGCCACCGCGACCCAGATCAGGTTGTCGCCGTCGATCACCGAGAGTCGGATCAGCTCCCCGGTGTCGGCCGCCAGTGCGTCGAGCACCGGCTGGGTCACGTCGGTGATGCCTGCCCGCGCCAGGAAGCCGAGCCCCATGGCGGGCAGCTTGATGGTCATCGCGTAGTCGCCCTGTGCATGCGTCTGGTGCACGTAGCCGAGACGCGCCAACTCCTGCAACGTCCGGTGTACGCCCGAGGCCGGCTGATCCGTCGCGGCCGCGATCGCCGACACGGAGAGGCCGGCGGGATGCTCGACGAGGAGCTCGATGATCGCGAGTGACTTTTCGACGACGCTGCTCATCGGCTGGTTCCCTTGTCTGGCGCGGAACGGTCTTCCAGTGGCGAAAGGTCGACCTCGACGCGCCGGCCGCTGGCGGCGGCCTCGCGGATAGCATCGAGGACGATCAGGTTGGCAGTCGCATCGCGCAGCGACACGCGCGGGGTGGTCTCGCGCCCCCGGACGAGGTCCGCGAAGTGTGCGAGCTGCGCCTCGTAGGGGTCGCCAGGGACGACCGGAAGCCGCTCGGTGCGGAGCTCGCGCGTCCAATCGGGCTCGCCGTCCGGCAACCAAAGCGTCAGGTCGGGCAGCGACAGCGCCCCGCGGCTTCCGGCATAGTGGTGCGCCGTCACCTTGTGGGCGGGAAACCGCGCGGGGTTCTCGCCCGAGGTCAGGTCCCAGGCCCACGGCCCGGAGGCCGCGTCGGAGATGACGAGGCTCGCGATGCCGCCTTCCGCGAAGGTCAGCACCACGGCGGCGCTGTCCTCGACGGCGAAACCCCTGCGGGCGTTCGAGGTTATCGCCTGCACGCTCGCTATCTCGCCGAAGAAGTGGCGCAGGAGGTCGACCTCGTGGACGAGATTGATGAGCAGTGGGCCGCCGGCGCCGGGCGTGCGCCGCCACTGCGCCTCGAAGTAGGTGTCGGGCTTGTAGAGCGAGCACGTCACGCTGGCGATCACAAGTTCGCCGATCCTGCCGGATCGGAGCGCCTGGTGCGCCGAGCATACGACAGGATTGTGGCGGCGATGATGGCCGACGAGTACGGGCAGCCTCGTCTCGTCGGCGACGGCGATCAGCTTCAGGGCCGATTCGAGGCTCTCGGCCACCGGCTTTTCCAGCAGGACCGGCAAGCCGGCGCGTAGAAGGGCCTCGGTGACGGGCAGGTGGGTTTCATTCGGCGTCGCTACGATCGCAGCTTGCGCGAGGCCTGAGGAGATCAGGGCCGCGACGTCAGGCAGGAAGGGCACGCCGGCCGCTTCTGCAATGCCTGCCGCCGCCGGGGATGGATCGGTCAGCGCGCTGAGGCGCATGCCGCTGACCCGCGCCAGCGTGTCAACATGTGTGCGCCCGATCACGCCCGCGCCGACGACGGCTATGCCGATGGCCTCGGTCATGTGCTCCTCCTCGGACCGGATGAATGGATAGTCGCATTTCAAGGGAAACGGAAGAACTTTTCATTCTTGAATGTGATTCAACAATCGTTCATAGTGGGTCGCGTCCGGTGGGGAAAGCCGGGTTGGGGGCCTCATGCATCGCACGTTGACTGACATCGCGAAGGAGTACGATGTTGTGGTTCTGGGCTCCGGCGCCGGCGGCATGTCTGCAGCGATTTTCGCCGCGCTGCAGGGAGCTGACGTGCTTCTCGTCGAGCGGACGGAGTATCTTGGGGGAACCTCGGCCTATTCAGCCGCGACAACCTGGATACCGCTCACCCACCACGCGGCCACGGTCGGCGCCGAAGACAGCTTCGAGAAGGTGGCTGGCTTCCTCGACCGCGCGGTCGGCAACCGCTCGCCCCGGGCAATGCGCGAGGCGTTCCTTCGGGCCGGCCCGAACGTCGTCGCCGAACTGGAGCGGCGCACCGAGGTAAGGTTCCGTCCGCGGCCGTTCCACCCAGACTATCTCTACGAGCTGGAGGGCGCTACGCCCTGCGGTCGAGCGCTCGAGCCCGAACCATTCCAGGCCGACGTGCTCGGCAATACGCTGAAGCTCATTCGCCCGCCCATCCCCGAATTCACCATCCTCGGCGGCATGATGGTCGATCGCGACGACATCCCGCACCTAATGGCGATGGGCAAGTCGCTGAAGTCGGCCGTCTACTCGGCGCACATCATCGGCAAGTACTGTCTTTCGCGGCTGCGTTACGGACGCGATGCTCGCCTGCTGATGGGCAACGCTCTGATCGGCAGGATGCTGGCCGCGGCGCTGCGCCTCGGCGTCGACATCCTGACCGAAACCGAGACCGTCGCGCTCGAGGCGACCGGCTCGGTTGTGACCGGCCTGACGCTGCGCCAGGACGATACGACGCGTCGCGTTTCTGCCCGCGGCGGCATCGTGCTCGCCACGGGTGGCTTCGCCCGGCATCCGAAGATGCGGCGGGAGAAACTGCCGCAGCCGGTGCCGGAACTCAGCCCGTCGGCGCCCGGGCACACAGGCGCGCTGCACGACCTCGCCTTCGAGCTGGGCGCTTATCACGGGGAAGACGCCGCACAGCCCTGCTTCTGGGCGCCGTGCTCGCATCGCCGCCGGCCGGATGGCACGATGGCCGTTTTTCCGCACTTCGTCTTCGACCGTTCCAAACCCGGCATCATCTCGGTCGGACGTGACGGCCGCCGCTTCGTCAACGAAGCGACCAGCTATCACCTGTTCGGAGCTGCTCAGTTCGCGGCCAACAGGGACGGTTCGCACATCCCCGCCTACCTGATCGCCGACGCCAGGGCGCTGGCGAAGTACGGCATGGGCATGATCCGGCCCGGCGGCGCCGACATCAGGCCCTACCTCAACGATGGCT
This sequence comes from Tepidamorphus gemmatus, assembly GCF_004346195.1. Lineage (NCBI taxonomy): Bacteria > Pseudomonadati > Pseudomonadota > Alphaproteobacteria > Hyphomicrobiales > Tepidamorphaceae > Tepidamorphus > Tepidamorphus gemmatus. Next base: position 148,724 of record NZ_SMAK01000002.1, on the reverse strand, counting down.
ATCTTACCGCGGGCGCGACGCTCGACGAGCTCGCCGCGAAGCTCGGCATCGATGCGGAGGGTTTGAAGGATTCCTTGGCGCGCATGAACCGCTACGCCGAGACCGGCGTCGACGAGGATTTCGGGCGTGGCACGACGGTCTACGACAAGGCCAACGGCGATCCCGCGCACGGGCCGAACCCGACGCTCGGAAAGCTGGAGACCGCACCGTTCTACGCCGTCAGGCTGTGGCCGGGGGACATCGGCTCGGCGACCGGCCTCGTCGGCGACGAGAATGCCCGGCTGCTGCGCCGCGACGGGTCGGTGATCGAGGGGCTCTACGCCTGCGGCAACGACCTCCAGTCGATCATGGGCGGCGTCTATCCCGGACCTGGCATCACGGTTGGTCCTGCCATTGTCTTCGGCGCGATCGCGGGGCGTCACGCCGCGGCGCGAGCCGGCGCCGCGCCGCGGAGCCAGGCTGCATGAGCCGGATCCTCGTCACCGGCGGGTCGGGTTTCGTCGGCCGGCCGACGATCGCCGCGCTGCTGGCCGCCGGCCATGCGGTCCGCATCTTCGACCTTCGGCCGCAAGGGGATGCGCTGCCGGCGGCGGTGGAGATCTTATCCGGCGACGTGACCGACACGGACGCTGTCGCCCGCGCCGTGGAAGGGTGCGACGGCATTGTGCATCTCGCCGGCCTCATGACGGTCGATTGCGCCCGCGACCCCCTGCTCGGCGCGCGGGTCAACGTGATCGGCAGCATCAACGTGTTCGAGGCCGCCCGGGAGCGCCGCCTGCCGGTCGCCTATCTGAGCACGGCCGGGGTGTTCGGGCCCGAGGATGCTGCGCATCCGAAACCTATGACGATCTATGGCACAAGCAAGCTGGCGGTCGAGGGCGTGGCCCGCGCCTACTGGCTCGACCACGGGGTGCCGAGCCTCGGGCTTAGGCCCTACGTCGTCTACGGACCCGGCGTCAGCTCGGGGATCGCGGCGGGGCCATCCATCGCCATCGCCGCGTCGCTGCGCCGCGAACCGGTGACGATCCGCTTTTCCGGCCGCGTCGGGTTCGTTCACGTCGAGGATGTGGCGCGGCTGCTCGCCGCGGCGATCGCCCGTCCGCCGGCCGGTGCCGAGGCGCTGACGATGGCCGGCGACACGCGCGAGATGGACGATTTCATTACCGAGCTTGTGCGCCAGACCGGATGGGACGGTATCCGCGTGGAAGGGCCGCCGCTGCGGATACCCGCGGACCTGGCCTCGGATCCCGTTCCGGCCGCGTACGGCGATCAACCCGTCACGACCATCGAGGACGGAATCGCCCGGTCGCTGGCCGCCCTGCGGGGAGCGACACGTGCCGAATAGTCCAACCATTCGAGCCTATCGTCCATTTCTCGCTGGATGGCGGCATGGTTTCGTCGTTCGCATGCGGCTGCCCGTCCGATCGGCCGGCAGCCTTGGGGGATTTGAATGACCGCACCGCTCAGGATCGACGGCGAGACCAGGATCTTCCCCGTCATCGGGCATCCCATCGGCCAGGTGAAGTCGCCCGCGTCACTGAGCCAGATCATGGCCGACCGCGGCTACAACGGCATGGTCGTGCCGGTCCACGTGCTGCCCGAAGATCTCGCCGGGTGGCTCGCCCAGGCAAGGTCGATGCAGAACTGCGGCGGCATCGTCGTCACGGTGCCGCACAAGGGGGCGTGCCTCGACTTCTGTGAGCGCGTGACGGCGCGCGCCAGGGCGGCGGCAGCGGTCAACATCTTGGTCCGTGATGGCGACGCCTGGGTCGGTGACGCGACCGATGGCGTGGGCTACATGGACGGCATCGCCGCCGAGGGCTTCGACGTTGCCGGCAAGACCGCACTCCTCGTCGGGGCGGGCGGGGCGGGATCCGCGATCGCCTACGAAATTCTCGCACGCGGCGCCTCGGAGCTCGCGCTCCACGACATCGACACGGCGCGCCGCGACGCGCTGATCGAGCGGCTCAACGTCACCTTCCCGGGCCGCGCCCGCGTCGGCGGTACCGATCCGCGCGGCTTCGCGCTGGTGGCCAACGCGACGCCGCTCGGCATGGGCGAGGGCGACCCGTTGCCGGTGTGCGTCGAACTCTTGGCGCCGGATCAGTTCGTCGCCGACGTCGTCACCCGGCCGGCGATCCCGCCGCTGATCGCGGCGGCGCGGTCGGTCGGCTGCGGTACGATGCCGGGGTCGGGCATGTTCAATGCGCAGGCCGTGCTGCTCGCCGAGATGCTGATGGGGGTAAGGACGATAGAGGCTGATCGGGTGGGATAGTCCGGCACAGATGGGCGCCAGCAACTGGAGGCTCCATGCGCGGGATCGCGACACTGGGCCGGCTTTTGCTGCCGACGGACCGCCTTGCAATCGAAGCGATTCCCAGCCCGCTTCTGCTTTCCGCGGCGTCCGGATGGTCGCGGGGGCGGTCGATGTACATCCGGAACTCACAGGGAGGTAAATCCATGCTTCGCAAGCTGTTGGGAACAAGCGCCGTCGTGCTGGCTCTGTCGGCGCCGCCCACGATGGCCGACGTCAAGATCGGGTCGATCGTGGAGCTTTCGGGCCCCGGCGCTGCCGCGGGCACGAATTTCCGTGACGGCGTCAAGTTGGGCTTCGAGGAGGTCAACGCCGCCGGCGGCATTCTCGGCGAGAAGGTCCAGCTCCTCGAATATGACAGCCAGACGGATCCGCAGGTCAGCCGCGCGATGGTGCAGAAGGCCATCGACGAGGGCGTCTACGTCATCACCGGCACGGTGTATTCGTCCTCGACCGTCGTGAACATGCTGGTCGCCCAGCAGGCCGGCATTCCGCAGTTCACCGGCTCCGAGGCGCCGTCGATCACGCAGAAGGGCAACCCTTACATCTTCCGCACCGCCTTCGGGTCGCAGAAGGGCATGCCGAAGGTGGCCAAGTACATGGCCGAGGAGATGGGCATCAAGAAGGTGGCCATCGTGTGGGCCAACACCGAGTTCGGCAAGGGCGGCTACGGCGCCTTCATGGAGCAGGCCAAGATCTACGGCTTCGAGATAGTTGCCGACGTGCCCACCGAGCAGGCCCAGACCGACTTCTCGGCCGACGTGCTGAAGGCCAAGAACTCCGGCGCCGACGCCGTCTTCGTCTACCTGACCGAGGAGGAGAGCGCCCGCTTCCTGCGCGAGGCCCAGAAGCAGTCGATCGGCCTGCCGATGATCGGCGAGACCACGCTGATCGGCGCCAAGGTGATCGAGCTGGCGGGCGATGCCGCCAACGGGGCGATGGGCCATGTCGGACTCACCGCCGATGCCGGCATTCCCGCTGTTTCCGAGATGGTGGCCCGCTTCAAGGCGAAGTACAACTACACGCCCGACCACAACGCCATCAAGGGCTACACGTCGGCATGGACGATCAAGTGCGTGACCGAGATGATCGGCAGCACCGACCGCCAGGCCTTCGCCGACAAGATGCACGGGCTGACGCTGACGGCCGCCGAATGCCCTGGCGTCCTGATGGACACGAGCTGGGACGATACCGGCGAGATGTCGCGCGAGAGCTTCTTCGTCGTCGTCGAGGGCGGCAAGCAGACCGTGAAGGCCGTCCTGCCGCCGAACTGAGATCGCCAGGTCGCCCGGCCGGCGTTGGTTCACGCCGGCCGGGTTGTGTGCCAACAAAGAGCCTTCCAGTGAGGACGACCCATGGTCGAGTTCCTACAGCTCATCCTTTCCGGCCTTGCCGCGGGCTCGATCTATGCCCTGGCGGCGGTCGGCTTCACCCTGTTGTGGCAGGCCTCGCAGACGATCAACTTCGCCCAGGGCGAGTTCGTCATGCTGCCGGCCTTCTTCGTCCTGGTGGGGATGACCGTGCTCGGAATGCCGATGTGGCCTTCGGTGCTGTTCGCGCTGGTCCTTTCGCTGCTGATCCTCGGCGTGATGTTCAAGAAGCTCATCGTGGAACCCATGCTGCCGCACGGCACGCTGCCGCTGGTCATCGCCACGATCGCGCTGGGCCTGCTGATGAAGGAGAGCGTCAAGGAGTTCTATGGAGCGACGGCGCAGCCCTTCCCGCCGGTGTTCCCGCAGACGGTCTACAACATCGCCGGCGCCAGCATCTCCGTGCAGGATCTCGGCAACCTTGCTGTCTCAATGCTCGCGATCGCCGGGCTCCAACTCTTCCTCAACCGGACGCGGACTGGTCGCTGCATGCAGGCCACCGCGCAGAACCCCGCCGTCGCCGAGATTCTCGGCGTCAACGTGAAGCGGATGGTGATGTACACCTTCCTCGTCAACGCCGCCCTGGCAACGGTGGCGTCGGTGCTGATCTCGCCGATCTACCTGGCGAAGTTCTCCAACGGCGAGACACTCGGCCTGGTTGCCTTCATTGCCGCCATCGTTGGCGGCTTCAACCAGATCCGCGGAGCACTGGCCGGCGGCCTGCTGATCGGCGTCATCGACAATCTCTCGGCGGTCTACATCTCGGCCGCATATCGCAACGCCGTGCCGCTGATCCTGCTCATCGTCATCATCCTGGTACGCCCCCAGGGTCTGCTGGGAACCTCGGAAGGACGCACGGTATGATCCCGTTGAGACGCCTGCTCGTCGGCATCGGCGTCGCCGCGCTGATTGTCGCGCCCATCGGTCAGGGCAACTACATCATCTACACGCTCTCCTCATGGCTGCTGTTCTCCATCGCCGCCATGGGGCTCAACCTGACGCTCGGCTACGCTGGCCAGGTGTCGCTGGCGCAGGCAGGCTTCATGGGCATCGGCGCCTATGTCACGGCGCTGATGACGCTCGCCGGCATACACTGGCTCTTCGCCGCTGTGGCGTCGATCTCGGCCTGCTTCCTCATCGGGCTGATGCTGGGCTACCCGGCGCTGCGTGTGCAGCACCACTTCCTCGCCTTCGTCACGCTCGCCTTCAACACCCTGCTGTTCCTCGTGCTGCGCAACGAGGAGGAGATCACCGGCGGCTCGTTCGGGCTGGTGGGCATGCCGCGGCCTGACTTCTTCGGCTTCTCCACCATGAAGAACCTCCAGTTCTACTATTTTACCCTCGTTTGCTTCCTTCTCGCGGCGGGAGTCATGTGGTGGATCCTGCGCTCGCCCTGGGGGCGCGCCTTCAAGGCGTTGCGCGAGAATCCGATCCGCGCCGAGAGCCTGGGCCTGAAGATTCGCCGCCAGACGCTGCTCGCCTTCGCCTTCGGCTCGGCGTTCGCCGGCCTTGCCGGCGCGCTCCAGTCGCCGCTGGTCCAGTTCATCGAGCCCAGCAGCTTCGGCCTGATCCATTCGCTCAAGCTCCTGCTGATGGTGGTGGTAGGTGGCGCCGGCTACTTCTTCGGCCCGATGCTAGGCGCTGCCGTCGTCATCCTGCTGCCCGAGGTCTTGCGTTTCACCGAGGGCTATTACCTCATCATCTACGCAGTGCTGGTCATCGTCCTGATGGTCTACTCGCCCGGCGGTCTCATTGGCCTCGGCCGCAAGCTCTACGACTGGATGAAGCCGGGGCAGGAGGCTCGCCGCGACATCGAGCAGGGGGTGCAGCTGTGACGGAGACGGTCCTGTCCGTCCGCAACATGTCGAAGCAGTTCGGCGGCATCCGCGCCGTCAACAATGTCAGCTTCGACGTGAAGAGGGGCGAGATCCTCGGTCTGATCGGCCCCAATGGCTCGGGCAAGTCGACGCTGTTCAACTGCATCCTCGGCCAGCTCAGGCCGAGCTCGGGCCACTGCGAGATCAAGGGCAGGTCGACGGACGGCGTCCGCCCGGCAGACCTGTCGCTGATGGGCGTCGGCCGCACCTTCCAGCAGCTCTCGGTGTTCCCGAAGATGACGGTGCTCGACAACGTCATCCTCGCCGGCCAAGAGCACGAGGGCACGATGCTGTCGCGGCTGTTCGGCCCGAGCGATGCCGGGCTGACGAAGAAGGCGGAGCAGCTGATCGAGTTCTTCCGCCTGACCCCCTACCGCGACACCGAGGCCGGCTCGCTTTCCTACGGCCAACAGAAGCTGGTCGACGCGGCGATGGCCTTCATGGCCGGCCCCGACATCGTCCTGCTCGACGAGCCGGCGGGCGGGGTTAACCTGACCATGCTCGCGCATCTGAAGGAACGGTTGATGACCTACAACTGCGAGCACGGCACGACCTTCGTCGTGATCGAGCACAACATGGAGTTCGTCATGTCGATGTGCACACGCATCATCGTGCTCGCGCAGGGCGAGGTGATCGCCGAAGGAAGACCGGAGGAAATCCGGACGAACCAGACCGTCATCGACGCCTATCTGGGGGGCTGACATGCTGGAACTGAAGAACGTGACCGGCGGCTACGGCCGCATCACGATCCTGAACGGCACCAGCTTCGAAATCCCGAGGGCGTCGATCACCACCATCATCGGGCCGAACGGGGCCGGCAAGTCGACAGTGTTCAAGGCCATCTTCGGCCTACTCACAATCCATTCCGGCCAGATCCTGCTCGAGGGCGAGGACGTGACGCGCCGCAAGCCGGCCGAGATGATCGCGCGCGGCGTCACCTACGTGCCGCAGGGGCGCAACGTCGTGCCGCAGCTCTCGGTATTTCACAATCTCGAGCTCGGCGGCATCACCTCGAAAGACCAGGCCAAGGTGCGTCGCCGCATCGAGGAGGTCATGGACCAGTTTCCGATGCTGCGCGAGCGGCGCGACCAGAAGGCGATCGAGCTGTCCGGCGGCCAGCAGAAGCAGCTCGAGGTCGCCCGCGCGCTGCTTCTCGATCCCAAGCTGCTGCTGATCGACGAGCCGTCGATCGGCCTGTCGCCCAACCTCGTGCAGGAGGTGTTCCAGACCCTCATCCGCCTGCGCGACCAGGGCGTGACCATCCTGATGGTGGAGCAGAACGCCAAGGCAGCGCTCGCCGTGTCGGACTATGGCCTGGTGCTTGAGCTCGGCCAGACGCGCATGCACGACCGGGCCGACAAGCTCCTCGCCGATCCGCGCGTCGGACAACTCTTCCTCGGCGGCCACATCGAGGACGCGGCCTGATCCGGGCGGGCGCCCGCCGGTGACCAGCGCCTCACGCATAGCCGGGCCTCGGCACCAGCCCCATCAGGCTCTGCGACAGGCCGCCGTCCACCACCATCTCCTGGCCGGTGATATAGGAGGCGCGGTCGGACGCAAGAAAGAGCGTGACGTCAGCCACGTCCTCCGGCGTCGCGATGCGGCGCAGCGGCACCATCGATTCCCGCTTCGCCCTGACCTCGGGATCGGCATAGAAGGCCGCCGACATCGGCGTCATCACGAGCCCAGGGCTGACACAGTTCGAGCGCACCCCGCGCGGACCCCACTCGTAGGCGAGCTGCCGCGACAGCATCGCCAGCGCCGCCTTCGACGCCGAATAGGCGCCGCTCGCCGGCTGCGGTTGGCTGGCCGCGATCGACGCGATGTGGACTATGGAGCCGCGGCCGCGTGCCAGCATGCCCCGGCCGAAGGCCTGTGAGGCGGCGAGGCTCCCCGTCAGGTTCACCGCCAGCATCGCCGACCAGTCCGCCTCGGCGAGCGTGTCGAGCGTGCCGGGTCGCAGGATCGCCGCCGAATTGACGAGGATGTCGGCGCCGCCCTCGGCCTCGACCCGCGCGGCGGCTTCGGCGAGCTGCTCGGGCTCGGTCAGTTCGCAGCGCAGCGCGACGGCGGCGCCGCCGAGCGCGGTAGCCAGGTCCTCGGCGCGCGCAATGTCGCGGTCGAGCAGCACGACGCGCACGCCCTCCGCCGCCAGCGCGGCAGAAACGGCCTGGCCGATGCCGCCGCCCGCGCCGGTGACCACGGCGGTCCTTCCCTCAAGACCCAGCCAGCTCATGCAGTCTTCTCCGTGGATGTGCCGGGGGCGATCCCGGCGAGATAGCGGCCGGTGAGCCAGCCGAACGTCATGGCTGGCCCGAGCGTGATGCCCGCGCCGGGATAGTTGCCGCCCATGATCGAGGCGCGGTCGTTGCCGACGGCGAACAGACCAGGAATGACCTCTCCCCTGCGGTCAAGCACTTCGCCCGCCACCGTCGTCTGCAGCCCGTCGAAGGTGCCGAGGTCGCCCATCTCGAGCTTGACCGCATAGAACGGCGCCTTCTCGACGGGAGCCACCGCGGGATTGGGCTTGTGGTCGGGGTCGGCAAGATAGCGGTTGAATGACGTCTCGCCGCGGTGGAACTGCTCGTCGCGGCCATGGCGGGCACCGCGGTTGAACGTCTCGACCGTAGCCTCCAGACCCGCTGCGTCGATGCCGCAGGCGCGCGCGAGCTCCGCCAGCGTGTGCCCGGTCTTGAGATATCCGCTCCGCGTCCACGGCCTCAGCGGCATCGGCGCCGGCTTGGCGTGGCCGAGGCCGTACTTGCGGATCGTGCGGCTGTCGCAGATCAGCCAGGCAGAGGCTTCGCCCGAGGCGATCATGGCGGCGCCGACGTCGTGATAGCTTTCGCTCTCGTTGGTGAAGCGGCGGCCGTCGGAAAGCACAGCGATCACGCCTGGCTTGTAGCGGTCGAGCAGGTGCGGGAAGATGCCCTTGTCCGGCACGCGGCTCACCGGTATCCAGGCCGCCGGCTGCGGGTACCGTGCCTCGAAGGCGCCGCCTACCTCCTCGGCGAGGCGGATGCCGTCGCCGGTGTTGCCGTCGGGCACGGGCGAGTGGTGCGCGCCGCCCGCCTTGAGATGCGCGTAGATGCCGGCCCGCCGCGCGAGGTCCTGGGCGTAGCCGCCGCAGGCAAGCACCACGCCCTTCGACGCGAGGAGCCGCCCCGGTGTCTTCCCGCCCGTCTCGACGCCGCAGACCCGGCCGTCCTCGCGGATCAGCCTGAGCGCGGGAGTTTCGGTGCGGATCTCGATGCCGAGGTCGAAGCAGGTCTTGGCGAGCCTCGCCACGAGCGCGTTGCCGCTGGTCACCTGCACGCCGCGTCCGTAGCGGAGCACCTCGCCGGCATGGGCGATCAGGCGCTTCGTCACGTAGGCGAACGAGGTCAGCGACTTCGTCGTGTTGAAGAAGTGCCTGATGTCCGCGTTCGACGAGTTGAACATCATGCCCATGAAGGTGATCGTCGAGAGCGGCGGCCGCAGGCGCTTGAGGTTCTCCCCGAGCACACTCGTGTCGAACGGAGCGGCGAGCACCGAGCGGCCGACGTCCACGCCGCCGTCCACCGTCGGGTGGTAGTCGGGGTAGAGCGTCGGCACGAACTTCACTTCCGTTTCGCGCTCGAACCAGTCGAGCATCGCCGGCCCGGCATCGAGGAAGGCGTCGATCGCTGCCTCGTCGAACCAGTTGCCGGTCTCCGCCTTGAGATAGGCACGCGCCGCATCGCGCGTGTCCGAAGGATTGTTCGCCTTGCCGTGGCGGTTGCCCGGGATCCACAGTACGCCGCCCGAAAGCGCGGTCGTGCCGCCGAACAGCGGTTCCTTCTCGATGACGAGCACGGACAGCCCGTGCCTCCGCGCGGTGATTGCGGTGGCAAGCCCGCCCGCGCCGGAACCGATCACGAGAACCTCGCACCCGCACCGGTCCATGCCTTCCTCCCCTGTCCGTTGCGGGTGCAGAGGCTAACGTCAGAGCGGTCCGGCGACCAATGGACGCTGGCGTCCATTTCTTGCACAATCGGTTTCGGGTGGTTCCGGGAGGAAGGGCAGACCGGGGGATGCCAGACATGCGTGGCGAGCCGATCCCACGCTACTATCTCTATGGCGATCAAGGCGAGGACGTCGAGCTCGACTTCCTCCACATCGAGGCGATCCGCGAGCGCAGCGGCGCCAACTATTGGAGAATCAGTCCGCATTCGCACCCCGACCACACGCAGGTGCTTCTGGTGCGCGAGGGCGGCGGGGTCATCCGGATGGAGGAGAAAGCTCTCCCGATCGAACCGCCCGCGGTGATCGTCATTCCAGCCGGCATCGTCCACCAGATCAACTTTCTCGCTGGGACCGACGGCTATGTGGTCACCGCCTCCTTGGGATGCCTGAGGAGGGCCGCGGCAGGCGACGCCCGCCTCGATGTCGCCGTCGCCCGCCCGGGCGTCTATCCGCTCGCCGGCACCGGCCTCAACACCGCCGCCGTGGAGGACACGTTCACCTGGCTGCACCGCGAGTTCATCTGGTCTGCGCCCGGCCGGCGTACGGTGATTATGGCGCAATGCATGCGTATCCTCGTGATGATCCTGCGCCTCAGCATCAGCCGCGACGACGGCGGCATCGCCGCGCCAAACCGCGACTACGACCTGCTCGTGCGCTATCGGGCGCTGCTCGAAAGCCATTTCAGGGATCAGCGGAGCCTCGGCTTCTACGCCGAAGCGCTGGCGGTGACGCGGGCGCGGCTCAACGCTGCCTGCAAGAGCCGGGCAGGCAAGACGGCCTCCGACCTGCTTCACGAACGCATCGTGATCGAGGCCAAGCGCCATCTCGTCTACAGCGAGAACAGCGTCGCGCAGATCGCGCACATGATCGGCTTCGACGACCCGGCCTATTTCAACCGCTTCTTCACGCAGCGCGTCGGCATCGCGCCGGGCGCGTTCCGCAGGGAGGCGCGGCGCTCCGCGGAATGATCCCGGACCGGCGCCTTCCGGCGCAAACGTTTGTCCAATGATTGACGCGGTCGGTCCATTTCCCGTCCCGCCCACGGCCGGCAAATTTGTCGGGTGGAGGTCCCGATGATCCACGAATGGCGCACCTACAGGCTGAAACCCGGCGCGGCCAATGCGTATCTTTCGCTGCTCGCCGATCAAGGGCTGCCGCTCGTCACGCGGCACCTGCCGCTGATGGGCTACTGGCTGGCCGAGACGGGCACGCTGAACGTCATCCATCATCTTTGGGTCTACGCCGACTGGGCCGAACGCGAGGCGGCACGCGCCGCGCTCGCCCGTGAGGAGGGCTGGGTGGCGGGCTTCATCCCGAAGGCGTTCGCCCTCGTCGAAGAGCAGGAGAACAGGTTCTTCCGGCTGCGACGGTCATCGCCGGCCTACGACGCGGCGTTGGCGCGGCGTCGCGAGGTCCGGCCGGCCCGACCGGCCGGATCGCCGCTCTTCACCGGGCCGTGCGCCGCCCTGCTGGTCGGGGCCGCGGACGGATCTGCGGTCGCGGAATGGCTGCCTGTTTCTGGCGGCGACGCCCGGGTCGTGACGCTGCTCCCCCGGCAGGATGACCCGGTCCCCTCGGCCCCCCTCGTTTCCGCGTCACGCGTCGTCCTGCGGCCGCTCGCCTTCTCTCCCCTATGACCCGTGGGGTCGTTGAAGAAGTGGCTGTCACATTGGCGTTGGCTTCCCCTGTCGCTGTGTGAAACAGCCTGCCGCCATGCAACGGGCGCCGATCAGGAATCGCCTGTTCCAGGGCATCGAGGACGAAGCCCGTCTGCGCCGTTCGGCTCGCCCGCCAGCCGGCGATCCGGCGGGCATAGGCGTCGATGACGAAGGCGACGTAGACGAAGCCGACCCAGGTGGCGACACAGGTGAAGTCGGAGGCCCAGAGCCAGTTCGGTGCCGGTGCGTGGAACTGGCGATTGACCTGATCGAGCGGACAGGAGGCGGCCTTGTCGCTGCTGTCGTCTTCACCCACTCATTGAGCGACTGCGCCGTGCAGCCTATCTTTGCCGCGATCGGGGACACTGCTGCCCAGCGCGACCGAACCGCTCGGGCGCGCACCTCGGCAGAAAACCTGTTCGTCGTCTTGCTGATGATCGCTCCACCTACCTAAGGTTGGCAGCCTCCGGCAAACCCGCATCAGTTCAGTCGGCGCTCGGCAACATCATCTCCAGCGCCTTCCCTCCAACCGAAAGCAGACACGTATGAACCGCACTGCCGATCTGTCGCTCGGGGATTTAAGACCTCTTCCGGGGCTCGATCGCCGTTGGGAGCTGACTGAGGTCGGGGCGCGTCAGGTCGGACGGATTGCCAACACTCGATTGGCCTGCCTTAGGGGATCGCTGTTCCGGAACGCAGGTGCGCGAGACCTCGGCTCGATCAGTCCGATATCCGCTCGAGGTATGGCAGGGGTTCGGCCGCAAACCGGCCCGAGACATGGGCCACCCGGGCGATCGCCCGGTCCGACGACATGCGCAGGTGGTCGCCCAGCGCCCGCGCGGCGCCGTCGCCGTCGCCGCGGGCGAGCCGGTCGACGATCTCGAAATGCTCCGGCAGGAAGGGTTCGCGGTCGAACATCGTCCGGGTCCAGCGGTAGAGAAAGCCGTGTGCGATCAGCAGCGACTGGTGATGGGTGATCGAGCGGATCATCTCGCGGTTAGGGCAGTAGCCCAGCAGACCGACATGCAGATCGGCCTCGAGCCGGTCCAGCAGATTGCCGTCGATTTCGGCGCTGTCACGTTCCAGCGCCTCGATCAGCCGCGCCCGGACCGCGGAGACTTCCATCGCAGGAATGAGCGGCGCCGCCTTGGCCAGCGCGACCGGTTCCAACAGCGCGCGCATCTCGTAGAGATCGACGATGCGATCGGGGGTCAGCGCCGGCGCGAACCAGTGCGAACGCTCGTCCTTGCGGACCAGTCCGCGTTGCTGCAACCGCCCCAGCACGTCGCGAGCCACCGTGCGGCTGACAGCGAAATGCCGCGCCAGGTCTGCCTCCTTCAGGCGCCAGTTTCCGAAGGGAATGCGCGCGACGATCTGGCTTTCGACCTCGGCGAGGATGGTCTCCCAAGCCGCAAGCGCCACCAGCGGACGTTCGGGCGCGCGGGCCGCGACCGGGTGAGCGGCCGCGCCCGGCTGGACCCGCCCCGGCGGAGCGGCGACGACATAGCCGCGTCCGGGCCGTTTCGCGAGCAGGCCGCGTTCGGCCAGCAGGGCGAGGGTCCGGCGTGCGGGAGCGCGGCTGATCCCCAGATCAGACGCAAGCCGGGTTTCCTGCAGCAGGCTCCCGGCCGGAATCTCGCCGCTGACGATCTGCGCCGACAACAGGTCGGTTGCCTGTTGGTAAAGGGGGGTGGCACGCCCCACGCCACCGGTTGCCCGTTGCCTTTCCGACTTCAAATCACGTGTCCCTAGATGCCGGATGCGAGGTAACCGCCATCGACGCACAGCACGGATCCGGTGACAAAGCCCGAGGCCGGCGATGCGAGATAGATAGCGGCACCCACCAGTTCCCGCAATTCTCCCATCCGGCGCATTGCCGCTCGTCGGCCCGCACGCGCCTTGCGGTCGGCGGACATGCGGTCGCGGTTGAGATCGGTCAGGAAGAATCCGGGGGCGATGGCATTCACCCGCACCCCCAGTTCACCCCATTCCCACGCCAGGCTCTTGGTCAGGCCGACCACCCCCCACTTGCTGGCGCTGTAGGCGGCGGCCTGGTCCCAGCCGGTATGGGCCGCCAGCGAGGCGATGTTGATGATGGTGCCGCCACCCGCGGCGATCATGCGGGCCCCGAACCGCGTGCAGGCGAAGAACGTGCTCTTGAGATTGGTGTCGAGGATCGCGTCGTATTCGGGTTCGGAGATGTCCAGCGCCGGCTTGATCGCGGTCACGCCCTGGCAGTTGACGAGAATGTCGATGCGCCCGTGATCGGCCCAAACCGCGGCGCAGAGCCTGGAAAGCTGCCCGACGTCGCGTGCGTCACAGGCGTAGGTTGTCGGCCCCGTGCTGCGGGCGGGCAGCAGATCCGCTGCCATGCGCAGGCGTTCCGGGTCACGCCCGGACAGCAGGACCGCGGCGCCGGCGCCCGCCAGGCCCTGCGCGAGTTCCCGCCCGATGCCGTCGCTGCCACCGATCACCAGCGCGGTCTTTCCTGTCAGGTCGAACAATCCGTCCATGTTGCCTCAACTTCGGTTCCGCCCGGCCACGGGCGTGTTCGCCAGGGTTCCGTACAAAGTATGCACTATACTTTGGATAAAGTATGCACTATACTCGGCACAATGTATACTCTATACGAATCGAGGCGGCGGCGGTTGGCCGCCAGGGAACCGGAGGCGGGTCTTGGCCGGGCGGCTTGCAGGAAGGACAGCATTCGTCACGGGTGCGGGCCAGGGGATCGGACGCGAGATCGCGCTGACCTTCGCCACCGAAGGCGCGCGGGTCATGGCGGTCAGCCGAACCGCATCCAAGTTGGCAACGCTTGCTGCGGCCAATGCGGCGATCGTGCCGGTGGAACTGGACGTCACTGACGGGCCCGCTCTGGAATCCGCGATCGCTTCAGCCGGCGCGATAGACATCCTGGTCAACTGTGCCGGCTGGGTATTCGACGGCAGGATCACCGAGTGCAGCGATGAAGACTGGGAGTATGGACTCGCGGTCAACGTCACCGCGGCGTTCCGTGCCATTCGCGCCGTGCTGCCGGGCATGGCGGCGCGACGCCGCGGGGCGATCGTCAACGTCGCCTCGGTGGCGTCGAGCGTTGCCGGGGTTGACCGGCGCGCCGCCTACGGCGCGTCCAAGGCCGCACTGATCGGGCTGACCAAGGGTGTCGCCCGGGAAGCCATCGGCGATGGCGTGCGGTGCAATGCCCTGTGCCCGGGAACCACCGACACGCCGTCGCTGGAGGAACGCATACGATCCAGCGCGGACCCCGAGGCGGCGCGGCGCGCCTTTGTCGCGAGGCAGCCGATGGGGCGCCTGGGCACCGCCGCCGAGATGGCCGCGGCGGCCCTGTTCCTGGCCAGCGACGAGGCCGCTTTCATGACCGGCCAACTGCTGATCATCGACGGGGGGCAGACGCTTTGACGGTGCATAATTCGCATCCCGAGGACGAAGCCGTCCTGTGCGCCGAGGCGGGTGCCCTTCGTGCCTTCAGCATCGATGTCCTGAGCCGCGCCGGCGCCGACGCGGCGACCGCCGAGGCGGCCACCCGTGCGATGATGCACGGGTCGTGCCTGGGGGTCGACAGCCATGGCATCCGGCTGCTGGCACATTACGTCGCCGCCCTGAAGGGCGGTCGCGTGAATCCGGCGCCAACTCTTCGTCTGGTCAGGGAGGTCGGGGCGACGGCAGTGCTTGATGCCGGGCACGGGCATGGTGCACTGGCCGCCTATACCGCAATGGATCACGCGGTTCGGCTGGCGGGGAGCCACGGCACGGGCGCGGTGGCCATTCGCAACTCGTCCCATTTCGGCCCAGCCGGGGCCTACGCCCTTGCCGCGGCGGAGCGCGGCCTGATCGGCCTTGCCACCTGCAACTCCGATAGTTTCGTGAGCCTCCACGACGGCGCGGAGCGGTTCCACGGCACCAATCCGCTGGCCGTCGCGGCGCCCGTCGCCGGGGGCGAGCCGTGGCTGCTGGACATGGCGACGAGTGCGATAACCTACAACCGGGTACAGCTGCACCGCAGCCTCGGCCGGCCGCTGGACCCGGGCGTGGCCGCTGCCGAGGATGGCAGCGCAACCACCGACCCCGAACGCGCCTCGATGCTGGCCCCGCTGGGCGGCCCCTACGGCTACAAGGGCGCTGGCCTTGCGGGCCTGTCCGAAATACTGAGCGCCGTCTTGACCGGAATGCGGATCAGCCCGGAAATCCTGCCGATGGCCGGCCCCGACCTGTCCAGCCCGCGCGAGATGGGCGCCTTCGTGCTTGCCATCGACCCTGGCGCCTTCCTGCCGGCGGAGGTCTTCCTGGCCGGCATGGCCCGCTACCTTGCCGCACTGCGCCAGTCGCGCCCGCTGCCGGGCGCCCGGGTTCTCGCCCCCGGCGACCGGGAATGGGCGGAGCGCGACCGGCGCATGCGGGACGGGATCCCGATCGACCCGGCGACAGCGGCCGCCTTCGTGCAGCTGGCGCGGACCTACGGCCTGACACCGCCCATTCCGGTTTCATCCGTGGCGGAGAAGCAGCCATGAAGACAAGCGCGTCACACAGAAGCGCGCAAAGCCTGCGAAGCCGGTGCCGGGCACCGGTACCGGATCAGACACAACAATATCCAACGCAACGATGGAGGAAGACATGCCACTGGCCAGAACCGTGACCGCCGCCCTCGCGGCGACCGCCCTGTGGGCGGCCGCGCTGCCCGCCACGGCGCAGGAATTCACACTGCGCTTCAACCACGTTCTCGGCCCGTCCGAACCTTTCCACCAGGGCTTCCTGAATTGGGCCGAACGCGTGAACAAGCGCACCAATGGCGGCCTGAAGATGGAAGTGTTCCACAGCGCCCAGCTGGGCGTCGAGGAGGACATCATCGAGCAGATCCGGCAGGGCGCGAACATCGGCCAAAACACCGACTCCGCCCGGCTGGGCAACTACGTGCCGGGGATCGCGATCATCAACGGCCCCTACTTCGTGTCGAGCATGGACGAGGTGTTTGCCTTGACCGAATTGCCGACAATCCAGAAATGGCTGCAGGAACTGGCCGATGACCACGGGCTCAAGGTGGTCTGCTTCGACTGGGTCCAGGGGTTCCGCAACTTCTTCACCATGAAGCCGATCCGCAGCCCCGCCGACCTGGCCGGTCAGCGCATACGCACCCCTCCCGCGCCGATCTGGCAGGAATCGATCCGCGCTCTCGGGGCCGAGCCGGTGGCGATGGCCTTTGGCGAAGTCTATCCTGGGCTTCAGCAGCGCGCCATTGACGGAGCGGAGCTGGTCTACCCCAACATCACCGCCGGCAAGCTGTTCGAAGTGCTGAAATATGCCAACGAGACCAAGCACATACTGCTGGTCAACTTCCAGGTTGTCAGTTCGGCCTGGTTCAACAAGCTGCCGGCCGACTACCAGACCGCCCTGGTCGAGGAGTGCCGCGCCGCCGGTCAGGAAACCTCGGCCGTGATCGCCGAGGCGACGGCCAAGGCCAAGGCCACGGTGCAGGAGATGGGCATGGAAGTGGTCGAGGATGTCGATCTGGACGCCTTCCGCGAGGCGGGCAAGGCGGCCTATGCCAAGCTGGGTCTGACCGAGGCGGTCGAACAGGTCCGCGCCGAGATGGCCAGCCGGTAGCCGATGACCCGGATGGCTGCCGCAACGACCCGAGGGCGAGGACGCCTTGACGCCGTGTTGCGTGCCCTCGGACGGACCGAGGCCGTGCTGGCCGCGGTGCTTCTGGTTGCGATGGCGGTTCTGATCTTCGTCGGCGGGGTGGCGCGGATGGTGCGCCACCCCCTGAACTGGACCACAGACTTTGCCACCTGCTTCTTCGCCTGGGCGGCGTTTCTGGCCGCCGACGTGGCCTGGAGACGCGACTCGCTGTTGAGCATCGACGTCATCGCGGGCCGGCTGGAGGCGCCGGCGCGGCGCTGGCTGAGGCTCGTCAACCTCGTGTTGATCTGCTTCTTCCTGATCTACGTCATTTGGGCGGGAACCCGGTTGGCGATCCTGTCCAGCGCGCGCAGCTTCCAGGGCATCCCCTGGATCAGCTATTCGTGGGTGACGATGAGCCTGCCCGTGGGTGCCACGCTGCTGCTTCTGACCACCGGAACCAAGATCGTGGCCCTGCTGCGCGAGGCCCGATCCGACGACCCTTCGGAAGGTAGGCGGGGATGATCCTCGTCGTCGCCACCTTCGTCGTGCTGATGCTGATGGGCATGCCGCTGGCCTTCGCCATCGGCATGGCCGGCACGGTGTTCTTCATCCAGCACCCCGAACTGCCGTCGACGATACCGGTCCAGGTCACCGTTTCGCAGACCCAGAACTTCGCCCTTCTGGCGATCCCGCTGTTCATCCTCGCCGGCAACCTGATGAACGGTGCCGGCGTATCCGAGCGCCTGCTGAACGTCGCCTCGGCCTTGACCGGACGGATGCGCGGCGGGCTTGCGCAGGTGTCAGTCACACTGTCGGCGCTGATGGGCGGGGTTTCGGGTTCGGCCATCGCGGATGCGTCGATGCAGGCGCGGATGCTCGGCGACGAGATGTCCCGCCGGGGGCTGCCGCGCCCCTTCGCTGCCGCCGTGCTCGCCTTCGGCGCGATCCTGACCCCGATCATTCCGCCGGGCATCGGCATGATCCTCTACGGTTCGATCGGACAGGTGTCGATCGGGCGCCTGTTCGCCGCCGGTTTCGTGCCGGCCGCCATGCTGTGGCTCGGCCTTGCGCTGACGATCTGGCTTGTCGCGCTGCGCCGCGGCTTTGTCCCCGAACGCAGCGAGGGGATGCCGCTGCGCGCTCACCTTGCCGCCTGGCGGGGCGGGGCCTTGGCGCTGCTGTTTCCGGTGCTGCTGCTGGTAGGGCTACGGATGGGGGTGTTCACGCCGTCCGAGATCGGCGCCTTCGCTGTGGTCTATGCGGCATTCCTTGGTTTCATTGTCCATCGCCGCCTTGACCGGCGCAGCACCGCCGAGGCGCTGGAGGGCAGCCTGACCGACATCGGGTCGGTGATGTTCCTGATCGCCCTGTCGGCGATCTTTTCCTACGGCATCGTGTTCGAACGCGTTCCCGAGACCATTGCCAATGCCATGATCGGGCTGACCGACAATTTGCAGCTGGTGATGATCCTGATCGTTCTGACCGTGATCGCGGCCGGGTTCTTCATCGATGCGACGGTGCTGATCATCATGCTGACGCCGATCTTCCTGCCGCTGATCCGGTCGCTTGGCGGCGACCCGGTGCATTTCGGCATGGTCTTCATCATCGCGGCCACCATCGGCAACTTCACGCCGCCGGTCGGGGCGGCGATGTATGCCGTCTGCTCGATCCTCAAGGTGCCGCTGGGGGAATACAGCCGCGAAGCGGTTCCCATGCTGATCGCGGTGACGCTGGTCGTGCTGGCTATGATCTTCCTGCCCGGCCTTGTTCTCTTTCTGCCCGACCTCCTGTTCGGCAGGTAGCCGCGGTCTGTTGTCCCCCGGGCCGCAATGCGTTTCGGTGACAACCTGAATCGCTTGGATGGCTGGTGAGATATGATCCGCCCGTCATCGCGATCGGGTGGATGGGCCAGGCCAGCAGCAATGCCGTCGGCGGTTCGGGCCGGGACGTGTCGCGCTTCGCCGAACCGGAAACCGCCGACCGGCCGCCCGTGCCGTCGCATTCGGGATGCGGAAACGGCTCGTGAGGCGGCCTGCGGAGGCCGTGACCGCGCTGCCGTCGCATCCCTGCGTATCCGGTCGTACGGCGCCCGGGGACATCGCCGACCTGCCGCGCCCGGCGAAGGTCGCCGAGGATCGCCAAGCTGGAGTTCCGGACCTCGCCCAGGATCCCGGCCGCGGGCTGCTCGAACCGGTCGCCCGCCCGACCGAGCGGATCGACGCCGCGGCTGCAGGGCTCGCGGCGATGCCGAACGAGGCGCACATGCCCGGGCAACCTCGGACCAGGCCCAGCGCCGGCCCGTTCTCAGCGCCTGCGGTCGAGACCCCTGGGCAGGCGCTGGGCGTGTTTGCGCCGCCACTGACGGGGGCCCCGACCCTTGCGCCGTCGCAGGGTCGGCACCGGGGCGACCCGGCCGCGCGCGATCAGGTGGGCGATGATGCGACCGACGGTGGCGTCGGAGACCGCAAAGCCCTGGCGGCGCAGGGGCGGGCCGAGCTTGGCCTTGCCCCACATCGGATGATCGAGGCGCAAGCTCTCGACCGCTTCGACGAGGGCCGGCATCCACGTCTTGGGCCGGGTTCGCTTGGGGCGCCTTGAGCGCCGTTCCGGCCGCTCTTGCCAGCGATACAGTGTCGAATGCGGCACGCCGACCGCCTCGGCGGCCTGATCGGCGGTCAGCTCGTCGGCCAGCGCCTGCCGCCAGCGGGCGACTGCGGCGTCAGCGGATCGCGGCTTCGTTATCTGGGGACTTCGCCGCGATCCGCGACGCAAGCTTGCCGATTCTGATAATGTCGCCGGGCAGGCCAAAAACCTGCATGGGGTTTCCTGTATCTCGAGCCTGAGCATCCCGAGCTTCGGAGAACCCCTCCTCTCATTCAACCCGTCTCAAATCTGTCTGAGCGCGGACAGGAACTGGTGGACTTGCGCCGCCCGGTGGCGTCGCCACGATGCCAGTCGCCATGCACCGCGCCGATTCGACCTTCGCCTCCATTGCCCTGAGCCTCGCCGTGGGGGTTTCGGCGCTGATCGCTGCGAGCTCGGCACGCGCGGAGTTCGATCCCTACATGGTACGCAACCTTCGCGTCAGCGCCTCGGCAGCCGACGCTGTTGCTGCGAAGGCAGAAGCGATGGCCGAGGCCGCGCGGATCGGCGCGGCCAGGGTAATCGGGCGGATTGCCGTCGGCGCGGAAACCGAGCGCGCCGCCGATATCGATGCGGTTGAGGCGGAAAAGCTGATCTCGACGATCGAGATCGCGGCGGAGACAATCGGGCGGACGGGGTATGCGGCGGAGGTGAACCTCCTCTTCTCGCCGCTTCTGGTGCGCGGATATCTCGCGCGACACCAACTTGGCGTGGCGGATGTTCCCGCGCCACTGATCCTGCTGGTGCCGATCCTGTTCGAGAATGGCGTGCCGCGCGCCTGGGAGGCGGCCGAGGTCTGGGCGCAGGCACTGCGGGCGGCGGGAATGGAGGAGGGGCTGACGCCGGTCGTCCTCCCACGCAATTCGCGTTACGACCGGCAGGCCGATCTCGACCGGATCATTGCCGGCGACCGCATCGCGCTGCAGGAGCTCCGCATCCGCTATCGCGCCCAGGGCGTGGTCGTTGCCCGCCTGGACACCGAGTCCTCGACATCGGCAATGCTGCTCGGTCTCAGAGGCGAGGACGGGGCCGGCGCGATCGACCTGACGATGGAGATAGGTGACGGCGGATTCGCCGGCGCGGCCGGCCGGGTGGCGGCGGCGCTGTCGGGCCGCTGGAAGGCCGCCATCGCCCGACGCGCAGGCGTCACCATCGGCATCGACTCGAGCATGCCGGTACGGGTATTGTTCGCCGGACCCGACGGGTGGACGCAGCTGAGGCAGCGGCTGGAACGCTCGAAATGGGTCACCGGTCTGGCGGTCGAAGGCATGGAGGCCTCCGCCGCCAACGTGGTATTGTGGTATTCGGGTCGGCTCGACGACCTGCCGCGTCGACTCGCCGAGGACGGGCTGGACCTTTTTCAGGCGGGCAATGCATGGCTGTTGCAGTCCTATTGAGCCCGGGCGTATCGCTCCGGCAGCCATCGAGTTCGTGCGGTTTCATTCGCTCCGGGATGTCGGCGGGAACAGCGGTGCGTCGTTGAACATCCCCAATCTGATCACGATCCTGCGCCTGCTGCTCGTGCCTGCCGTGGTCTATCTGATCGTGACGGGCGAAATCCTCGTCGCGTTCTGGCTGTTCGCCGTGGCAGGGCTTTCGGATGCCGTGGACGGGTTTCTGGCCAAACGCTACGGCTGGGTGACGGATCTCGGGGCCTATCTCGATCCGCTTGCCGACAAGGCGCTCCTGGTGAGCATCTTCGTGGCGCTCGGCATCCTGGGCGCGCTGCCGGTCTGGCTGGTGTTCCTGGTCGTCAGTCGCGATCTGTTCATCGTCTGTGGCGTGCTGCTGTCCTGGATGCTGGAAAAGCCCGTTGCAATGGCACCGCTGATGGTGAGCAAGGCCAACACGACGGGGCAGATCCTGCTCGCCGCGACGGTTCTCGCCGATCTTGGCTTTCAGCTCGATCTGGCACATATCCGGGCGGCGCTGGTGGCGCTGGTCGGGTTGCTGACCGTCGTTTCGGCCGCAGCCTATCTTGTCAACTGGATACGGCACATGGCCGGCGGCCAGACCACCGAGCGGATCCACCAAAGGGGCGGACAGCAATGAGCCTGCAGCGGCAGATGGGGTTCTGGATGGCGGCGCTCGCCGTCCTCATCCTGATACTGGTCGTGCTGCGGCCGATCCTTCTGCCCTTTGTGGCCGGAATGGCGCTTGCGTATGCGCTGGACCCCCTGGCCGATCGTCTGGAGCGGCTCGGGCTCGGGCGTCTGGTCGCGAGCCTTTTGATCCTGTTCCTGTTCGCCGTCGTGTTCATCGTTGCGATCGCCGCGCTGGCGCCGCTCCTCGGCCAGCAGATCGCACTGTTCGCGCAGAGCCTGCCGGCCAATATCGCGCGGCTCCAGGAACTGTTCCTGAAGGCCAGTCAGAGCGCCCAGCTTGGCTGGCTGCGCGACATGCTGGGAACGGGCGAGGCCGGCGGGTCGACCAGCTTCTCGGTTGGGGAGCTGGTCGGGCAGGCCGCGAGCTGGCTTGCCGGCGTCGCCCAGTCGGTCGTCTCCGGCGGGCTCGCGCTCGTCAACTTCCTGTCGTTGCTGGTGGTAACGCCGGTGGTGGCGTTCTATCTCCTGAACGACTGGGATCGGATGGTCGCCCGCATCGATTCCTGGCTCCCGCGCCAGCATGCTGCGACGATCCGGGCTCTCGCGCGGCAGGTCGACGACGCTTTGGCCGGCTTCGTGCGCGGGCAGGCGCTGTTGTGCCTCATCCTCGGGCTGTTCTATGCCATCGGTCTGACCCTCGTCGGCCTCAACTTCGGACTGCTGATCGGGCTCGGTGCGGGCTTGATCAGCTTCATTCCGTTCGTGGGCACGATTCTCGGCTTCCTCGTGGCGGTTGGCGTGGCGCTCGCGCAGTTCTGGCCGGACTGGTTGATGATCGGCATCGTGATCGGCATCTTCATCACGGGCCAGGCCCTGGAAGGCAATGTGCTGCAGCCCAAGCTCGTCGGCGAGCATGTCGGGCTGCACCCCGTCTGGCTGATCTTCGCGCTGTTCGCGTTCGGATACCTGATGGGGTTCGTCGGCATGCTGCTCGCCGTGCCGCTGGCGGCCATCGTCGGCGTGCTCAGCCGCTTTGCCGTCCGCCAGTACCTGCTCAGCAGCTACTACACCGGGACGGGCGGCGATTCCGGCAAGCCGGTGGCATGAGCGCAGCCCGGCAGCTTCCGCTCGCGTTTCCCTTCCGCGCGGCACTCGGCCGGGAGGACTTCCTGGTCGGAGCGGCCAATGTCGCGGCGGTGTCGGCAATCGACGGATGGCCGGAGTGGCCCGATGGCGGTCTGCTGCTGATCGGACCGACCGGCAGCGGCAAGTCGCACCTCGTCGAGGTCTGGCGCCGCCGGTCGGGTGCGCGCCGCTTTGCGGCCGACGCCTTGCCGGAAAACGTCGTCGACGGGCTCGACGACGTCAGCGCCGTCGCGGTGGAGGATTGCGGGGCGGGTGTCGACGAGCGGGCGCTGTTCCATCTGCTCAATGCTGCGGAGCGTCGCGGCGTCGACGTGCTGTTGACGGCCCGGTCGGCGCCGGGGTTCTGGCGGGTCACGATCCCCGATCTGCTGTCGCGGCTGCGGCGTCTGCCGGCGGTGGTGATGCAGGCCCCGGACGAGGACCTGCTCGCGGCCCTGATCGTCAAGTTGTTCGCCGATCGGCAGATCGCGATCGAGCGGGGCGTGGTCGACTACGTGCTGCCGAGACTGGAGCGGAGCTTCGAAGCCATGCAATCATTCGTCGACCAGGCCGACCGGCTGGCAATGGCCGAGGGCAAGCCGGTGACGCGTGCCCTTGCCGCGCGCGTCCTGGCGGCGTGCCGGCCGTTGCCGGTCGCAGAAACATCCCCGGGCGAGCCGGCGACAGACTGAATTCTGTAACAGTCGTCGCATATGCTGGTCGCGAGTCGGAGGAGCGGACGATGGATCAGACGGCGGCGCCGAGCAGCAAGAAGGCAACGGCGGTACGGCGCGCTCGCGATGAACGCGGCGCTTCAATGGCGTCCGAGGAGGCCGGTGTGGCGGCTGCTGATCCGCAGGCAGAGGACGCCTTCGAGCAGTGGATGCACGCACCCGACCGCTTCGTGAACCGCGAGCTATCCTGGCTCGGTTTCAACAGGCGCGTCCTCGAAGAGGCCGACAACGTCGATCATCCCCTGCTGGAAAGACTGCGCTTCCTGTCGATCTCAGCCAACAACCTGGACGAATTCTTCATGGTGCGCGTGGCCGGCCTCAAGGGGCAGGAGCGCGCTGAGATCACGACGCCGAGCCAGGACGGTCTGTCGCCGCGCCAGCAGCTGGCCCGGATCGCCGAAGCGGTGCGCAAGCTGACCATCGACCAGCAGAAGAGCCTTGCCACGCTCCTGGCGGAGCTGGCCGGAGCCGGCATCATACTGGTCGAACCGGCGGATGTGACGGCAGCGGACAAGGACTGGCTAGACCAGTACTTTCTCGAGCATGTCTTCCCGGTGCTGACACCGCTCGCGGTCGATCCCGCGCATCCGTTCCCGTTCATTCCCAATCTCGGCTTCACTGTCGCGCTCGAACTGGTGCGCCCCGAGGACGCCAAGGTGATGCGGGCGCTGGTCCGCATGCCGAACAAGATCGAGCGCTTCGTGCCGCTGCCGGAGACCGGCACCGTGGGGCAGGGTGGCGAACCCGCCTTGCGCTTCATGCGTCTGGAAAGTGTCGTGGAGCTGTTCATCGGCCGACTGTTTCCCGGCTACAAGGTGCGCGGCGGTGGTGCCTTCCGGGTAGTGCGCGACAGCGACATCGAAGTGGAGGAGGAGGCCGAGGATCTCGTCCGCTTCTTCGAGACAGCGCTCAAGCGCCGGCGGCGCGGGTCGGTGATCAGGCTGGAGCTCGCCGCCTCGATGCCCCCGCAGCTGCGCTCCTTCGTAGCTGATGAGCTGGGTGTCTCGGACGACGAGGTGCAGGTCATCGACGGGTTCCTGGCGCTCTCCGACTTCTCGCAGCTCGTCTCGGTCGATCGGCCGAAGATGCGGTTCCCGCCCTATGCCCCGCGGTTTCCGGAGCGGATCCGCGATCACGGCGGTGACTGCTTTGCGGCCATCCGGCAAAAGGAGCTGATCGTCCACCACCCCTACGAGTCCTTCGACGTCGTATTGCAGTTCCTCAGGCAGGCGGCCGCCGACCCCGATGTCGTGGCGATCAAGCAGACGCTGTACCGCACCTCCAACGATTCACCGATCGTGCGGGCGCTCGCCGATGCGGCGGAATCCGGGAAATCGGTCACGGCTGTCGTCGAGCTCAAGGCGCGGTTCGACGAGGAGGCTAACATCCGCTGGGCCCGGGACCTGGAACGGGCCGGTGTCCAGGTGGTGTTCGGGTTCGTCGAACTTAAGACGCACGCCAAGCTGTCGCTGGTGGTTCGCAGGGAGGCCGGCCACCTTGCCTCCTACGTGCATATCGGAACGGGCAACTATCACCCCGTGACCGCCCGCATCTACACGGATCTGTCGTTCTTCACGACGGACCCGGCCATCACGCGCGACGTTGCGCGGATCTTCAACTTCATCACCGGCTATGCCGAACCGCAGGGGCTCGAGGCGATGGCCGTTTCGCCATTCACCCTGAAGTCGACGATCCTCGAGCATATCGAGCAGGAAGCCGAGAACGCGCGGGCCGGCAAGCCGGCAGCCATCTGGGCCAAGATGAACGCGCTGGTCGATCCAGACATCATCGACGCGCTCTACCGTGCAGGGCGCGCCGGCGTCGAGATCGACCTGATCATCCGCGGCATCTGCTGCCTGAGGCCTGGCATTCCCGGCCTTTCGGACAACATCCGGGTCAAGAGCATCATCGGCCGGTTCCTGGAGCATTCGCGCATCTGCGCCTTCGCCAACGGGCAGCCTCTGCCCTCGCGCAAGGCGAAGGTCTACATCACATCGGCGGACTGGATGCCACGCAATCTGAACCGGCGGGTGGAGGCGCTCGCGCCGATCACAAACCCCACGGTCCATGCACAGGTTCTCGATCAGATCATGATGGCGAATCTGAAAGACAACGAGCAAAGCTGGCGGCTCTTGCCCGATGGCGGATCGAAACGCATCATCCCGGCCGAGGGCGAGGAGAGGTTCAACGCTCATCGCTACTTCATGACCAATCCGAGCCTGTCTGGACGTGGAAAGTCTCTCCAACAGCATTCCCCGAAGCCAATCGGCGCAACCCCTGACAGCTGAGGCCGCACGGGCACTGGAGACCGCGCCCGGCCGCCTCAATCATCTCGAACCTGTCGGCGTCGTCGACATCGGCTCCAATTCGGTTCGTCTCGTCGTCTACGAAGGCCTGACGAGAAGCCCGACCCCGCTCTTCAATGAGAAGGTGCTGTGCGGGCTCGGCCGTCTCGTGGCCAGCAAGGGCGTGCTCGACGAGGAGGCCGTCGTCGATGCGCTGCTGGCTCTCAGGCGGTTCAATGCGATGGCGCGGCAGATCGGCGCGCGCCAGGTGCATGTGCTTGCCACGGCGGCGGTACGCGAGGCGAGCAATGGTCCGGCCTTCGTGACCCGGGTCGAACAGGTGTTCGGCGGGCCGATCCGCGTGCTCAGCGGCGCCGAGGAGGCGCAGCTCGCCGCCTACGGCATCGTCGCCGGCATGCACGAGCCGGACGGTATCGCGGGTGACCTGGGCGGCGGCAGCTTCGAGGTTGTCAGGGTGGTGGGCAACCATATCGGCGAGGGCGAGACCCTGCCGCTCGGTGGCCTGCGTCTGAAGGATCTGGCCGGCAGGTCGATGAAGCGGGCCGAGCGGCTGGTCGCCGACGCGGTGGACGCCTCGGCAGTGCTCGGCGAGGGGAGCGGACGCGATTTCTACGCCATCGGCGGCACCTTCCGCGCGCTCGCCCGCCTGCACATGTCGCAGAGCGGCTACCCGCTCAACGTGATGCACGGCTACGCTATTCCCGCTGGCGAGGCGCTCGAGTTCGCGCGGCTGGTACGGCGGGTCAAGCCCGCATCGCTGTCGGCGATCGACGTGGTCAATGCCGCCCGCCAGGAGCTGCTGCCCTACGGTGCTCTGGTGCTCGAGCACGTGCTGCGCCGCGCGCAACCCAAACGGGTCGTGATCTCGGCGCTCGGCCTGCGCGAGGGGCTGCTCTTCACGTTGCTGGACGCGGAGGGGAGGGCGCAGGATCCGCTGCTCGCGGCCTGTGCCGACCTGTCCTATCTGCGGTCCCGCTCGCCGCGGTTCTCGCGGGAACTGTGCTTCTGGACCGACGCGTTCATGCTGTCGACCGGTCTGGAGGAGTCGGCGGAGGAACGGCGCCTTCGGCATGCGGCATGCCTGCTCGCCGACATCGGCTGGCGGGCGCATCCGGATTATCGCGGCGAGCAGAGCCTCAACATCATCGCCCATGCGAACTTCACGGGTATCGACCATCCAGGCCGGGCGTTCCTCGCCCTGACCGTCTACTACAGGCACGCTGGGCTGGAGGACGTGCAGCTCAGCCCGCGCATCCGCGAACTCGCAACCGCACGGATGATCGACCGAGCCCGCATCCTGGGAGCGGCCTTACGCGTTGCCTATCTGCTCAGCGGCGCCATGCCGGGCGTGATCGACAAGGCCAAGCTGGCGGTCGAACACCGCACCGTGGTGCTGCATCTGCCCGGCGAACTTGCCAATCTCGCCGGCGGCCGCGTGCTCGGCAGGTTGCGCCAGCTGGCCAAACTGATCGGACGCCGCGCCGAGATCGTGACGGTGTAGCGGATATCAGCGTCCCGCTTTCGTCACGGTAGCGACGTCTCCGCGCGCCCGTCGCTGTTCGGGTCGGTGGCCGCCATCCTTGCGGTGGCCGGCCGGCGTGGGCGTCGGCGGCGGGCTTTCGGCAAGGGGCGCTCGGAGGGCTCGCGCGGTTCAAGGGCGATGCGGCCGCCGTCGATGGCGAGGGTCAGGCGGCCATGCTTGAGGGCGAGGGCCTGCTCTCCGAAGATTTCCCGGCGCCAGCCATGCAGCGCGGGCACGTCGGCATCGTCATCGGCGGCGATCGCCTCGATGTCGTCGGAATTGGCGATGAGACGGGCCGCCACCCGGTTCTGTTCGGCGACATGCTTCAGAAGCACCTTGAGCAGATCACTCACTGCACCGGGCAGCCTAGCCGGGCCGTCGTTGCGGGGGACCGGCGGCAGGGCCTCCGGTGGCTGTGCCCGTATGGCCTGGACGAGCGCGACGAGCTCGCGGCCGGCCGCCGAGCGCTCGTAGCCGCTCGGCACCGTCCGCAACCGGCGCAGGGCCGCCTCCGAGTCGGGGGCATGCAGGGCGATCTCGTAGATCGCATCGTCCTTGAGAATGCGGCTGCGCGGCACGTCGCGGGTCTGTGCCTCGCGGTCACGCCAGGCGGCGACCGCCTTCAGGATCGCGAATTCCCGCGGCTTGCGCACCTTCAGCTTCAGCCGTTTCCAGGCGAGTTCTGGATCCGTGTCGTAGGTCTGAGGTGAGGTCAGGATATCCATCTCCTCGCGGATCCAGTCGTGCCGGCCGAGGTCCTGGATCTCGGTTTGCAGCTTCGCATAGATCGGCAGCAGATGGATCACATCGGCGGCTGCGTAGACGAGCTGATCCTCGGTCAGCGGGCGGCGCGACCAGTCGGTGAACCGATGCGTCTTGTCTATGGTTGCGCCGGTCAGGGCGCGCACCAGAGCCTCATAGCCAACCGACTCGCCGTGCCCGCACACCGCCGCGGCGACCTGGGTATCGAACAGCGGATGGGGAATCAGTCCACCGAGATGGAACACGATCTCGATATCCTGACGGGCGGCGTGGAAGACCTTTGTCACCCGCTCATCCGCCATCAACTCGAAGAACGGGGCAAGGTCGAGGCCCGTAGCAAGGGCGTCGACAAGCACCACACCGGTATCCGGTGTCGCCATCTGGATGAGACAGAGCCTCGGCCAGAACGTGGTGTCGCGCATGAATTCGGTATCGACGGCGACGTGGTCCGAGGCGGCGATGGACTTGCAGGCCGACGCAAGATCGGCGGTCGTCGAGATGAGGTTCATGCGGTCCTGTATAGATCAAGCCGCGGCGATTCCCAGCCGTGTGAGCCGAGTCGTGCAGCAGCGGTGTCCGCATATTGACTTTCAGCACCCCCTGTGCGCCTCTCCGCGGCAATTCCCCCCTTCCGCACGAGGATCAAATGCACGCCTACCGTTCCCACACCTGTGGCCAGCTGCGCGAGGCCGATGTCGGCACCACGGCGCGACTGTCGGGCTGGGTGCATCGGGTCCGCGATCATGGCGGGCTGCTGTTCATCGACCTGCGCGACCATTACGGAATAACGCAGTGCGTCGCCGATCCGGATTCGCCCGCCTTCAGGCTGGCCGAGACGGTTCGGTCGGAGTGGGTGATCCGGGTGGACGGGGAGGTGCGTCGCCGTCCTCCGGAAACCGTCAACGCCAACCTCGCCACCGGGGCCATCGAGGTCTTCATCACTGCAATCGAGGTTCTCAGTGCAGCCGCCGAGCTGCCGCTGCCGGTGTTCGGCGAGCCGGACTATCCCGAGGAGATCCGGCTCAAGTACCGGTTCCTGGACCTCCGTCGCGAGCGGCTGCACCGCAACATCGTCAAGCGCTCGGCGATCATCAGTTCGTTGCGCCGGCGGATGATCGAGAGTGGCTTCACGGAGTTCCAGACGCCGATTCTGACCGCCTCGAGCCCGGAAGGCGCGCGAGACTTCCTGGTGCCATCGCGGCTGCATCCGGGCAAATTCTACGCGCTGCCGCAGGCGCCCCAGCAGTTCAAGCAGCTCACCATGATCGCGGGCTTCGACCGCTACTTCCAGATCGCGCCCTGCTTCCGCGATGAGGATGCCCGCGCGGACCGTTCGCCCGGCGAATTCTACCAGCTCGACATCGAAATGAGCTTCGTCACCCAGGACGACGTGTTCGCCGCCGTCGAGCCGGTGCTGCGCGGTGTGTTCGAGGAGTTCGCAGACGGCAAACCGGTGACGCAATCCTTTCCGCGCATTCCCTATGCCGAGGCGATGCGCAAGTATGGCTCGGACAAGCCCGATCTGCGCAATCCGATTGTGATGGAGGCGGTCAGCGAGCATTTCCGCGGCTCGGGCTTCAAGGTCTTCGCCAACATTCTCGCAAGCGATCCGGATGCAGAGGTCTGGGCGATCCCGGCACCCGGCGGTGGCAACCGGGCGTTCTGCGACCGCATGAACACCTGGGCGCAGGGCGAGGGCCAGCCCGGGCTCGGCTACATCTTCTTCCGCGAGGGCGAGGGCGCCGGACCGGTTGCCAAGAACATCGGGCCCGAACGCACCGCAGCAATCCGCGCCCAGCTCAGGCTTGGCGACGGCGACGCCGTGTTCTTCGTTGCCGGCAAGCCGAAGCTGTTTGCAGCCTTCGCGGGCAATGCCCGCAGGAAGATCGGCGAGGACCTCGGCCTGATCGACAAGGACCGCTTCGAGTTTTGCTGGATCGTCGATTTCCCGATGTTCGAGTGGAACGAGGACGAGAAGAAGATCGATTTCTCGCACAACCCGTTCTCGATGCCGCAGGGCGGGCTCGAGGCCCTTGAGACCAAGGATCCGCTCGAGATCCTCGCCTATCAGTATGATGTCGTCTGCAATGGTATCGAGCTGTCATCGGGTGCGATCCGCAACCACAAGCCGGAGATCATGCGCAAGGCGTTCGCGATTGCCGGCTATGGCGAGGACGTGCTGGAGGCGAAGTTCGGCGGCATGCTGAGGGCTCTGCAGTACGGCGCGCCGCCGCACGGCGGCATTGCGCCCGGGGTCGACCGCATCGTCATGCTGCTGTGCGGCGAGGAGAATTTGCGCCAGGTGGTGATGTTCCCGATGAACCAGCAGGCGCAGGACCTGATGTTGGGGGCACCGTCTGAGGTGTCGGCCAAACAGCTCCGCGAGCTGCATATCCGGGTGGTGCCGCCGGCATGACAGCGCGGCCGGTTGCGGTCCGGCATCCGACGGCACGTGCACTGTGCGGCTATCCTGACAGGCGGTAACAGCGGGGAGGTCGGCGTGGCCAAGCTATCCGACGAACTGAGGGCAGGGGCGCTCGCCTATCACCGGTCGGGAAGACCCGGGAAGCTGGAGATTCGGGCAACCAAACCGCTCGGCAACCAGCGCGACTTGGCGCTCGCCTACTCGCCGGGCGTCGCGGCGGCTTGCGAAGCGATCGTCGAGGATCCGGCCGAGGCGGCCAACCTGACGGCGCGGGCCAACCTCGTCGCCGTCATCTCGAACGGTAGTGCCGTGCTCGGACTCGGCAACATCGGTCCTCTTGCCGGCAAGCCGGTGATGGAGGGCAAGGCCGTTCTGTTCAAGAAGTTCGCCGGGATCGACGTATTCGACATCGAGATCGATGCACCGGACGTCGACCGCATGGTCGAGGTGGTGGCCGCGCTGGAGCCGACCTTCGGCGGCATCAATCTCGAGGACATCAAGGCGCCGGAGTGCTTCGAGGTCGAGACGCGCCTTCGCGAGCGGATGAAGATCCCGGTCTTCCACGACGATCAGCACGGCACCGCGATCATCGTCGGGGCGGCCGTGTCCAACGCGCTGAAGCTCACCGGAAAGTCGGCCGGGGACATCAAGGTCGTCGCCTCCGGCGCGGGCGCTGCGGCGCTCGCCTGCCTGAACCTGCTGGTCAAGCTCGGCGTCCGACGGGAGAATATCTGGGTCACCGATATCGCCGGGGTGGTCTACGAAGGTCGCCAGGAGGAAATGGACCCCTGGAAGGCCCGCTTCGCGCAGGCGACCGAGGCGCGGACGCTTGCCGAGGTGATCGCCGGCGCGGACGTGTTTCTCGGCCTGTCGGTCGGTGGCGTGCTGAAGCCGGAAATGGTGAAGATGATGGCCGATCGGCCGCTCATCCTGGCGCTTGCCAATCCGTTTCCGGAGATCATGCCCGAGGCCGTCTTCGAGGTCCGGCCGGACGCGATGATGTGCACCGGCCGGTCCGACTATCCGAACCAGGTCAACAATGTCCTGTGCTTCCCCTACATCTTCCGCGGCGCGCTCGACGTCGGAGCCACGGCGATCAACGAGGCGATGGAGCTCGCTGCCGTGGAGGCGATCGCGGGTCTTGCCTTCGAGCCGCCGTCGGAGGTGGCTGCCAAGGCCTATGGCGGCGAGACCCGGCTGTTCGGGGCCGACTATCTGATCCCGAATCCGTTCGACCCCCGGCTGATCCTCAGGATCGCGCCGGCGGTTGCGCGCGCCGCCATGGCGTCGGGCGTGGCGACCCGTCCGATCGAGGATTTCGATGCCTATCAGGAGCGGCTGAACCGCTTCGTGTTCCGGTCCGGCTTCATCATGAAACCGATCTTCGCGCGGGCGAAGACGGATCCGAAGAGAGTCATCTACGCGGAGGGGGAGGACGAGCGGATCCTGCGCGCCGCCCAGGCGGTGATTGAGGAGGGGATCGCTCAGCCGATACTGATCGGCCGTCCGCAGGTGGTGCAGGCACGGCTCGAGCGGTATGGCCTGTCGATCCGTCCGGGCCGGGACTTCGAACTGGTCAATCCGGACGACGATCCACGCTATCGTGACTATGTCGACACACTGATCGAGCTTGCCGGGCGCAAGGGCATCACGGCCGATCTTGCCCGCACCGTGGTGCGCACGAATGCCACCGTCATCGCCGCGCTGGCCGTGCACCGCGGCGAGGCGGATGCAATGATCTGCGGGGTGGAAGGCCGTTACGACCGGCACCTGCGATGGGTGCGCGACATCATCGGCAAGGCCCCGGGAGTGGAGGAGTTCTCCGCGCTGAGCCTGTTGATCCTACCGCACGGCGCCTATTTCCTCGCCGATACCTACGTGACGCCTGAGCCGAGTGCCAACGAGATCGCCGAAATGGTTCGGCTGGCGGCGACGCACGTGCGCCGCTTCGGCATGGAACCCAAGTTCGCGTTGCTGTCGCACTCGAATTTCGGCAGCGCCGACACCGAGAGCGCCCGCAAGATGCGGCGCGCCGTCGAGATCCTGATGCAGAGCGATCCGCACCTCGAGGTCGAGGGCGAGATGCATGGTGATGCCGCGCTCGACGAGGCGCTGCGCCGGCGGGTCTATCCGC
The DNA here is from genome assembly GCF_004346195.1 of Tepidamorphus gemmatus. Taxonomy (NCBI): domain Bacteria; kingdom Pseudomonadati; phylum Pseudomonadota; class Alphaproteobacteria; order Hyphomicrobiales; family Tepidamorphaceae; genus Tepidamorphus; species Tepidamorphus gemmatus. Next base: position 116,185 of record NZ_SMAK01000002.1, on the reverse strand, counting down.
GCGCGCGGCTCGAGGGGCAGGCCAATGTCTTCATCATGCCCAATCTCGACGCGGCGAACATCGCCTACGAGCTCTTGAAGGCGCTGGCTGATGCGTTGCCGGTCGGGCCGATCTTGATCGGCCCGGCCAAACCGGCGCATATCCTGACGCCTTCGGTGACGGCTCGCGGTGTCATCAACATGTCTGCTGTCGCAGTGGCCGAGGCCCAGCAGGCCGCGGGGCATGCAGATTCACAACGACGCGGAGAATGAGCGCGTGAAGCTCAGGGTCGCCAAGCAATATGCCAAGGCCTGGCTGAAGGACTGGCGACAGTTCGGCCATCGCCAGCTTGCGCGCGAATGCCCGATCTGCGGGTTCCGGGGGCTGTTCGTTGCCGCAGGCAATCCGCCGCGGTGGAACGCCCGCTGTCCCGCCTGCGACAGCCGTGAGCGGCACCGACTGGCTTATCTCTACTATGTTCGCGCCGGGATCGGACCTGGACGGGGGCTGAAGATCCTGCACTTTGCGCCCGAGGCCTTCTTCAAGGCGCTGATGGCCGGCGATCCCGGCTATGTGACAACCGATCCGATCATGCCGGGGGTCGACCGGCGCGAGGACATGACGGCGCTGAGCTTTGCCGATGCCTCGTTCGACATCGCCATCGCCCATCACGTCCTCGAACACATTGCCGACGACCGGCTGGCCATATCGGAACTGTTCCGCGTGCTGAAGCCGGGCGGCCGGGCGATCCTGTCGGTACCGCAGAACTGGTCGCGCATGGAAACCTGGGAGGATGACGGACTCTCCGCGGAGGCGGAGCGGGTCGCCGCCTTCGGCGCCCGCGACCACCGGCGCTTCTACGGTCGGGATTTCGAGAAGCGGCTGGCGGCGGCGGGATTCGAGACAGAGGTGTTCCGCATGCCGCCGGCCGACGAGGTGCGCTACGGGTTGTTGCGCGACGAGGCGATCCATGTCGCCCGCCGGCCGGTCTGACGGTTTGCCGAGCCGGTCATGACGGTCCGCCTGACGAGCCCGGTCCCGGTCTCCTGCTTCATCATCGCCAAGAACGAGGCCGACCGGATCGGCCCCGTCATCGAGAGCGTCGTCGGCTGGGTCGACGAGGTCGTGGTGATCGACTCGGGCTCGACCGACGGCACGATCGACATCGCCCGCGGGCTCGGCGCCCGCGTCGTGCACAATGACTGGCCGGGATACGGGCCACAGAAGCGCTTCGGCGAGGATCAGTGTCGCAACGACTGGGTACTGAATCTCGATGCCGACGAGGTTCCGACCGACGAGCTGTGCCGAGAGATGATCGCCCTGTTCGATCATGGGCGGCCGCCGGCGCCGTTCTACCGGTTCCGCATCAAGCTCGTCTATCCCGGAGACACGCGTCCGCGCCTGTGGGCGGATTACCACAATTACATCCGGCTCTATGACCGCCGCGCAGGTCGCTTTTCCGACAGTCCGGTTCACGATACCGTCCAGACCTCCGGCGGGCGCACGGTGCAACTGCGCGGCGTGGCGTACCACTTCTCCTATCGTTCGTTCAGCTATCTGGTGGAGAAGCTGAACTCCTACGGCGACCTGCAAGCGAAAACGATCCGCAAGCAGGCTCCGACGCTGCTGGCGCTTCGCCTGCCGTTCGAGTTTCCGGTGGCATTCACCAAGTACTACCTGCTGCGCCGGCATTTCACCGGCGGACGGAAAGGTTTCACCTTCGCGATGATCAACGCGTTCTTCCGCTTCCTGCGGGTGGTGAAGCTGCTCGAGGCGGCAGGTTCGCCGCCCCGGTCGCCGACGAATTCTTCCGACAGTCCGGCCTCTTAAGCCGAGCTTAACCCGCGGCGACCTATTATGGATCGATATCGCTTCCGGGAGCGATCGGGGTCCGTGCGCGCGCGAAGCATCAAGTTTGCAGCCTTGATCGCGTGCGCCGTCATCGCCGGCGTGCCGCCGCTGGGCTTTGTCGGCTTCCTCGAGACCAACGCCACCCAGCGGATCGAGGAAGACCTCGCCGGCTATGCGGATCGGGTTATCGAGCACCTCGAGCTGACGCTCGACGAGGCCGTCCTGGTGCTGACTCAACTGGCGGAGGCCGGGGTCGTGCGCTGCGATCCCGCGTCGATGGAGGCGATGCGCAGGGCGATCTTCGACTCATATCTGCTGCGCGAGATCGCAGTGGTCGATGCTGCGGGAACACGCCTGTGCAGCGACACGATCTACCACACCGAGCGATGGACGCTGTCGCGAGACTATGCGGTCAACGCCGCCATCGATGTGGCGGTGGTCGTCGACGAGGCGACATTCCAGCGCTCGCTCGCCTTGCGCTACCGGGTCGGCGAGGATCGGATGGTCGTCGCCTATTTCGCGCCCAACAGTCTCGGACTGGACATCCTGCCAGAGCAGTGGCGGAACAACGGGCTGGCGCGCCTGGCGCTGACGGACGGAACGGAATTCCCGACGGTGCCGCGCCAATCCGCCTTCTATGGCAAGCCGCCCGAGGACATCGAAGACGCACTGGTTGCCACCGCAGTCTCGAACCGTTACCCGATCAACGCCGTGGTGCGGGTCGCCCGCGCAACGGTCATGCAGGATTTCCAGAGCATCAAGGCATATGCGCTGGTGGCGATGAGCGTGTTCGCCGCGGTGGTTCTCGGCATCGCCGTCTACATCGCACGCCGCGGGCCGACGACCAGCGACGACATCGCCGCGGGCATGCGCAAGGGGGAGTTCATTCCCTACTATCAGCCTGTGATCAACATCAGCAACGGTCGTCTCGAGGGCTGCGAGGTACTGGTCCGACGGCGCCGGCGCGACGGCTCGATAGAGGTTCCGGCCGCGTTCATCGCGCAGGCGGAAATCGATGGACAGATCGTGCCGATGACCCGGCAGCTCATGCACAGTGTCATCAACGATGTTGGCGAACTCTATGCCCGGCGGCCGCAGCTTACCGTCGCCTTCAATCTCTGCGCGCAGCATTTCCGTGACGACGAGATCGTCCGTGATGTGGATGAGATCTTTTCGGGGTCGCCGATACGGCCGAGCCAGCTCGTCTTCGAGGTCACCGAGCGCTTCCCGCTTGCCGATTTCACCAAGGCCAAGACGATCATCGCCCGGCTCCAGGCTCTCGGCGCCAAGGTCGCGCTCGACGACGCCGGGACGGGCCACAGCGGACTTGCCGCGCTGCATCGGCTCGGCATGGATATCGTGAAGATCGACAAGCTCTTCATCGATCCGATCGACGCATCGACCACGCAGGCGCCGATCGTCGACAGCCTCGTCGCCCTTGCCAAGAGCTTCGGCATGGCGATGGTTGCGGAAGGCGTTGAGACCCTCGATCAGGTCAATTACCTCAGGGCCAAGGGGGTAGACCAGGCGCAGGGATACCTGTTCGCCCCGCCCTTGCCGGCGGCCTCCTTCGCCGCACTCGTTGCCGCGATGATCCCGCTGCGAGATGCGCCGCAATCGGCGAGCGAACCGGAGCGGGCGGCGGGCTGACGACAGCCTCCTCTGTACCGCCCGGACATCGGCACTAAGTTCCCGCAGGCCGAGGTGATGGTGGAGCCGAGCGATGGACAGGAGCTGGACGGCAGCGATCGATGCCTATTGCGAACGTACCGATGCAAGCTTCTGGTCGGAGCCGGTCAATGCGGTCACCAATGCGGCATTCCTGATCGCTGCCGCACTTGCCTTCCATGCCTGGCGCAGACAGTCGCGGTCGGACCGGCCGGCCCTGACCCTGATCCTCGTGCTCACGGCGATCGGACTAGGATCCTTCCTGTTCCATACCTTTGCCAACCGCTGGTCGATGCTGGCGGACGTGATCCCGATCACGATCTTCATCTACGTCTACTTCTTCTTCGCCATGCGCCGGTTCTTCGGGCTGAACCCGCTGTTCGCGCTCGTGCTGACCATCGGCTTCTTCGCGGTATCGGCGGCGATCGGAGCCATGCTGCCGCCGGGTTTCCTTAACGGGTCCGGCGGCTATCTGCCGGCGCTCGGCGCGATCCTGGTGGTCGGCGCGATCCTCATCCCCCGAGATCGCGAGTCGGCCCGCAGGCTGATCGCTGCCGGGAGTGTCTTTGCCGTCTCGCTGGGCGCGCGCAGCATCGACATGGCGGCTTGCGGGTCATTCCCGCTCGGTACGCACTTTCTCTGGCATGTCCTCAACGCGGTGGTGCTGTACATCCTGATCATCGCTCTGATGCGGCGGTTCGGCGAGAACGCGGCGGCAGGCTGATGCCGGTCCGGCATTCGCACGCTCAGCCAAGCGCCTCGAACGCACCCAGCGCACGCCGACGTGCGGCGTTGTGATCGACGATCGGGACGGGATAGGTCTCACCCAGGCGGACACCGGCGCGGGCCAGTTCCGGCTGCGGAGCTTCCCAGGGGCGATGAATCCAGCGTGGGGATAGATCCGCCAGTTCCGGCACCCATTCGCGCACGTAATGTCCGTCGGGGTCGAACTTCTCGCCCTGCAGCACCGGGTTGAACACCCTGAAATAGGGCGCGGCATCGGCGCCGCTGCCGGCAACCCACTGCCATCCAGCCGGATTGTTGGCCGGATCGGCATCGACCAGGGTATCCCAGAACCAGTCCTCGCCCCGCCGCCAGTCGATCAGCAGGTCCTTGCACAGAAACGAGGCTGCGATCATCCGGACCCGATTGTGCATCCATCCGGTGCGCCAGAGCTGCCGCATGCCCGCGTCGACGATCGGGTAGCCGGTCTGCCCGCGAGCCCAGAGCCGGAAGGCTGCATCGTCGGTGCGCCAGGGGAAGCGGTCGAATTTCGGATTGAAGCTGCGCTTCTCCAAGTCTCCGAAATGATACGACAGATGCCATGAAAACTCGCGCCAGCCGAGCTCGGAGAGGAATTTTTCGAGGCCGGCCGAATCGTGCCGCAGTCCGGCCGCATGCCAGATCTGCAGCGGGCTGATCTCGCCGAACCGCAGGTGCGGGGACAACCGTGAGGTCGCAGCCCGCGCCGGGCGGTCCCGGTCGCGGGCATAGGTGGCAAGGCGTTCGTCCACAAACGCCGCCACCCGCGCTTGTGCAGCGGTTTCGCCGGGCGTCCAGACTGACGCGATCTCCTTTGCCCAGTCTGGCCGTGTCGGGAGCAGCGCCCAGTCGGCGAGGCTATTCGATCGGGGGGCGCAGGTTCGGCGAGAGACAGGGCGGGGCGCCGGCAGCGGCGTTCGAGCGATGCCCCTGGCGCGCGCCGCCTTCCAGAACGGCGTGAAGACCCGGAAAGGTTGCCCGGCGCCAGTCAGCACGGTCCACGGCTCGAACAGAAGGTTGGCCTGGAAACTCGAGACATCGCAGCCCGCCTTCCGCAATGCCGCCATCACGGCCTTGTCGACGGCGATCTCGGCCGGCCGATAGCGGCGGTTCCAGAAGACGGCGGCTGCTCCAGACCGGTCGGCGACATCCAGCATTTCGTCCAGCGCGCTGCCCTGGCGGAGCACCAGGGGGATGCCGATTCCGTCGAGGTCCGCGGCGAGGCTTCGCAGCGAATGGTGCAGCCACCATCGGGCCGCTCCGCCCAGCGGACGAGATCCGGGGCTCGTCTGATCAAGCACATAGAGGGCGATCACGGCCCGGCCGCTGCGGGCGGCCGCGTCGAGCGCCGGATTGTCGGAAAGCCGCAGATCGTCGCGAAACCAGACCAGCGCGGGGCCGTCGTTCGACGGTCGATCGGACATGTTCGCTCCGTGGGCAGATGGCTGCGGACCGGCCGATGGTACGACCCGGCTGCCCGATCGGATCGCCCAGCGGCTACAGCGTGTCCACGACCTTCTTCAGCATGGCCTGCACCCTGGTGGCAGGTTCGCGCAACGCCGGATTCGCAACCGCCTGCATCGAGGCGACCGGATCGATGGCGGCGACCTCCACCTGTCCACCGCCGATGTCCTGCACGATGACGTTGCAGGGCAGCATCGTGCCGATCTTGTCCTCGATCTTGAGCGCCTCGTGCGCGATGGTCGGGTTGCAGGCGCCGAGAATCCGGTAGTTGCGGAAATCGGCGCCGATCTTCTTCTTCAGGGTCGCGGTGACGTCGATTTCGGTGATGATTCCGAAGCCGGCCTTCTGCAGCGCTTCGGTCGTCCGGGCGATCGCCTCGTCGAAACCGCAGCTGAGCTGTCTGGCAAAGTAGTAGGTCATCGTAAACTCCTCAATCGAAAGAAGACTTGTGGTCTAGACCGTTGCTGCCCGACGCGGGTAGCCGCGCTTGAGTGCGACATAAATTGACGGGATCACCAGCACGGTGAGGGCGGTCGAAGAGGCGAGCCCGAACAGCAGCGAGATCGCCAGCCCCTGGAAGATCGGGTCGGCCAGGATCACCGCCGCTCCGATCATCGCGGCAATCGCGGTGAGCAGGATCGGCTTGAAGCGGATGGCGCCTGCCTCCAGCAGCACCTCCTGCAGGGTTGCCGCACCTGGCGGGGCGTGGCGGATGAAATCGACCAGCAGGATCGAGTTGCGCACGATGATGCCTGCGAGCGCGATGAACCCGATCATCGAGGTTGCGGTGAACGGCGCAGCGAACAGCCAGTGGCCGAACACGATGCCGATGAAGGTCAGCGGGATCGGTGTCAGAATGACCAGTGGCAGCTTGAAGGAATGGAACTGGGCGACGACCAGCACGTATATGCCGAGGATGGCGATCATGAACGCTGCGCCCATGTCGCGGAACGTGACCCAGGTGACTTCCCATTCGCCATCCCAGAGCAGCGTGGTCCGTGATTCGTCGGCTGGCTGGCCGTGGAGGGCAATCTCCGGCCGCGGCAGATCTCCCCAGTCGATCGCCGCAAGGGCGTCGGAGACCGCGAGCATCCCGTAGATCGGTGCCTCGTAGTCGCCGGCGAGTTCGGCCATTACCATCTCCGCGGGACGGCCGTTACGGCGGAAGATCGGGTGGGATGACAACTCGCGCGACACCGTGACGACATCGCCAAGCTCGATGATGTCGCGTTCGCCGGGCAGCGCGTTGGCCGGGACAGGGGTTGCCAGCGCGCGGGCATCCACCACCTGCGCTCCTTTCGACAGCGCCAGTCGGATCGGGATCGGGGGTCGGCCGCCACCGCGATGGGAATAGCCGACCGTCGCGCCGGCGTAGAGATACCGGATCGCGTCATACACGTCCGCCTGCTCCACGCGGTGATACTCGAGATTGTCCTGATCCACCGCTATCCGCACCCGCTCGGTGGGCTGGCCGAATGAATCGTCGACATCGACGATGAAGGGCACCGCTTCGAAAGCTTCGCGCACCTTCGTTGCGACCGCTCTGCGGGTCTGCGGATCGGGCCCGTAGATCTCGGCCAGCAGGGTGGCGAGCACGGGCGGTCCGGGCGGCGGCTCGACGACCTTGACGGCGGTTCCGGGTGGCAGCTCCAGCGCACGTATGCGCTCGCGAAGATCAAGGGCGATGTCATGGCTTGCGCGGTCGCGATGGCTCTTCTCGACGAGATTGACCTGGATGTCGCCCATTTCCGGTGCGGCGCGCAGGTAGTAGTGACGGACCAGTCCATTGAAGTTGAAGGGCGCCGCGGTGCCGGCATAGGTCTGGAACGAGACGATTTCGGGCACGTCCGCCAGGCCGGCCACGATGGTCTGAAGCGTCCGGTCGGTGGCTTCCACGGAGGAGCCTTCCGGCAGGTCGACGACGACCTGCAGGTCGGGCTTGTTGTCAAAGGGCAGCAGCTTGACGGTGACGTCCCGGGTGTAGAACAGCGACAGCGAGCCGATCGTCGCGATCCCGACGAGGATCAGGAACAGCCAAGCCCGCCAGCGCGTAGCGATGATCGGTCGCGCCACCGCGACATAAACCCGGCCGAGCGCCCCGTGGCCGCCATGGCTGTCAGCTCCGTGCACCGCGCCCGGCCCGCGGCCGTCGACCTTCATCATCAGCCACGGCGTGAGGATGACGGCGACGAAGAACGAGAACAGCATCGCGGCCGAGGCGTTCGCCGGGATCGGGCTCATATACGGCCCCATCATCCCCGAGACGAACAGCATCGGCAGAAGCGCGGCGATGACGGTCAGGGTGGCCACGATGGTCGGATTGCCAACCTCGGCAACCGCTTCGATGGCGGCCTGGGCGCGCGGCCTGCCGTCATGCATCGCCCAGTGACGGGCGATGTTCTCGATGACGACGATGGCATCGTCGACGAGAATGCCGATCGAGAAGATCAGAGCGAACAGGCTGACACGGTTGAGGGTGTAGCCCATGATCCAGGACGCGAACAGTGTCAGCAGGATCGTGGTCGGGATCACCACCGCCACAACGATCGCCTCGCGCCAGCCGATCGAGACCATCACCAGCAGCACGATGGAAACGGTCGCAAGGCCGAGATGGAACAGCAGCTCGTTCGCCTTCTCGTTGGCGGTCTCGCCGTAGTTCCGGGTCACCGTCATCTCGATGTCGGCGGGAAAGATCTCTCCCCGGATCTGGTGCAGCCGCTCGATGATCTCCTCGGAGATCATCACCGCGTTCGTTCCCGGCTTCTTGGCGATGGCGAGCGAAACCGCGGGCGTACGCTCCAGCCCGGAGGCGGTGCGACGGATGTCGCTGACGCGACTTTCGCGAGTATCTGTGGCCAGGACCACGTCGGCGACGTCACGGACATATACGGGACGGCCGTCACGGGCGGTCAGCAGCAGGTTGCCGATGTCCGGGAGCGTCTGGAGGGTCTGTCCCGCGATCAGCGCGCGCTGCTGGCCGGCATCACGCACCTGGCCGATCCGGAACGCCCGGTTCGCTCCCTCGATCTTGCCGGCCAATTGCTGCAGCGTGATGCCGTAGAGCGACAGGCGCTCGGGGTCGGGTTCGACGCGGATCTCCTCCGGTTGCTCGCCGACGATGTAGGTCAGGCCCACGGCGGGCAGCTTGGCGATCTCGATCTGCAGCTCGCGGGCAAGCCGCGTCAGTCCGTTCGCCGTCCAGCGCTCGGCAGAAGACGGCGCAGGTGTCAGGGTGACAACGACGATCGCCACATCGTCGATGCCCCGTCCGACGATCAGAGGTTCGGGCACGCCGACCGGAATGCGGTCCATGTTGGCGCGCACCTTCTCGTGCACGCGCAGAATCGCGGCGTCCGAGCTGGTGCCGACCAGGAACCGCGCCGTCACCACCGCACCGTCATCGACGGTCTGCGAATAGACGTGCTCGACACCGTCGATGCTCTTGACGATGGTTTCCAGGGGCTCGGTGACGAGCTTGACCGCGTCCTCGGCCCTGAGGCCGTTGGCCTGGACATGGATGTCGACCATCGGCACCGAGATCTGCGGCTCTTCCTCGCGCGGCAGGGTGACCAGCGCGATCAGGCCCACCGTGAAGGAGGCGACGAGGAACAGCGGCGTCAGCGGCGAGGTGATGAACGCCCGCGTCAGGTTCCCGGCGATTCCGAGCTTCATGGCAGGATGATCCGGTCGCCCGCCTCGAGACCGGTGAGGATCTCGACCATCGGCCCGTCCTCACCCTCGAAACGCTCGCCGAGGATGACCGCGACTTCGGCGATGCCCTTCTCGGCGCGCAGCGCAACGTAGTCGACACCGTGCCGGGTGACGACGGCGGCTGCCGGAACGGCCAGCACCCTGCGCCTGCCGATCGGAATCGAGACCAGCGTACGCTCGCCGACGAAGTAGTCGCCGATATCGGCGACGTCGACGTCGGCAATGACACGGCCGTCCGCGATCTCGGGATAGACCTTGACGATCCTGCCAGGCGTGGCCGCTGCGAGGCGCCCGGACTGGTTGGCCGCAAGACCTCGCCGGCCTATCATAACCTCGTCGCCCTCCACGATCGCGGCTGCGTGGCGCTCCGGCAGCGACAGGCGCAGGAAATAGCGGCCGGTGGCGATGCGCGCTATCGGCTCGCCGGGCAGCACCACCGAACCCTGCGTCACCGGCACGGACAGCACCCGGCCGGTAGCCGGGGCTAGGACATCGCCCTCGCGACTGCGCTGTTCGATCACCGAGCGGTCGGCGATGGCCGCGGCGATCTGGTTGGTGATGACGTCGAAGGTCGTCTGAGCCTGGTCGACGCGACTCTGTGTCGTCACGCCGCGTCCGAGCAGCTGCTGGGCCCGCTCGAGCTCCGTACTGGCATTGTCGAGCTGGGATTCGAGCGCGCGGATGCGGGCCTCGGCGGCGCTCAGCTCCAGGGCGATCTTGTCGTCGACAACACGCGCGATGACCTCGCCATCTCTGACCTCGCGCCCTTCGTCGACCAGGATTTCGGTGACGGTGCCGCCAATGCGGGCGCGGGCGGGAACCACGGTGCGACTCTCGATCTGCCCGAACACGGCCTTGAGCTCGGGGATGGTGATCTCCTTCACCTCAAAATCGGCAGCCGTCGCCGGCCCGGCGACGAGCGCGAGGGCAAGCAGACCGACCGCCCGCGATTGGAGGCCCTGCATGGCGCAACACATTGCCCTGTATCGTCCGGACGCGTCGTCGCGGTCAGTTGAAGGCGGTGCCCGGCTTGACGCCGAGCTTGCGGAAGACGATCGCTGCCGGGCAGAACCCGGTCAGCGAGGCCTGGATCATGTTGAGACCGGCGAACGCCGTCAGCAGATACCAGTACGGCGACACGTAGAAGCCGAGCGCGAGCGACACGAGCACCACGAAGCCCGCGAACATCAGAACGGCACGATCGAGCGACATGAAACGAACTCCCTGTCTGGGGTGTGCGTCCGGGCCGGACCTACCGGTCGGCAGCTCGGAGACTCCGCCCCTCTTGCTTGCATGTAACATTCAGAAATATTAAATTCAAGAATATGAATGTAAAGGATTTGATCCCGGCGGCGAAACAGGCAGCCGACCTGATGCGCAGCCTGTCGCACCCGCAGCGCCTGCTGGTGCTATGCGCGCTGAGTCACCAGGAGAAATCGGTTGCCGAACTCCGGCAGGAGCTCGGAATCGAGCAGGTGCGCATGTCGCAGCAACTGATGCGGCTGCGATCCGACGGTCTGGTGGAGGCGCGCCGGGACGGCACCACCGTCTACTACCGGATTGCCAGACCCGAAGTGCTGGTCGTCGTCGATGCGCTGCACGACGCCTTCTGCAAACCCGATGCAACCTGTGGTCCGGACGCGGTCGCGACTGTCCGGCAAATGATCAGGATGGGCTCGGATCGAAACGTCGAACTTTGATCCAGATCAATCCGCCGTTTGATGAGGTACGCCAGATTGCCGCGCGTCGAAATCGGACCCGTACGACAATGCGAAAAGGCGTCGCCCGGGATGGGGCTCCCGACCTGGTTGCAGCGTGTGAGGCTGCGCGCGCAGAGGGTCTGGCGTTTCCGGCGGTTTGGACGCATCTGCTGCAGTTCCACCCTCTCGTCGCCGGCATCCCGACCCACAGGATCGACGAGGACGGGCGGGCCATCACCGAGGTTGCCCTGATCAACGGTCGACGGATCGTTCTGAACGGCAGTGGCTACGTTCTGGAATAGGCTGTGGCAAGGCGCGGCGCAGCCGATTCGAGGCGATCGGACCGCGCGACATTGAGCAGGCGTTCAGGAATGGGTGGCTCCCCGGGCCGGATTCGAACCAGCGACCAATCGGTTAACAGCCGATTGCTCTACCACTGAGCTACCGGGGATCAGGTGCCTGGCACCGACGCGGACGCCTATACCAAACCTTCGCCGGGATGCAAAGCGCTTGTCGCGGAACCTTCGTTGCGACCAGGATCGTCTCCATATAGGTGCCAGTCCTCGATGGTGCCCGAGGAGGGGCGATTGGAAGCTGAACATCCCCAAGCCGGTCCGGAACGGATTGGCGAGCGGCCGCGAACGATCTCGGTTGCCGGACGGCAGTTTCCCGTGCCGCGCTCGAGATGGCTGCGTTTGATGCTGGGCGTGCTGCTGGTGATCGGCGGACTGTTCGGCTTCCTGCCGATACTCGGCTTCTGGATGGCGCCGTTGGGATTGCTGCTGCTGTCGGTCGATCTGCCGCCGGTGCGGCGAATGCGCCGCAGGACCGACGTCTGGGTCGGCCGCAAGTCGACGCGGCTGCGTCAACGCCGCCGCTGATCTGCGCGAATCGATCAAGCTTGGAGGCCACGCCCGGAATCGAACCGGGGTACACGGATTTGCAGTCCGCTGCGTCACCACTCCGCCACGTGGCCGACCGGGAGCGATACATATTGGGGGGCTTGCGCTTAAGCAAGTGCGAAACGTCAGCCTGCAGCCTTGCCGGTCGTGGACGACGGCGGCTGGCTGCGCCTGATCAGGCTATGCTATAGCGTGCGCGCCGGGCCAATGCGTGGGCGCCGGAGCGTGCGGCCGTGACGGTCGAGGCGGGAGAGACAGGCATGAGCGATTTCGAACTGGCGCGGCGCAACATGGTCGAATCGCAGGTTCGAACCAACAATGTGACTGACCGGCGACTGATCGCGGCGATGCTGGAGATCCCCCGGGAGCGCTTCGTCGCGCCGACCATTCGGGAGCTCGCCTATATCGACGAGGACGTGCCGTTCGCCGAGAGCGGGCCCGGTCGCCATCGTTGGCTGATGGAACCGATGCCGTTCGCCCGGCTTGTGCAGCTGGCGGGCGTCCGGCCCGAGGACCTGGTGCTCGATGTCGGCTGCGGCACCGGTTACTCGACGGCGGTCCTCGCCCGCCTCGGCGAGTCGGCCGTCGGCCTCGAATGCGAGGCGGAACTCGCGGCCCGGGCCGATCAACTGCTGATCGAGCTTGGCATCGGCAATGCCGCCGTCTTGACCGGGGAACTGTCCGCGGGATGCCCGCGGCAGGCCCCCTTCGACGTGATCGTGCTAGAGGGCGCGGTCGAGGTCGTGCCGGAGGCGCTGTTGCGGCAGCTCCGCGACGGGGGGCGGCTGGTTGCGCCTGTGATGCACGGACCGATCGGCAAGGCGACGCTGTTCACCAAGAGCGGCGGTGAAATCTCGTCACGCGTCGACTTCGACATCAACGTTCAGCCGCTGCCGGGATTTCGCAAGGCAGTCGAGTTCGTGTTCTGAGTGCTGGTCGACAGTCGCCGTTGCGCCGTCGCGGCGCTGCCGCCGACCGGGACTGTACTCGCAGCCGGTGTGGCGAATATACCCCACCGGCGTGGCAAATTCCCATCCGCCGGCGGGCGCTCTCTTCTCCAGACAGCGCGAGCCGCTATAGTTCCTGCAACCGTCCGGCAAAGGACGGACGTGACAGGGTTCAGCGTCGCCGGGTTGTGATGGCCAAAGTCGATTCGAGTCCGGCTCTGACGGTCGGCGCGGGAAGACATCTGCTCGCGGCGGCCCTCTTGGCTGCAGGCATGATCGCCGGGCAGGGCGCGCAAGCCGAGACATTGATGTCCGCGCTGTCCTCCGCCTATGTCAGCAATCCGACGTTGAACGCTGCGCGGGCGAATCTGCGCGCGGTTGACGAACTCGTGCCGCAGGCGTTGTCGGGCTGGCGTCCCCAGGTCTTCGGAGAAGGGGCCGTCCGCCAGAGCCACACCTCGACGACCCCGGGGGGCAGTCTCGACCTTACGACGTCGACGATCGGCGTGACGGTCACCCAGCCGCTGTTCCGCGGTTTCCGGACGGTCAATTCGACCAAGCAGGCCGAGGCGACGGTTCGAGCCAACCGGGCCTCTCTGAGCAATACCGAGCAGAACGTCCTGTTCGACAGCGTACAGGTCTACATGGCGGTCCTGACCAACCAGGCGATCGTCGAACTGCAGCGCCAGAACATCGAGGTATTGACCGAGCAGCTTCGCGCGACGCGTGACCGTTTTCAGGTCGGCGAAGTCACCAACACCGACGTCGCCCAAGCGGAGGCGGCGCTGTCCGGCGCCTACACGCAGCTCAACCTGGCGGAAGCTGACCTGCTGACGAGCAAGGCGCAGTACCGGCAGATCATCGGTCGTGATCCGGTCAACCTGACACCCGCGGTGCCGGCGCGCTCCCTGCCGTCCAGTCTCGACGAGGCTGTCCGGCTCAGCCAGGCGAATCACCCCGCCATCATCGCGGCGGTCTATGCCGAAGAGGCGTCCGCCTATCAGGTGAAAGTCGTGGAAGGGACGCTGCTGCCGACCCTGACCCTTCAGGGCAGTGTCGACTACACGAACAACCCGTCTGCCTCCGTCGACAGCTCGGCCTCGGCCAGCATCATGGCCCAGTTGACCATCCCGATCTATCAGGGAGGCATCGAGTATTCGCAGGTCCGCGAAGCCAAGGAGCTGCGGACTGAGCGGACGATGCAGATCGATGCGACGCGCGCCAATGTCCGCCAGGCGGTTGCCTCGGCATGGGGTTCGCTCGAGGCGGCAACTGCATCGATCGCGTCGGCGCAGGCGCAGGTGAAGGCTGCCCAGATTGCGCTCAACGGTGTGCGGGAAGAAGCCAATGTCGGTCAGCGGACCACGCTCGACGTTCTCAACGCGGAGCAGACGCTGCTCGATGCGCGGGTGTCGCTGGTGCAGGCCGAGAGCGCGCGGGTCGTCGCATCATATGCGCTGTTGTCGGCCGTCGGGCAGCTCAGTGCGGAACGCCTTGCCCTGGCGGTGGACTACTACCAGCCCGAACGCCACTATCAGCAGGTTCGCGACAAGTGGTTCGGCCTGCGCACGCCGAGCGGCCAGTAGCGGAACTGAGGATCCGCGCGGCAGCGCGGGGCAGGGGCAGCGCATTGCACCGTCGCGGCCCGCTGCAATTCATGGCTGTGGGTTTGGTTCGGGCAGGGTTGCGAACCTCGGGTGCCGTGCCATAGTCGCCTGAGATGCGAACGCCGAACGATTCGGCGAAGCACCCCGGTTGCTCGCGGCGGAGATGGGGGATCATGAGCAAGCCGAACCCGGCACCCGAACCGACGATGGAGGAGATCCTCGCGTCGATCCGCAGGATCATCTCCGATGGCGACGAGATGGCGGCCTCGGCGCCACCACCGCCGCCGCCTCCTCCTGCGGCTCAGCGTAGTGCGCCGCCGTCTGCCACTCAGCGCAGTGCGGCGCCGATGCCCGTGCGGCCTGCAGTGGTGCCGGAACCGGTGGCAGGGAGTGCCGCCGATACCGCGGCGGATGATGCCGACATCTTCGACCTGACCGACGCGATGGTGGCCAAGCCCGAGACGGTCGCACCGGACTTCGATTTCGATTCGGTGGATGCCGGTCCGGAGGAGGACGTCGCTCCGGTGGTCGAGGAGCGCCAGGCCCGCCCGGAGCCGGCAACCCGACTGGTCGAGCCCGAAGTCGTGCAGTTCCGAACCGACGAGGAACCGATGCGTACCGTACCGGGGGGGCGGTCGATCCAGGCCGAGCGACCCATCGAGGCCTCTACGCCACCCCGGCCGGCTGCGGCCCCGACGCCAGCTGCCGCGCCGCGCGAGATGGATAATCGGGACACATTCTCACCGGCGCAATCGCAGGCCGCTGACCGGCCGGCCGAGCCGGTGGCCGAATCGTCTTCCCCACTGATGTCGCCGCAGACGGACAGTGCCGTTGCAGCGGCCTTCGGAAGGCTGGCCAACACGATTCTCTCGCGTGATCCGAAGACCCTGGAGGATCTGGTCAAGGAGATGCTTCGGCCGATGCTGAAGGAGTGGCTGGACGACAACCTGCCGGTTCTCGTCGAACGGCTGGTCCGCGAGGAAATCGAGCGAGTGTCGCGCGGCCGGCGCTGAAGCCCGGTCGCCCTCCGGTTTCATCTCCACCTCGGTTGACTCGTCGCGACGCCTCGGCTTTGTTCCCACGCCGACCGGCGGCTCCAGCGCGCGACGAGAAAATCGATGCTCGACAAGACCTTCCTGCCTGCAGAGGTGGAATCACGGATCTACGAGGCGTGGGAGTCTGCCGGCGTGTTCCGCGCCGGGCGGCCAGAACGTCTCGCCGCGAAGCCCTACACGATCGTCATTCCGCCGCCGAATGTCACTGGCAGCCTGCACATGGGCCATGCCCTGAACAACACGCTGCAGGACGTGCTGGTCCGTTTCGAGCGGATGCGCGGCCGCGACGTGCTTTGGCAGCCGGGAACGGATCATGCCGGCATTGCCACGCAGATGGTCGTCGAGCGTCAGCTCGAGTCGAGCGGTACCACGCGGCAGGCTCTCGGCCGCGAGGAGTTCGTGCGGCGCGTCTGGTCCTGGAAGGCCGAGTCGGGCGGCATGATCCTGAGCCAGCTCCGCCGGCTCGGTGCCTCATGCGACTGGTCGCGCGAACGTTTCACCATGGACGAGGGCCTGTCGAGGGCCGTCGTCAAGGTGTTCGTCGACCTGTACCGGGCGGGTCTGATCTACAAGGACAAGCGGCTCGTCAACTGGGATCCGAAACTGCTGACCGCGATCTCCGACCTCGAGGTGCAGCCGACCGAGACGAAGGGCCATCTGTGGCATATGCGATACCCGGTCAAGGACGCGCCGGGGCGGACGATCACGGTGGCGACCACCCGCCCGGAGACGATGCTGGGCGATACGGCCGTTGCCGTTCATCCCGATGACGCGCGCTACGCCGATCTTGTCGGCAAGACCGTCGTCCTGCCGATCGTCGGCCGCGAAATACCGATCATCGCGGACGAGTACGCCGACCCCGCGCAAGGGTCGGGAGCCGTGAAGATCACGCCGGCCCACGACTTCAACGACTTCGAGGTCGGCCGGCGCCACGGACTGCCGATGATCAACGTGCTCGATGCGCACGGCAGGATCAACGACGAGGCCCCCGCCGCCTATCGAGGCCTCGACAGGTTCGAGGCCCGCAGGAAGGTGGTTGCCGAATTCGAGGCACTGGGGCTTCTGGAGAAGATCGAAGACCACGTTCACACGGTGCCATACGGCGACCGGTCCGGCGTCGTCATCGAGCCGTGGCTCACCGATCAGTGGTATGTCGACGCCGCGACCCTGGCGAAACCTGCGATCGAGGCGGTGGAGCGGGGTGAAACGGTGTTCGTTCCCCGCAACTGGGAAAAGACCTACTTCGAGTGGATGCGCAACATCCAGCCCTGGTGCATCTCGCGCCAGCTCTGGTGGGGGCATCAGATCCCCGCCTGGTACGGGCCGGATGGTCACGTCTTCGTCGCCGAGACCGAAGAAGAGGCCTCTGCCGCGGCACTGGCGCACTACGTGCTGAACGAGGTCATCAGCGAAGAGGAGGCCGCCGCGCTGGCCGAGGATCCGGAGCGCCGCGCCGCCTTCCTGCGGCGTGACCCCGACGTGCTCGACACCTGGTTCTCCTCGGCGCTGTGGCCGTTCTCAACGCTCGGCTGGCCTGACGAGACGCCCGAACTGCGCCGCTACTACAAGACCGACGTGCTGGTCACCGGGTTCGACATCATCTTCTTCTGGGTGGCGCGCATGATGATGATGGGGCTGCACTTCATGAAGGAGGTGCCGTTCCACACCGTCTACATCCATGCCTTGGTCCGCGACGAGAAGGGCCAGAAGATGTCGAAGTCGAAAGGCAACGTCATCGATCCCATCGATCTTGTCGAGAAGTATGGTGCGGATGCGCTGCGCTTCACGCTATCGGCGATGGCAGCCCAGGGCCGCGACATCAAGCTGTCGGAATCCCGTGTCGAGGGCTACCGGAACTTCGCGACAAAGCTTTGGAATGCCGCGCGCTTCTGCGAGATGAACGGCTGTGTTCCGGTTGCCGGATTCGATCCGGCCAGGGTGTCGGGAACGATCGATCGCTGGATCGTCGGGGAGGTCGAGACCACCGCCCGCGCGGTCACCGAAGCGATTGAGGCCTACAAGTTCAACGAGGCGGCGGGCGCCGCCTACCGTTTCGTCTGGAATGTGTTCTGCGACTGGTATCTGGAACTCATCAAGCCTGTACTGTCCGGCGAGGATGGCGCTGCGAAGGTGGAGACGCGGGCGACGGCGGCCTGGGTTCTCGACCAGGGCCTCAAGCTCCTGCATCCGTTCATGCCATTCGTGACCGAGGAACTGTGGCAGCGGATCGGCGATGGGATCGGCGGGCGAAATACTGTCCTTGCCCTCTCGCCATGGCCGGAACTGCAGGGACTCATCGACGCGACAGCCAAGGCGGACGTCGAATGGCTGATCGACGCGGTGAGCGCCGTTCGCTCGGTGCGATCCGAGATGAACGTTCCGACAGCCGCGCGGTTGCCTCTATTCGTGATCTCATCCTCCGCTGAAATAGAAGGCAGGATAGATCGTTACAGGGAGTTTATGAAGCGACTTGCGAGGCTCTCGAGTGTCGCCATGGCGACCAGCGCGCCGGCCGGTTCGGTGCAGATCGTGGTCGGCGAGGCGACGGCGGCACTGCCTCTGGCAGACGTCATCGACCTTGATGCCGAGCGGGCCCGGTTGCAGCGGGAAGTGCAAAAGCTCGTCGACGAGATTGGCAAGATCGACGCAAAGCTCGGCAATGCCAGCTTCGTCGCGCGCGCGCCCGAGCATGTGGTCGAGGAGCAGCGCGAGCGGCGCCAGGAAGCCGAGGCGGCACGCGTCCGCCTGTCGCAGGCGCTCGAGCGGTTGTCGGGCGCCGCCTGATCGAGGTGCCTCGCATTCGCCGCAATGAGGCGGGAATGGCAACCTTGCGCGGTTGGTCGCGCAGATGGCATGCGGGGCTCTCATGCTGGAGAACGAACTTGTTCGGCAGGGAAACTGGCTGTTTCGCCGACGCTCCTACCTGCCGCTCGTCATCCTGCCAGTGGCGATGGTCGCATTCGCGCAGTCGGACTGGGTGATCCACGCCTTCGGCGACGGGGTCGAGGACATCTGGGATTTTGGTTGCCTGCTGATTGCATTGTCCGGTCTGGCAGTCCGTGGCGCGATCGTCGGGTTCGTTCCACGCGGCAGCTCGGGCCGCACCACCAGGATGCAGCGGGCGGAGGCTCTCAACACGAGCGGGATGTATTCGCAGATGCGGCATCCGCTCTATTTCGCCAACTTCCTGATCTTTCTCGGTTTCCTGCTGGTCTTCAAGAGCCTGCTGTTCGGCCTCGGCGGCGCGCTGGCGTTCTTCCTGTACTACGAGCGCATAATGCTGGCGGAAGAGAGATTTATGGAGGAACGGTTTGGCGACGCGTACCGCCATTGGGCGCAGCGCACGCCCGCGATCCTGCCCCGGTTCAGCGGTTGGGTCTGGCCCGAGCTGCCATTTTCGCTGAGGACCGTACTGAGGCGGGAGTATCCGGGGCTCTATCTGATCACGGTGTTCTTCCTGGTCGTCGAGGCGCTCGAGGCCGTGGTCGTAGAGGAGTTGCCCCTCGACGTCTGGATCAGCGAGGAACCGGTCTGGGTGATGTTGTTTTTCCTGGGAACACTGACCTATCTTGCGATCAGGCTCATCCGTCAGCATACGACATGGCTGGCCGTCGCCGGTCGTTGACGTCCGATATGGGACCAGATTCCATAATACAGATATCGGCTTGCCGAGGATTCCTCGGTCAGCGCATGACGTGAGGATGTGTTGGAGCGACTGTTGCGGAGCTGCCACATAACGTGGGAAATCTGCAACGATCGGTGTTCGGGCGCAGCCGCGCCCAGTTCATGCCACAAAGCTACCTCATCTTGTTAACTGTCTGTTAAATAGACGGTTTCCGGGATGCTCTGAAGGCCGCCTCGACTTCGCCGCAGTGTCGTGAGACGCTCGAACCGACAGTGGCGTATTGCCCGCCTCCGGGCGTCGTGGCAGTCAGCGGACGCGGTATCCGGTCTCGTATGGGGCCTTCGGTCAGCGGCACTTGCGGGCAGCCGCGACCGGATCGGGCGGCGCAGGGTGAAAGTGCTGGACTATGCGGTCTCTGGGCGTTCTTGCGGTGACGATGTTGGGCTCGGTCGTGCTCGTGGCGCCGTCGGCGCGAGCGCTCGATCCATCGCTGCCTCTGTCTGCCGACGCATCTCCCGTCGATGCTTTCCGGATGGGCGCGGAGGCTTACAGCGTCGGCGACCTGCAGTCGGCCCTCAACGCCTTTCAGTACGCCGCTTCCAAGGGACATGCCATTGCCCAGTGGAAGCTGGGCAAGATGTACGCCAGCGGCGACGGCGTGCCTGAGGATGACTACATGGCGTTCCAGATGTTCTCGCGGATCGCCGATCAACACGCCGACGACAATCCCTACACGCCCTCCGCGAGAGTCGTCGCCGACGCCTTCGTCAATCTGGCTACCTATTACAAGAATGGCATCGCGAAGGCCGGGATAAAGCCCGATGTTGGCCGTGCGGTCGATCTTTTCACCCATGCGGCAACATATTTCGGCGACGCATCCGCCCAGTACAACCTGGCCCGCATCTACCTCGACGGTGACGGCGTGCAGCCGGACCCCGGCCGTGCCGCGCGCTGGTTGAGCCTCGCCGCCCGCAAGAATCACGTTGCCGCTCAGGCGACGCTCGGGCAGATGCTGATCTACGGCGATGGTGTCCGGCCAATGCCCGAGAAGGGCTACATGTGGCTGTTGGTGGCGCGCGAGAACGCCGGCCCCGAGGACCGCGACTGGATACTCGCGCTCGATCATCGGGCGAGCCAGATTCTGACGCCGGAGCAGAAGACTGCCGCCGCCGGCCTGGCGGAGAAGTGGTTGACCAAGGGCACCGAATAGCCGCAGGTCGCCGGCAAGCCCCGACGCCGCGTCGCAGGACGCGGTACGCGGAAGTCGGCCGGCTAGAGTTCCAGATCGACCCAGACGGGAGCGTGGTCCGACGGCTTGTCCCAGCCGCGGGTGTGCTTGTCGACACCACACCGCACCATCCGGTCGGCTGCCTGCGGCGAGAGTAGCAGATGATCGATGCGGATCCCGTCGTTCTTCTGCCAGGCAGCCGCCTGGTAGTCCCAGAAGGTGTAGACATCGCTGTCCGGCATCGCCGCGCGGATGGCGTCGGTGAAGCCGGCGGCAAGGAGTTCGCGGAACTTCGACCGGCTCTCCGGCTGGAACAGGGCATCGCCGACCCAGTTCTCCGGATAGCGCGCATCCTCGGGCATCGGGATGACATTGTAGTCGCCGGCCAGCACCAGCGGCTCCTCGAGGCGAAGCCGGCTTCGCGCGCGGGCGATCAGTCGGTTCGTCCAGGCGAGCTTGTAGGAAAACTTGTCGGAGCCAACCGGGTTGCCGTTTGGCAGGTAGATCGAGGCGACTCGGGCGACGCCATGCTCGCCGGCTATCGTCGCCTCGATGTAGCGCGCCTGGACGTCGTCGGGATCGCCGGGCAGGCCACGGACCACGTCCTCGATCGGCCGCTTCGCTAGGATCGCGACGCCGTTGAATCCCTTCTGGCCATGCACGGCGACATTGTAACCGGTGCCGTCCAGCGCCTCGTGCGGGAAGGCCTCGTCGGCCGACTTCACCTCCTGCAGGCAGACGACATCGGGGTCCGCCTCGGCGAGCCAGCGCCGCAGCAGCTCGATCCGCGCGCGGATTCCATTGATGTTCCAGGTCGCGATCTTCATCGGCCCCCCAGCGCGTGACCGCCGGCGGCGCCGGCAGCAGCGGTCAGATCGAGAAAGACGTTCCGCAGCCGCAGGACGCGGTCGCGTGCGGATTGCGCACCTGGAAGGAGGCGCCAATCAGATCGTCGACAAAATCGATCTCGGAGCCCGCCATGTACATCATCGACACCGAGTCGACGAAGACAGTGGCGCCGTCCCTCTGGATGACGATATCGTCCTCGCCGGGAGACGAATCGAGCTCGAAGCCGTACTGGAATCCCGAACAGCCGCCGCCGGAGACGCTGACCCGTAGCGCCGTCTTGCCCGGTTCCTTCGCCAGGATGCGGACGATCTGGCGCGCGGCCCGTTCGCTGAGCGTGACCTGCTGTTCGTCGACCTCGATCATTGGCGGCTCCTCGATGTCCGGCGGATGCGGGATGGACATTCCGTCGCCGGAGCGACCTAAAGGTATGGTGGACGACGTGACTGTCAATCGCTCCGCCGTCGGAGCAGGGGTCTTTCGGGAATGGTTCGGATGCCGGCAGCCGCACGGCTCCGATCCCGCCCGCAGCCGCGGCCGGCTCCATCCCGAGCCGCCGAGCCCGACCCGCACCGAATTCCAGCGCGACCGGGACAGGATCGTTCATTCCACCGCCTTCCGGCGTCTGCAGTACAAGACGCAGGTCTTCGTTTTCCACGAGGGCGACTACTTTCGCACCCGCCTCACCCACACGCTCGAGGTGGCGCAGTTGTCGCGTGCGCTCGCGCGCAGCCTCGGCCTCGACGAGGATCTGGCCGAAGCGGTGGCGCTTGCCCACGACCTTGGGCATCCGCCGTTCGGGCATGCCGGCGAGCGCGCGCTCGACCGGGCGATGGCGAACTTCGGCGGCTTTGACCACAATGCTCAGAGCCTGCGTGTCGTCACGCTGCTCGAGCGTCGCTATGCCGCGTTCGACGGGCTCAATCTGAGCTGGGAGACGATCGAAGGCATCGTCAAGCACAATGGGCCGCTGGTCGATGCGGCGGGCGAGGGGATCGGGACCTATGCGGCCGGTGTGCCGGCTTCGATCCGCGAGCAGGATGCCCGTTACCAGTTGAGGCTCGCCTCCTGGGCGGGCCTGGAGGCGCAGGCCGCCGCACTCGCCGACGATATCGCCTACAACAGCCACGATATGGATGATGGTCTGCGCGCCGGTCTGTTCGCACTCGACGACGTGGCGGGCGAGGTGCCCTTCGTCGCAGCGATCGTCGCGGATCTGCGTGGGCGCTATCCGAGGCTGGAGACGTCGCGGCTCATCCACGAAACGACGCGGCGGGTGATCACCGGATTGATGGAGCGGGCGCTGGCAGAATCCGCCGCTCGGATCGCCGCCACTGCGCCTGCCGACGCCGACGCGGTCCGGGCGGCATCGAGCGCCATGATTGCCTTCGATGCGACCGCTGCTACCGCCGTCGCCGACCTGCGCCGGTTTCTGTTCACCCGGATGTACCGGCACGAGCGCGTCAACCGGATCATGGAAGATGCCGCCGACGCGGTGACGCGGTTGTTCGAGGCGTTCCTGACCTCCCCTAAACGGATGCCACCGGAATGGGCGCGGGCGGCCGCGCGCGGTGACGGCGAGGATCGCGCGCGGGTGGTGGCCGACTACATCGCCGGAATGACCGACCGCTTTGCGCTGAGCGAACATCGCCGGCTGTTTGACGCCGCGCCGGAATTGCGTTAGGCGGCGCGCGTCCCCGCAGGTCGGTGCCCGGGGACCAGCCGGGATCCTTCGAGCATGGATGTCTTCCGCGATTTCACGGCCCGCATCACCGGCGCCGTCGAGGCGATGTCGGCGGCGGGCGAACTGCCGCCGGGGCTGGATGCCGCACGCATCGCCGTCGAGCCACCGCGCGAGAGCAGTCACGGCGACCTCGCGACCAATGCGGCGATGGTGCTTGCCCGCGATGCCGGCATGAAGCCCCGCGACATCGCCGAGAGGCTGGCCTCCCGGCTGCGGGCCGAACCCGGCGTTGCATCCGTCGATGTGGCAGGGCCCGGCTTCGTCAACCTGACGCTGACGCCCGAATACTGGCACGAGGTACTCGATGCGTTGATCCGCGCCGGCGCCGGTTTTGGCCGCAGCCGGATCGGCGGCGGCGAGCGCGTCAATGTCGAGTACGTCTCGGCCAATCCGACCGGGCCGATGCATGTCGGCCATTGCCGCGGCGCGGTATTCGGTGACGCCCTGGCCAGTCTTCTGGAGTTCGCCGGATATGAGGTCACGCGCGAGTACTACGTCAATGACGCAGGCGCTCAGGTGGATGTGCTGGCGCGCTCTGCCTATCTGCGCTACCGCGAGGCGCTCGGCGAGGAGATTGGCGACATTCCCGAGGGGCTCTATCCGGGCGATTACCTGAAGCCGGTCGGCGCGGCGCTGGCTCAGCGTTACGGAGAGAGCCTGCTGGCCCGGCCGGAGAGCGAGTGGCTGCCGACGGTCCGTCAGTTCGCGATCGACGCTATGATGGCGTTGATCCGCGACGACCTCGCTGCACTCGACATCCATCACGATGTGTTCTTCTCCGAACGCTCGCTGATCGGCCCGGATGGCGGCCGCGTGGCGGCGACGATCGACGAGCTGCGGGCACGCGGTCTCGTTTACGAGGGCAGGCTGCCGCCGCCCAAGGGGCAGCTCCCGGACGACTGGGAGGATCGCGAGCAGACGCTGTTCCGCGCCACCGCGTTCGGCGACGACGTCGATCGTCCGCTGATGAAGTCCGACGGCAGTTATACCTACTTCGCCTCCGACATCGCCTATCACCGCGACAAGTTCGAGCGCGGCTTCCGCACGATGATCGACGTGTGGGGCGCCGACCATGGCGGCTACGTGAAGCGGATGAAGGCAGCGGTGAAGGCGGTGAGCGGCGGGGAGGCCGAGCTCGATATCAAGCTATGCCAGCTCGTGCGGCTGCTGCGTGGTGGCGAGCCGGTAAAGATGTCGAAACGGGCCGGCGAATTCGTGACGCTGCGCGACGTCGTCGACGAGGTCGGACGCGACGTGGTGCGCTTCATCATGCTGATGCGCAAGAACGACGCGACGCTCGACTTCGACTTCGACAAGGTGACCGAACAGTCGAAGGACAATCCGGTCTTCTACGTCCAGTACGCGCATGCGCGCGCCCATTCGGTGTTCCGCCAGGCGGCGGAAGCCTTTCCCGACATCTCCTACCCGATGCCGGCCCCCGGCGCGGCGGCCCTGGCAATCCTCGCCGATCCCGCCGAGATGTCGCTGCTCAAGCTGCTTGCGGCGTTTCCGCGCACGATCGAAACGGCGGCAGCCGCGCATGAACCGCACCGCCTCGCCTTCTATCTTCACGAGGTCGCGAGCGATTTCCACGGACTATGGAATCGCGGCAAGGACTTGCCACAATTACGCTTTATTAACCTCGGAGACCGAGTTTCGACGATAGCTCGGTTAACATTGGTTCAGGCTGTTGCGTCGGTATTGTCGGCCGGACTGAGAGTGCTCGGAGTGGAGCCCCTCGAAGAAATGCGTTGAATCGCGTTTCCGGTCAGACGACTATTGAATTCCGCCGCCTGCGCGACAGACATACAGCGGGATAGGGCGAGGAATGTCGGATACGCGATACCACGGGCGCAACGCGCAGTGGGATACGACCGCGGAGGCAGGGACACCTGGCCGCCGAACGGATGCCGTACAGTCCGATGATCCGCTGGCCGAGCTGGCGCGGCTGATCGACGAGGATCCGTTTGCCGACTTCAACCGCCAGCGCAGGGAGCCCGAGGTGTCGGGCGATCCTAGTCACTATGGCGCGCCCTCCGCACACGGGTATGACAGCCTGGCGTCCCAGCCTACCCATCACACCCGTCAGGGCTATACGCCTCATGCCGACGAGCCGGCAGGTCCGTTCGACGGCCATGACCATGACGCGACGGATATCGGCAGGCTGTATGCCGAACTTGCGGCTGCGAGCGAACGGGTCGAGCCGCGCTTAGAGGCCCCGCGCTACACGTCGTTTCCCGGCCCCCGTTCGACCCCGGTGCCGGAACCGGAGGCTTATGGCGACGAGCCGTTCGAACCGCATCAAGGGGATGCCGGCGGTCTCTATGGCGACCACGGCTATGCCGACGAGGGACATCTCGCCGACAGCTGGGTAGAGGACCCCCGCTATGCGAACATGCCCGGAGATCCGGCCTATGATCCGCTGTACGCCGAGACCGATCCGGCATTTGACCAGACGGGACATTTCGCCCCTTACGAGGGCGAACCGGTCCAGGAGCCGAAATCGAATCGCCGCCGCGCCATGATGATTGCCGGCGGCATGGTCGGCCTGGTTGTGGTCGGCGGCGCCGCTGTCGTCGGCTACGGATTCCTGTCCGGCGGCGACACCGATGCTCCGCCGCCGGTAATCCGTGCCGAACGCGCGCCGGTGAAGATCCAGCCGCCGAGCAGCGGCGAGAGCGATGCGGCAGCGGCACAGTCGCCCGGCAAGCTGGTCTATGATCGCGTTGGCGCGGATAGCGGCAGCGAGGAACGGCTTGTCTCGCGCGAAGAAGCAGTGGCCGATGTCGGCGACCGTCAGGTTCGCAGGATCGACACGAACCAGGACGACGGCCTGCGCGGCGCCACGGGCGAGGCGACGTCGGACGATCTGCCGCGCCGGGTCCGCACGGTGGTGGTGAGGCCTGACGGCACGATCGTCGGCGAGGTTGCTCCGCCACAGCCGGCCGTGCCCCTGCAGCCCGCACCGCTGCCGGGCAGCGATACCCCTGCCAGTCCCGCCGAAACCGCCCAGGAAGCGCCGACCGAGGACGCAGCGGCCGCGACCAGCAGCGTCGAGGTTCCGCTGCCGGTACCAAGGCCGGCCGAACTGCCGAGGTCTGCGGAGGCGCCGCGGCAGCCCGCGGCCGTTGCATCCGCCCCGGTCGCAACGGCGCCGGTCGCCGCCCCGCGGCCGGCGGGAAGTGGCTTCGTGCCGCCAAGCGCGCCGCAGGCGGGACAGCCGATCCCGCTGCAGCCGAGCGCCGTCGCCGCGTTGCCCGCCGCGTCGTCGCCGCCGCCTGCGGGCGCGCCAGCGCCTGCCGCGTCCGCGCCCTCTGCCGCGCCAGCCCCCACCACCGGCAGCTTCCCGCCCGGATCCTACGTCGTTCAGGTGGCTGCCAGCCGGAACGAACAGGACGCACGCAGCACGGCGGCCTCGATCAGCCAGCGCTACGCGGCGGCACTCGGCAGCTATACGCCGGTGGTCGAACGGGCCGATCTCGGCGATCGAGGCATCTACTACCGCGTCGGACTTGGTCCCATGTCGTCGCAGAGCGACGCCGGCGCACTGTGTGCCCGGCTCAAGTCCTCGGGACTCGACTGCTTCGTTCGCAGGAACTGATCCGGGCGCCACTCTGGTCGGTTGACCGGGGAACGCCGGGGCGGTAAGCCGCAAAGGTGGCGCCGAAAGCCTTCATATGCGGATGCTCCGGCCTCGAGCTCACCGAGCCCGAGCGGGCGTTTCTGCGCGCCGAGCAGCCCTGGGGACTGATCCTGTTCGCGCGCAACTGCGGCGAGCCCGATCAAATCCGCCGCCTCGTCGCGTCATTCCGTTCGATCGTCGGCAGGGCCGATGCGCCGGTGCTCATCGACCAGGAAGGCGGCCGCATCCAGCGTCTGAAACCGCCACGCTGGACAGCTTATCCGGCAGCCGCAGCGATCTCCGAACTGGCCGCGGCCGATCCTCAGGCCGGGCGCCGGATGGCATGGCTGTGCGGACGTCTGATCGGCGAGGATCTGTTCGAGCTCGGCATCACCGTCGACTGCGCACCGGTCCTGGATCTGCGGGTCGCCGGCGCACACGACATCGTCGGCGACCGGTCCTATGGCGCGAGCGCCGACGACATCGTGCCGCTCGCCGAATCGGTGGTCGACGGATTGTCGGCGGCTGGCGTCGCGCCGGTCGTCAAGCATATTCCAGGGCACGGGCGGGCACTGGCCGACAGCCATCTGGAGCTGCCGGTCGTCGATGCGTCTGCCGATACGCTGGCCGCCGATTTCGAGCCGTTCCGTCGGATGAACCAGCTGCCGATGGCGATGACGGCGCATGTTGTCTACAGCGCCTTCGATCCGCAGGAACCGGCAACTTTGTCGCGCCGGGTGATCGAGGAGGTGATTCGCGGGGCGATCGGATTCGACGGGCTGGTGATGACGGACGATCTGTCGATGCGGGCGCTGAGCGGCGGTGTCGGCGAGAACGCAGCGCGCGCTTTGGCGGCTGGCTGCGACATCGCGCTGCACTGCAACGGCGATCTCGGCGAGATGGCGGAGGTGGCCGCTGCCTGTCCGCCGCTGGCTGGCAAGGCGGCCGAGCGCGCCGCGGCGGCGACGGCCTGGGCGGCGCGCAAGGCGGCAGACCTCGCTGCCGCGCGGCGGGAACTGTCGGCGTTGAGTGCACGGCCCGAGGAGGTCTGAGCGATGGTCGCGACCGAGGACTGGATCGAGGCCTCGACACCGCGCCCCGACCGCGACGATGCGTTCCTCGTGGATGTCGAGGGCTTCGAGGGGCCGCTCGATCTGCTGCTGGCACTGGCGCGCACGCAGAAGGTGGACCTGTCACGGATCTCGATCCTGGCGCTGGCGGAGCAGTATATGGAATTCGTCAATGCTGCGCGGCGGCTGCGCCTCGAGCTTGCGGCCGACTATCTGGTGATGGCCGCCTGGCTTGCCTATCTGAAGTCGCGCCTACTGCTGCCGCGCCAGCCGGATGATGAGCCGAGCGGCGAGGAGATGGCGGCTTCGCTGGCGTTCCGGCTGAAGCGGCTGGAAGCCATGCGCGAGGCGGTGGCAAAGCTCGTCAACCGCAACAGGCTCGGTCGCGACGTGTTTCCTCGCGGCATGCCGGAGGGCGTCGGCATCGACCGGCGCAGCATCTATGTCGCAAGCCTCTACGACCTCCTTAAGGCCTATGGCGATCAGCGCAGCCAGCATGCCGTCCGGCGCGTTGTGCTCGAGCCGCGCAGCGTTCTGTCTCTTAAGGAGGCACGCGAGATGCTGGAACGTCTCGTCGGCACGATCGGTGCCTGGATGCCGCTGGACCAGCTCATCGGCGAAGTCATCGAGGATCCGCAGATGCGACGCAGCGCGATTGCCAGCACGTTTTCGGCAAGCCTCGAACTGTGCCGCGAAGGCGTGCTGGAGCTGCGGCAGGACGAAACGTACGGACCTCTCTACCTGCGCGGGCGAGGACGTCTGCAATGAGCGGCGCGCCGTCAAACGTCGCCGATTTCACCCCGGCCGACCGACGCGAGCATCTGCGCATGCTGGAGGCCCTGTTGTTCGCGGCGACCGAGCCGCTCGACATTGCGACGCTGGCCGGTCGACTGCCGCAGGGTGCTGATGTCGAGGGCCTGCTTGGCGAATTGCAGGCGGCGTATGCCAATCGCGGTGTCAATCTGGTGAAGGTCGGTGGCCGCTGGCGGTTCCGCACCGCGGAGGACCTTTCCTTCCTGCTCAGGCGCGACGCGGTGGAACAACGCCCCCTGTCGCGCGCGGCACTCGAGACGCTTGCGATCATCGCTTATCATCAACCGGTGACCCGGGCCGAGATCGAGGAAATCCGCGGCGTCAGCGCGTCCAAGGGGGTTCTGGACGTGCTGATGGAGACTGGCTGGGTCAGGATGCGCGGGCGCCGGCGGACGCCGGGTCGGCCCGTTACCTATGGCACGACGCCGGAGTTTCTCGATCACTTCGGGCTCGAGAGCCTGCGCGACCTGCCGGGTCTGGACGAACTCAAGGGCGCCGGGCTGCTCGACAGCCGCCTGCCGCCCGATTTCAGCGTGCCGACACCGAGCGAACTGCCAGCGGCGGACGAGGATCCGCTCGACGGCAGCGAGCTCGATGGCGAGGACGGGGACTGACCGTGGACACATCGACCAGGGCCATATCTTCCGTCAGCGAACTCCGCTCGACACGCCCGCAATGGGGCCGGCGAGGAACGACGGGCGCCGCAATCGCGGTCCGGCTCGCCTACGAGAATGTCTCGCACGCCTATGACGAGGTGCTTGCCGTGGACCGCGTCGATCTGCAGATCGAGCCGGCCGAGATCGTCTGCCTGCTCGGGCCATCCGGTTGCGGCAAAACGACGCTCCTGAAGCTCGCCGCGGGTCTCGAGATACCGGCCTCCGGCCGCGTGCTGATCGACGGGCTCGAAGTCTCCGGTCCGGCACGTTTCGTGCCGCCCGAGAAGCGGGGAGTGGGGCTGATGTTCCAGGACTTCGCCCTTTTCCCGCATCTGAGCATCCTCGCCAACGTCAAGTTCGGCCTGGCAGGGCTGCCTCGCGACGTTGCGGAAGCAGAGGCCCGCAAGGCGCTGCAGCGGGTCGGACTCGAACGCTATGCCGATCTGTATCCGCATGCCCTGTCGGGTGGCGAGCAGCAGCGCGTCGCGCTCGCCCGCGCCGTCGCGCCCCGACCTTCCGTGCTACTGATGGATGAGCCGTTTTCCGGCCTCGACAGCCGTCTGCGCGACGATGTGCGCGAGGAGACGCTGGCGGTGCTGCGCGAGACGCGCGCGACCTGCATCATCGTCACCCATGATCCGGAAGAGGCGATGCGCATGGCCGACCGGATCGTGTTGATGCGGTCGGGCAGGGTGGTGCAGGCGGGCAGCGCCGCCGATCTCTACCACAGTCCGACCGACCTGGCCGTAGCGCGCTTCTTCAGCGAACTCAACGAGGTTCCCGGCATCGTCGCGGGCGGCGTCGTGTCGACGCCATTGGGAACCTTTGGACGACAGGGCGTGGTCGACGGCGAAGCGGTAACGGTCTGCGTGCGCCCGCACGGGGTCCAGGTCGCGCCGGCCGGGAGCGGACAGGTGCCAGGCCGGCTGATCTCGCGCCGGTTCCTCGGAGAGGTCGAACTGCTGGAGATAGCGGTCGATGGGCTGGACATGCCGATCAAGGCACGTGCGCGCCAGACGGTGACGGCCGCCGTCGGGAGCGAGGTCGGCATCTTGATCGACGAAGCGGCCGTTCTCATGTTTCCGGTCTAGGAACCGGAGGCGGCAGGCGGCGGAAGTGGTAACCGAACGGGCCAGACGCGTGTTGCCGGCTGGCCGGGCCCCGTATAATGTCTCGCGGAACCCTGATATCCGGGGATCAGCCCCGATCGGACGTTCCCGGATCGCGAACACTTGAGGAGAGCGCGTATGGCTCCCAGTTGGTTTCAGATTCTCATCGTCGTCGTGCTGCTCGTTCTGCTGTTCGGCCGGGGCAAGATCTCCGAGCTGATGGGAGACGTCGCCAAGGGCATCAAGAGCTTCAAGAAGGGCATGAGCGAGGATGAGTCGGCAGCGGCCGAGCCGACCAAGACGATCGAGCACCAGGCCGCCGAGACGGTCGAGGCGAAGGCCAAGAGCTCGGCTGCCGAGCCCGCGAAGAAGGTCGGCTGAGATCGGCCCTGCCCCCTCCGGGGGGCTGCGCCGTCGGTCGGACTTTCCGAGATCCGGCCGGCGCGAGGCTCGCCTGTGGGAGACGTTCCATGTTCGATATCGGGTGGAGCGAACTTCTGATCATCGCCATCGTGGCGGTGGTCGTCGTCGGTCCGCGCGAACTTCCCGGAATGCTGCGCACATTCGGCAAGTATGTGGGTCAGATGCGCCGGATGGCCGGCGACTTCCAGCGCCAGCTCAACGATGCGCTGAAGGAGGCTGAACTCGACGAGGTGCGCAAGGGCATCGAGAGCGTGCGCTCGGTGAACCCGCTCAATCAGATGAAGGACAGCCTCAACCCGCTGAAGTCGGCCGGGGAGGATCTGCGCAAGGCGATCGAGGATCCGGCTGCGCCGAAGACGGCTGGCGCGGCCACTGCGCCGGCTGCGTCGGCCGCAGGGTCCGCGCAGGCGTCACCGCCGACCGGGGCGTCGCCGCATCCGCAGCCGGCTCCTGCCGCGATGGCGAAGGCCGGTTCCGTGAAGGTCGCCCCGTCCGACGCGGCCGGTGTCGCCGGTTCGCCTGCGCCGAAGGGCGCTCAGGCAAAGCCTGCTGCGAAGGCTTCGTCGAAACCGGCTGCCATGAAGACGGCAGCCAAGCCGAAGGAAGCTCCGTCGGCCAAGAATGCCGCGACGCCGGCCAAAGCGAAGCCTGCGTCGAAGCCGCGTGCCAAGTCCGCCAAGCCCGCCGATACCGGTACAGCAGCATGAAGGCCGGCCGGTCCTAAATGAGCCAGGATGACATCGACGCCACGAAGGCCCCGCTGGTCGAGCATCTGATCGAGCTCCGTCAGCGGCTGATGTGGTCGCTGCTCGCGCTGGCGATCGCGTTCGTCTTCTGCTTCTACTTCGCCAACCCGATCTTCAACATTCTGCTCAAGCCCTACGAATGGGCGACGGGCAAGGTGGAGGACCTCGAGCTCATCTACACTGCGCCGCAGGAATTCTTCTTCACGCAGCTCAAGATCGCCTTCTTCGGGGCGGTGTTCCTGGCGTTCCCGGTGATCGCCACGCAACTCTACATGTTCGTCGCGCCGGGGCTCTACCGCAACGAACGAAACGCCTTCCTGCCGTTCCTGGTGGCAACCCCGCTGCTGTTCCTGGCGGGGGCGGCACTTGTCTACTTCTTCACCATGCCGCTGGTGATGGCCTTCTTCCTGTCGATGCAGCAGACCGGGGAAGGGCAGGCTCAGATCGTCCTCTTGCCGAGGGTCAGTGAGTATCTCGGGCTGATCATGACGCTGATCCTCGCCTTCGGTGTCTGCTTCCAGCTTCCGGTCCTGCTGACGCTGCTCGGCAAGGTGGGCATCGTCACCTCGCAGGGCCTCAAGGCGAAGCGGAAGTATGCGATCGTCATCACGTTCGCGGTTGCCGCCTTCCTGACGCCGCCCGATCCGATCAGCCAGATCGGGCTTGCGCTGCCGACCCTGCTTCTCTACGAACTGTCGATCCTTTCGGTCAGGCTGGTGGAAAAGCGGCGCGCCGAGGCCGAGGCCGCGCGCGAGGCGGAAGAAGCCGCGTCCTGACCGGTTTTCCCGGTTGAACGGCCCTCCCGGGGCCCGCGCTTGCGGCGGTTGCCATGCACGACATCAAGTGGATTCGCGAGAACCCGGACGTCTTCGACGCGGCGCTGATGCGCCGTTCGCCCGACTTCGCCGGCACTGCGGTGCGGCTGATCGGGATCGACGAGAAGCGGCGTGCGCTCGTGAGCGAGCTGCAGGCGCTACAGGAGCGCCGGAACGCGGCCTCGAAGGAAGTCGGGCAGGCCAAGGCGGCGAAGGACGAGGCGCGCGCGCAAGCGCTGATCGCCGAGGTCGGGGCGATCAAGGAGAAGGTGCCAGCGCTGGAAGCGGAGGTGAAGGCGGTCGAGGCGGAGCTTTATGGCCTTCTGGCCGGTTTGCCCAACCTGCCGCTCGACGAGGTGCCGGACGGCACCGACGAGCACGGCAATGTCGAGATACGCCGCGTCGGTGAGCCGAAGCGATTCGACTTTGCCCCGAAACAGCATTTCGAGATCGGCGAGGCGCTCGGGTTGATGGATTTCGAGGCCGCTGCCCGCATGTCTGGGGCGCGCTTCGTGGTGCTGAAGGGGATGCTGGCGCGTCTCGAGCGGGCGCTCGGTACCTTCATGCTCGATATCCATACGACCGAGCACGGCTACACCGAAGTCAACCCGCCGCTGCTTGTGCGTGACGAGACCATGTTCGGCACCGCCCAGCTGCCCAAATTCGTCGACGACCAGTTCCTCGCGACGCGGACGATCACCCGCGCCGAACTTCTGCATAGCGCGCTCGGCTATGCTGACGAGGGCGACCGCGAGGCCTTTGCGCGCGGCGAGATCGACCTGACCGAGCTCGTCGAGCGGACGATCGAGAAGGCGCCGCTGAAGGAGGATTTCTGGCTGATCCCCACCGCAGAGGTGCCACTCACCAATCTTGCCCGCGAGCAGATCCTCGAGGAGGACTCGCTGCCAATGCGCGTCACCGCGTGGACGCCGTGCTTCCGGGCCGAGGCCGGTGCGGCGGGGCGGGATACGCGCGGCATGATCCGCCAGCATCAGTTCTCGAAGGTCGAACTAGTGTCGATCACCACGCCGGAGCAGTCGATGGCGGAACTGGAGCGGATGACGGAATCGGCCGAGACGATCCTGAAGCGGCTCGGGCTGCCCTACCGCGTTGTGACGCTGTGTACCGGCGACATGGGTTTCGCTTCGCGCAAAACCTACGACATCGAGGTCTGGCTACCGGGGCAGGATACCTATCGCGAGATTTCCAGCTGTTCTGTCTGCGGGGATTTCCAGGCCCGCCGCATGGATGCCCGCTACCGTCCCAGGGACGGCTCCGGGGTTCGCCACGTCCACACGCTGAACGGATCCGGCGTCGCGGTCGGCCGCGCTCTGATCGCGGTGCTCGAGAATTACCAGCAGGCCGACGGAACCGTCATCGTGCCGGAGGCACTCAGGCCATATATGGGCGGCCTCGAGGTGATTCGCGCGAGCGAATAGTGCCCTGACGGACAGCGAATGGAATGAGCGATGCGAATTTGGCGACAGTTGCCGGCTGCGGTCCATTCGCCCCATGCGATCGGAACGGATATCTGACACATGCGCATCCTGGTCACCAATGATGACGGTATCCACGCGCCGGGGCTGAGGATCCTCGAAGGGATCGCCCGGGAACTTTCCGACGACGTATGGATCATCGCCCCGGAGACCGACCAGAGCGGGGCATCGCACTCGCTGACGCTGAACGATCCGCTGCGGTTGCGCGAGGTCGGCGACCGGCACTTCGCGGTCAAGGGCACGCCGACCGACTGCGTCATCATGGGCCTCAAGCACGTCATGAAGGATCGCCGCCCCGACCTGGTGCTGTCGGGTGTCAACCGCGGTCAGAACCTCGCCGACGACGTGACCTACTCCGGCACCATCGCCGGCGCCTTCGAGGGCTCACTGCTCGGCGTCCGGTCGTTCGCCTTGAGCCAGGCATACCGCGATCCCTCGATGATCCACTGGGAGACGGCCGCCCGGCACGGCGCCCGCATCATCCGGATGCTGCTCAAGGCGGACATCGATCCGTCCGTCGTTCTCAACATCAACTTCCCGGATTGCGCTCCGGCTGATGTGCGCGGCCACGAGATCACCCAGCAGGGGCGGCGCGACCAGTCGCTCCTCTATATCGAGCAGCGTCATGACGGCCGCGGCAACCCGTATTTCTGGACAGGCTTCGAACGTCGCAAATCGAGCCCAGCGCGCGGTACCGACCTCAGAGCCGTCTACGACGGCTGCATTTCGATCACGCCGCTGACACTGAACTTGACCGATACCGTCGCGCACGCGAGGCTGCTCGAGATCC
This sequence comes from Tepidamorphus gemmatus, assembly GCF_004346195.1. Classification (NCBI taxonomy): domain Bacteria; kingdom Pseudomonadati; phylum Pseudomonadota; class Alphaproteobacteria; order Hyphomicrobiales; family Tepidamorphaceae; genus Tepidamorphus; species Tepidamorphus gemmatus. The sequence continues at coordinate 81,556 of NZ_SMAK01000002.1, read as the reverse complement.
TGGCGATCGGGCAGGAGGCATGACCAGCTCATGGCGGCAGGAGGTCTGGACGAGGACGGGGAGGGCAGGGTCGCCGTCGCACGGCTGATCCTCGGCCTGCGCTCGCAGGGCATCCGCGATCCGCGCGTGCTGAAGGCGATCGAGACTGTCCCCCGAGAGTTGTTCGTCGAGGCCGCATACGCCGATATCGCTTATGCCGACCGATCGCTGCCGATTGACTGCGGTCAGACGATCAGCCAGCCCTTCATTGTCGCCTACATGACAGAGAAGCTGTCGGTCGGCGATCGCGACAAGGTGCTGGAGGTCGGCACCGGCTCGGGTTACCAGGCGGCGGTGCTGGCCAGGCTGTGCCGGCGCGTCTACACGATCGAACGCTACAGCACGCTGTTGCGGCAGGCCGAGCAGCGGTTCAAGGCGCTCGGTATCGCGAACATCACCGCCATGCTAGGCGACGGCATGAAGGGCTGGCCGCAGCAGGCGCCGTTCGACCGCATCATCGTGACCGCTGCTGCCGAGCGCGTGCCGCAGGCACTGGTCGAGCAGCTCAAGGTCGGCGGCATCATGGTGCTCCCGGTCGGGCCTGTCGGCGGAGCCCAGCATCTGCACCGTCTGGTGCGCACGGACGAGAGCTACGAGGACGAGGAACTGATCCCCGTGCGCTTCGTGCCGCTGGTGCCGGGCAAGGCCGAGGCGATCTGAATCGCAAGAGCGAGCCGGTCTCGGGCACAGCGATCCCCCGCGTCGTTTCGGACGGGCGAGGCGGGCGCCGGCATGGATGTCGGCGCATCGAATCGGGCCGACCCGCAAGGCCGGTACATGAGCCACCACGCGGGGGTCCCGGATGAGTAAAGGGGGAAGTTCCGAATTGACGTTCCGGAACAGGTTTCCGCACCTCACCGGCGTTTAAGTCAATCTTTACCTCAACGCGCATTAATGGTGTCCGAGGTTTCCGAGCGGCGTGAGTGGTACGATGCGTAAGGTGCTGGACAATCTGCCCTCGTCGTTGCTGGCGAGGATCGCGATCCTCGGAGCGGCGGGCATGATGGTCGCCGGCTGCAGCTCCGATTCTACTCGGTTCGGCTCGTTCTTCGGCGGCTCGTTCGATCAGGACGTTACCGGGTCGATCACGCCGACGGCAGACGTGACCAACGGCCGGCCGGCTTCCAATCCGCTCGCACAACCGGCCTATGGTCAGTTGCCCGTCGCCTCGGCGCCGCTCGAACCCTCCGACGGCACCTCGGTCGTGGTAGGGCCCGGCGAGACGGTTTTCACCATCGCCAATCGCTACGGTGTTCCGACCACCGCGTTGATGAAGGTCAACAACATCACCGATCCGAACGCCGTGCCGCCCGGGCAGCGACTGGTAATCCCGGTGTTCTCGCAGGCGCATAACGGCTGGGTACGGCCTGAGGTCGCCGGCGCCACCGTGAAGGTGGCCGGTCCAACGCCGGCGAGCGTCGCCGCGTCCGCCGGTGCGCCGGTTCAGACGCGTCCTGCCGCTTCCGGCGGGACGCACACTGTGACATCGGGCGAGACGGTCTACTCGCTCGGCAGGAAATACAATGTGCGTCCGGGCGACATCATCGCCGCCAACAATCTGCAGCCTCCCTACGGCCTGAAGATTGGGCAGACGGTCCGCATTCCCGGTGCCACGACTGTTGCATCCGCCGCCGCTGCCCAACCCGTCCGGCAATCCGCCGCCGCAACCTCGCCGTCGGCGGCAGGGGAGACGCGCGGCATCGATCCGGCGATCGCCTCCGCGCCGGCACAGCCGCCTGCGGTGAAGCAGGGTATCGAGGCCAATGCACTGCCTGCGCCCGGGGAACAGCCTCAGCAGGTCGCCTACGCCGCACCGGCAGATGCCAGTGACGCGGCTGCCGACAAGCGGGCCGGGATTCCGGAGCCGGCGGCCCTATCGGCAGCGAATTTCCGCTGGCCGGCGCGTGGTCGCATCATCTCCGCATTCGGCGACAAGGCCGACGGCGGCAAGAATGACGGCATCAACATCTCGGTCCCGGAGGGCACCTCCGTCAGGGCGGCCGAGAATGGCGTCGTCGCCTATGCCGGCAACGAGCTGAAGGGCTACGGCAATCTTGTGCTGATCCGCCATGCCGACGACTGGGTGACGGCCTATGCGCACAACAGCGACATTCTGGTAAAGCGCGGCGACGTGGTGACGCGCGGTCAGGTCATCGCCAAGGCGGGCCAGACCGGATCGGTGCAGACGCCGCAGATTCACTTCGAACTTCGCAAGGGATCGACGCCGGTCGATCCGCTGAAGTACCTGGCGGGGGACTGAGCCCGAGGGCATCGCCACCACGGGCGCCATTGACCGCCGAACCGCAGGCCCGGGCATCCCGGGCCTGTTGACGTTCCGGGGTCAGGTACCGGCGCCCGGATCCAGCCGTTGCCCGAGGCGCCCAGCAAGATCCTGGATGAACTGCCAGGCGACGCGGCCGGAGCGGCTGCCGCGCGTCGTCGCCCATTCGAGCGACGCCCGCTCGAGCTGCTCAGCATCCACCTTGAGCCCGAAATGGCGCGCATAGCCGCGCACCATCTCCAGGTAGTCGTCCTGGCTGCACCGGTGGAAGCCGAGCCAGAGGCCGAACCGGTCAGACAGCGACACCTTCTCCTCGACCGCCTCGGACGGATTGATCGCGGTGGAGCGCTCGTTTTCCATCATGTCGCGGGGCAGGAGATGGCGACGGTTCGAGGTGGCGTAGAACAGTGTGTTGTGAGGACGTCCCTCGAGGCCTCCCTCCAGAGCGGCCTTCAGCGACTTGTAGGAGGTATCGTCGAAGTCGAAGGACAGATCGTCGCAGAAGATCAGGAACCGGAAGTCGCTGGCGCGTGCCAGCGCCATCAGATCGGGCAGGGACTGGATGTCCTCGCGGTGGATCTCGACCAGCTTCAGCGGGCGAATGGCCTCACGGGCCAGACGGGCGTTCACATCGGCATGAGCCGCCTTGATGAGTGAGCTCTTGCCCATGCCGCGCGCGCCCCACAACAGGGCATTGTTCGCCGGCAGGCCGCGGGCGAAGCGTTCGGTGTTCTCCACAAGCATATCGCGGGCGCGGTCGATGCCGCGCAGCAGCACCATGTCTACACGGTTGACGGCGGGAACCGCGATCAGTCCAGGCGGCGACGTCTGCCAGACAAAGGCATCGGTGGCGTTCAGATCGGTGGCGGGCGGGGGCGGGGGGGCCATGCGTTCCAGGCTGTCGGCGATCCGGCCGAGCAGCGCCGCCAGTCGATCCGCGTCGCTTGTCACCTTCCGATCTCCCTTTGGCCCGAGCAGTTGTTGTCCACCGCTGCCGCGCGCGGACGGTAGTGGGGCGGACCCGGCGGGTCAATCGCAACGGACGCGCGGCGCCATGCGTGTCTGCCGGTTTGCAAAGCTTGGCTGCGTCGTTATATTCCGCCGGCTCGCGCCGCCCGCATCCTGCGGACGGTGCCTGGTGAGTTTTGCCCCGCGCACGGGTCCGCAGGGCGCATGCAAGACCGGGAGGACAGAATGTTCGTCACGCCAGCCTTCGCTCAATCGCCGGCGGGCGGAGGGGGCGACTTCCTGATCTCGCTCCTGCCGTTCGTGCTGATCTTCGTCGTGCTGTACTTCCTGATCCTCCGGCCTCAGCAGCGCCGGATGAAGCAGCAGCAGGAGATGATCGCCTCGCTGCGCCGCGGCGATACCATCGTGACGGCGGGCGGGCTGATCGGCAAGATCTCCAAGGTGATCGACGAGCGCGAGATCCAGGTCGAGATCGCCGAGGGGATCCGAGTACGTGTCGCCCGTCCGATGGTCGCCGAAGTCCGCGCAAAGGGCGAACCGGTCAAGGACGAAGGCTAGTCCGGCAGCCGCCGCCCCGCCCACAGCGCACCCCACATGCTTCACTTCTCCCGCTGGAACGTCCTCTTCATACTCGGCGTCTGTCTCGTCGGGATACTCGCCTGCATTCCGAACTTCTTCTCGAAGGAGCAGCTCGCCGCGTGGCCGGACTGGATTCCGCACCGTCAGCTGGTGCTGGGCCTCGACCTGCAGGGCGGCTCGCACATCCTGCTGGCGGTAGATGCCGAGGCGGTTGTCGCCGACCGGCTCAACGCCCTGCGCGATGACGTGCGCCAGACGCTGCGCGACCGTCGCATCGGCTATACCGGGCTCACCGGGCAGGGCCGGACGGTCCAGGTGCGCATTCGCGAGCCCGGACAGGTCGAGGAGGCGTTGCGGGCACTGCGCAGTCTGTCCGAGCCGGTCGGATCGGTGCTGGGCGGTGGCGGAGGGCGCACCGTCGACATTGCCAGTGACGGCGACGGGCTGATCACGCTGACGCTGACCGAAGAAGGCATCAACCAGCGCATCAGCTCGGCGGTCTCGCAGTCCATCGAGATCGTGCGGCGGCGCATCGACGAACTCGGAACGACCGAGCCGACCATCCAGCGCCAGGGACCGGACCGGATCCTCGTTCAGGTGCCTGGTCTCGACGATCCGTCGCGCCTTAAGGCGCTGATCGGTCAGACCGCGCAGCTCACCTTCCGGCTGGTTGATCTGTCGATGCCGGTGGCCGAGGCCCTGAACGGCCGTCCGCCGCCCGACTCCGAGATCCTCTACTCCCGCGACGATCCGCCGGTTCCATATCTGATCGAACGCCGGGTGATGGTGTCGGGCGAGGATCTCGTCGACGCGCAACCGGGATTCGACCAGCGCACCAACGAGCCCATCGTCTCGTTCCGCTTCAACACGAATGGCGGGCGCCGTTTCGCCGCCGCGACGCAGCAGAATGTCGGCCGTCCCTTTGCCATCATTCTCGACGGCGAGGTGATCAGCGCGCCGGTGATCCGAGAGCCGATCCTGGGCGGATCGGGCCAGATCAGCGGGAACTTCACCGTCGAGGAGGCGAACGATCTCGCCATCCTGCTGAGAGCCGGTGCGCTGCCGGCGCCGCTGACGATCCTCGAGGAACGCACTGTCGGACCCGGGCTGGGCGCCGACTCGATTGCCGCCGGGCAGATCGCCGCGATCATCGGCACGCTCGCCGTCGTCGTGTTCATGCTCTGGGTCTACGGGTTGCTCGGCCTGTTCGCCGACATCGCACTGGCGGTCAACATCGCATTGATCATTGGCGTGCTGTCGATGCTGGGGGCAACGCTGACATTGCCGGGCATCGCCGGCATCGTGCTCACCATCGGCATGGCAGTAGACGCCAACGTGCTGATCTACGAACGAATACGGGAGGAGCAGAAGGCCGGGAAGAGCGCCATCGCATCGATCGATTCGGGCTACCGACGAGCGCTCGGCACGATCATGGATGCCAATATCACGACGTTGATCGCCGCCGTGATCCTGTTCTATCTGGGATCGGGGCCGATCCGCGGCTTCGCGGTGACGCTGGCCATCGGCATCGTCACAACCGTATTCACGGCCTTTCTGTTCAACCGGCTGATCGTCGCCGAGTGGGTCCGCCTGCGGCGACCATCCGTGGTGCCGATCTGAGCGGACGACAAGGAACACGACAGTGCGGCTGCTTCGGCTGGTTCCCGACGACACCCATATCCGCTTCATGTGGCTGCGGCGCTTCACGATGCCGCTGTCGGCCGCCATGTCGGTGTTGTCGATCGTGCTGTTCCTGGTTGTCGGGCTGAATTTCGGAATCGATTTCCGCGGCGGCTCGCTGATCGAGGTCCAGACCCGGAATGGCCCCGCCGACATCGCGCAGATGCGTGCGACGCTATCGGGGCTCGGGCTCGGCGACCTCCAGATCCAGGAGTTCGGTGGTCCCAACGACGTGCTGATCCGCGTGGTGGAGCAGCCGGGCGGCGAACTTGCCCAGCAGGCTGTGATCACGAAGGTGCGCGAGGCACTTGGCGACAGCGTCGAATACCGTCGCGTCGAAATCGTCGGACCGACCGTGAGCGCAGAACTGGCGCGCACCGGCACGATTGCCGTCATCGTGGCGATCATCGCGATCCTGATCTACATCTGGTTCCGGTTCGAATGGCAGTACGCCGTCGGCGCCGTCGTCGCGACGATTCACGATGTCGTGCTGACGATCGGCCTGTTCGCCGTCCTGCAGCTCGACTTCAACCTCTCGAGCATTGCCGCGATCCTGACGATCGTCGGCTATTCGCTGAACGACACGGTCGTGGTCTACGACCGGATCCGCGAGAATGCGCGTCGATTCAAGCGAATGGCGGTGCCCGAACTGATCGACCTCAGCATCAACCAGACGCTGTCACGCACGGTCATGACGTCGCTCACCACTTTGCTCGCGCTGGTGGCGCTCTATGTCTTCGGCGGCGAGGTGATCCGCAGCTTCGTTTTCGCAATGATCTGGGGCGTCCTGGTGGGGACCTACTCCTCGATCTACGTGGCGGCGCCGATCCTGCATTACCTCGGGTTGCGTCCCGGAGGCGACGCCGCTGCGGCGGCCGCGCAGGGCAGCAGCTGACCGGGACGACGGACAGTGAGAGGGGTGGCGATCCGCCCCTGACCGACCCATGCGGATGCGTGAAGCGCACTATCCGGGCCTTGCGCCCATAGAGGCCTATGGGAATGGCGGCTTCCGGTTCGCCGGCATGTCGCATCGCGGATCCCTGCTGATCGCGCCGGACGGCATTCACGGCTGGTCCGTCACGAGCCCGTCCGAGATCAACGTTGGCAGTCTCGTGCGAATTCTCGAGGCCGAAGCGCGCCCCGAGCTCCTCTTGCTCGGCACCGGCGCGGACATCGTCGCGGTGCCGCGCGATCTCCGGGCGGCGCTGTCGTCGAAGGGTATCAGGCTGGAGGTGATGGCGACCGGTGCGGCAGTGAGGACCTACAACGTTCTCCTGGCCGAGAAGCGGTCGGTCGGGGCGGCGCTGATCGCAGTCGCGTGAGGGGCGGAGTGGCGGCGTCGTGGACCAGCTTCGAGGTTTGTGAGGATCTCGTCCGGCGCGGCGACAAGGACAGGTACCTCACGACGCTGTTCGCGCCTGCCGACCGGCGCCCGGCCCTGCAGGCGCTCTACGCGTTCAACATCGAGGTTGCGCGGGTACGGGATCTGGTCAGCGATCCGCTTCCCGGCGAGATGCGCCTGCAATGGTGGCGCGATGCGCTGACCGGCTGCGGGCACGGCGAGGTCGGCCGTCATCCGGTCGCGGCTGCCCTGATCGACACTATCGACCGGTTCGATCTGCCGCTCGATCCCTTCCTGGAGCTGGTCGAGGCGCGGACCTTCGATCTCTACGACGATCCGATGCCAACCCTCGCCGATCTGGAGTGCTACTGCCGCGCCACGGCCTCGGCGCTGATGCGGCTCGGGATCCGTGTCCTGGGCGCCGGAGACTGCCTGCCTGCCACCGCCATGGCGCAGCAGGGTGGTGTCGCCTATGCGCTCACGGGTCTGATGCGAGCGATACCGTTCCATGCCGCTCGAGGGCAGGTGTTCCTGCCCGAGGACCTGTTGGCGCGGCACGGCGCCGACATCGCCACCGTTCTCGCCGGCCGTGAGACGCCGCAGCTGCTCGCCGCCCTCGCGGAGCTGCGCAAGGTCGCTTGGGCGCATCTTTGCGATGCGGGCGGATGCATTCCCGACATCCGCAGGGAGGCGATGGCGGCCCTGCTGCCGATCGCGCTGGTGAAGCCCTATCTCGAGCGAATGGACCGGGCGGACTACCGTCCGTTCGCCTCGAACTGCGTGGTGCCGCAGTGGCGTCGGCAACTGGTGCTGTGGCGCGCGGCCCGTCATGCGCAGCGCTGCGGAGAGGCTCGATCGCGGTGAAGCGGTGTCCCTGGCGGACGTGCGCCTATTCGGCCGCCAGCGCCGGTCCGCCCAGCCAGCCGTCGAGATCTGCGAGCGCCCGCGCGGTCATCGCCCGTCTGCGCGCGATCGTCTTGTCCTTGCCGCGCAGCCGGACACCCGGGACGCGGGGGATCTTGACGGGTGGGAACAGACCGAAATTGACGTTCATCGGTTGGAAGCTGCGGGTCGTGCCATCCTCGGCGAGATGCCCGCCGGTGATGTGGCCGAGCAACGCGCCCAGCGCAGTTGTCGCCGGCGGTACATCGACCGGGCGACCAAATCGCTCGGCGGCGGCAAAGCGACCGGCGAGCAGCCCGATGGCAGCAGATTCGACATATCCTTCGACGCCGGTGACCTGGCCGGCGAAGCGCAACCGTGGCATCGCCTTCAGCCGCAACGTGCCGTCGAGCAGCTTCGGGCTGTTCAGGAAGGTGTTGCGATGCAGGCCGCCGAAACGGGCAAACTCGGCCTTTTCCAGCCCCGGAATCGTTCGGAAGATTGCGGCCTGGGCACCGTATTTCAGCTTGGTCTGGAAACCGACCATATTGTAGAGCGTGCCGAGCGCATTGTCCTGCCGAAGCTGTACGACCGCATAGGGCTTGACGTCCGGCGCGTGCGGATTGGTCAGTCCTACCGGCTTCATCGGCCCGTGCCGAAGCGTCTCGCGGCCGCGTGCTGCCATCACCTCGATCGGCAGACAGCCGTCGAAGTACGGCGTGTTCCTTTCCCAATCGCGGAACTGCGATGTCTCGCCGGCGAGCAGCAGGTCGACGAAGGCTTCGTACCGGTCGCGGTCCATCGGACAGTTGATGTAGTCGGCGCCGGTTCCTCCCGGACCGGCCTTGTCGTAGCGCGACTGGAACCAGGCCTTCGAGAAGTCGATCGAGTCCTTGTAGACGATCGGCGCGATCGCATCGAAGAAGGCAAGGGAGTCCTCACCCGTGACGGCGCGGATCGCCTCGGCGAGCGCAGGCGAGGTCAGGGGGCCGGTGGCGATGATGACGCTGTCCCAGTCCTCTGGCGGCAGCCCCGCAATCTCTTCGCGACGAAGCTCGATCCGCGGATGGGCCGACAGCGCGGCGGTCACTGCATCGGAAAAGCCGACCCGATCGACCGCCAGCGCGCCGCCGGCAGGGACCTGGTTGCGGTCGGCGCTCGCCATGATCAGCGAGCCGCAGCGGCGCATCTCGGCATGCAGCAGGCCGACGGCATTCGTTTCGGCGTCGTCGGAGCGGAAGGAGTTCGAACAGACCAGTTCGGCGCATCCATCGCCGACATGAGCTTCGGTCATGCGCACGGGCCGCATCTCGTGCAGGACGACCGGAACCCCCGCCTCGGCAATCTGCCAGGCGGCTTCCGAGCCGGCGAGGCCGGCGCCGACGACATGGACGGGGTGAATGTGAGCCATGTGCGCTATCTAGTCGTGCTGCCAGAGAAAGGCAAAGGGCTCGTGGCAGGTGCGGGCACCCCGGTCACCCGATGGGCTGTCCTCTCATAGGCAGATCGGGGAAGGGAACCAGACGTGCCATGAGCCGTCGACAAGGAGATTCGACGCATCAACGCAGGCAAGCAATGGCCACGATCGCCGACAACGAACCCCGGCCTGTCGAAATCGAGCTTCACCGCAAGATCGACGCCCGCCGTCTCGTGGAAGTCGTAGAACAACCTGCAGCTCGCCCCGCCCCAGAAGATCAAGCCCTGTACGAAGCGGGTGCCGAGCAGGACCAGCGCCATGACGGAGAACCAGTCGGTCGGCACGAGGTCATCCCGCTTCTGCGCGAGCGCGTCGGCCATGTGGTGGTTCCCTCGGATGTTGCCGGGGGGGGGGGGCAGCATGCGCCTGTCCGGGCGTTTCGAGCAACGCGAATGCGCAGGACGCGCTAGGGCGCAGTCCGCCTACTCGGCGGCTTCGGTCGGCCGTCCCGCGCGGCGCGCGAACAGTGCCCTGAGGAAGTGTCCGGTATGGCTGCGCGGTTCTGCGGCGACGTCCTCGGGCGTGCCCTGGACGACAACTTCGCCGCCGCCATCGCCGCCTTCAGGACCGATATCGACGATCCAGTCGGCCGTCTTGATGACCTCGAGATTGTGCTCGATCACAGCAACCGTATTGCCCTGGTCGACAAGCGAATGCAGCACCTCCAGCAGCTTGGCCACGTCATGGAAGTGCAGGCCGGTCGTCGGCTCGTCGAGGATGTAGAGGGTACGGCCGGTCGCACGCCGCGACAGTTCCCTGGCGAGCTTGACACGCTGCGCCTCGCCGCCCGAAAGGGTGGTCGCCTGCTGCCCGACATGAATGTAACCGAGACCGACCCGCTGCAGCGTCTCGAACTTCTCGCGGATCGCAGGCACCGCGTCGAACAGCTCACGCGCCTCGTCCACCGTCATGTCGAGGACATCCGCGATCGACTTGCCCTTGAAGGTCACCTCGAGCGTCTCGCGGTTGTAGCGGCGGCCCTTGCAGACGTCGCAGGTGACGTAAACGTCCGGCAGGAAGTGCATTTCGATCTTGATGACGCCGTCGCCCTGGCAGGCCTCGCAGCGCCCGCCCTTGACGTTGAACGAGAAGCGGCCCGGCTGATAGCCGCGCGCCTTGGCCTCCGGCAGCCCGGCGAACCATTCGCGGATGGGCGTGAAGGCGCCGGTATAGGTCGCAGGGTTGGAGCGCGGCGTGCGGCCGATTGGCGACTGGTCGATGTCGATGATCTTGTCGATGTGCTCAAGGCCGTCGATGCGGTCATGGGCTCCGGGGTGTTCGCGGGCACCATGAAGCTTGCGCGCAATCGCCTTGTAGAGCGTTTCGATCAGAAGTGTCGACTTGCCGCCGCCGGAGACGCCCGTGATACAGGTGAACGTGCCGAGCGGGATTTCGGCGGTGATATTCTTGAGATTGTTGGCCCGCGCACCGACGACGCGGATGCGCCGGTGCGGCGAGATCGCGCGCCGTTCGGTCGGAACCGGGATCTGTCGGAAGCCGGTCAGATACTGTCCGGTCAGGCTCGCCGGATTGGCCATGATCTCGTCGGGCGTTCCCCTGGCGATGATCTGGCCGCCGTGGATCCCTGCGCCTGGGCCGACGTCGATGACGTAATCGGCCTCACGGATGGCGTCCTCGTCGTGCTCGACGACGATGACGGTATTGCCGAGGTCGCGCAGATGGCGCAAGGTCGCCAGCAGTCGGGCATTGTCGCGCTGATGCAGCCCGATCGAGGGCTCGTCGAGCACATACAGGACTCCGGTCAGCCCCGAGCCGATCTGCGAGGCGAGGCGGATGCGCTGACTCTCGCCGCCGGACAGCGTGCCGGAGGCGCGCGACAGGGTCAGGTAATCGAGACCGACATCGTTGAGAAAGGCGAGCCGCTCGCGGATCTCCTTGAGGATCCTGACGGCGATCTCGTTCTGCTTTGCAGACAGGGCATCCGGTAACGCCGCGAACCACGCATGCGCGGCGCGGATCGATAGATCTGCGACTTCACCGATGTGCATTCCGCGGATCTTCACCGCAAGCGATTCCGGCTTGAGCCGATAGCCGCCGCAGGCGGAACACGGCGTCTGGCGCATGAACTTCTCGATTTCCTCGCGTGACCACGAGGATTCGGTCTCCTTCCAGCGCCGCTCGAGATTGGGGATGACGCCCTCGAAGACCTTGCTGGTTTGATAGGCGCGCATTCCGTCGTCGTAGACGAACCGGATCACCTCCTTGCCGGAGCCGAACAGGATCGCCTGCCGTCCCGCCTCCGGCAGATCCTTCCAGCGAGCAGTGATCTTGAAGCCGTAGTGGCGGCCGAGCGCTTCCAGGGTCTGGAGATAGTACGGGGAGGAGGAGCGTGCCCAAGGGGCGACCGCGCCGCCCTTCAGGGTCAGTTCCGGGTCGGGCACGACGATATCGGGGTCGATCCGCATTTCCGAGCCGAGGCCGTCGCAGACCGGACAGGCACCGTGCGGTGAGTTGAACGAAAACAGCCGAGGCTCGATTTCCGGGATCGTGAAGCCCGAAACCGGGCAGGCGAACTTCTCGGAGAACATCAGCCGGCGCGGCCCGCCCTTCTCGTCGAGCTCGTCCGCGAATTCGGCGACCGCAAGCCCCTCGGCCAGCTGCAGCGCGGTTTCGAGCGAATCTGCCAGCCGCGAGGCCATGTCGGCGCGGACGACGATGCGGTCCACCACCACGTCGATGTCGTGCTTGACCTTCTTGTCGAGGACCGGGGCCTCGGCGATCTCGTGGAAGGCGCCGTCGATCTTGACGCGCTGGAAGCCGCGCTTCATCAGCTCGGCAAGCTCCTTGCGGTATTCGCCCTTGCGGCCACGCACGATGGGAGCGAGCAGATAGAGCCGGGTGCCCTCCGGCAGCGCCAGCACGCGGTCGACCATCTGGCTGACGGTCTGGCTCTCGATCGGCAGACCGGTCGCCGGCGAATAGGGAATGCCGACCCGGGCGAACAGGAGGCGCAGATAGTCGTATATCTCGGTGACGGTGCCCACTGTCGAGCGTGGGTTGCGTGATGTCGTCTTCTGCTCGATTGAGATTGCCGGAGACAGGCCCTCGATGTGATCCACATCCGGCTTCTGCATCATTTCGAGGAACTGCCGGGCATAGGCCGACAGGCTTTCCACATAGCGGCGCTGGCCCTCTGCGTAGATCGTGTCGAAGGCAAGCGACGACTTGCCAGAACCCGAGAGCCCGGTGATCACCACCAGCTTGTCGCGCGGGATGTCGACCGAAACGTTCTTGAGGTTGTGCTCGCGCGCGCCGGAAACGGAGATGAATTTCTGCATGGAGCGTCCGGCTCTCGTCAGTCGAGGAGCGACCCGGCGCGACGGGCATCGCCGGATCGGCCAGGGCAAAGGGCGGGGATCGGTGTTCCCGGACCAATATAGGGCGCCTCGACCGGACCGATAAGGCGCGATCTCGCATGGCCGTCAATGCTGCTGAGAACTGGCGACATTGCAGTCGGATCCCGGTCGCGAATCCCTGGCTCTTGCGTGCGCAGTCGGAACATAATAGGAACATGCGCGCACGGCAATGGCCGATCGGGCGCGCCGCGTTCGGCAGAGGCGGCCAAACGCCTGTGGATAACGGCGCCAGTCCGTGGGCAGGCGACGACGGGCGGCGGGGAAGTGACTAGTGTCACCGCGAAACGGGACAGCGAGGAAGCCGACATGTCGGGAAGCGTCAACAAGGTCATCCTGGTGGGTAATCTCGGCCGGGATCCGGAGGTCCGGCGGCTGCCCTCCGGGGAGCCGGTGGTCAATCTGCGGATCGCCACGAGCGAGACCTGGCGCGACAAGCAGTCCGGCGAACGGCGCGAGCGTACCGAATGGCACAACGTCGTCATCTTCAACGAGCAGCTTGCGCGCGTGGCCGAGCAGTATCTCAGGAAAGGCTCCAAGGTCTATGTCGAGGGGCAGCTGCAGACCCGCAAATGGCAGGACCAGTCCGGCCAGGAGAGGTACACCACGGAGGTGGTGCTGCAGCGCTATCGCGGCGAACTGACCATGCTCGATACCCGGGGCGGCGAAAGCGGACAGACCGATTACGGATCGTCCGGGGGAGCGGATTTCGGCCGCGGCGGCCCGATGGAACGCAGCGGCGGAGGCGGGCGCCAGCCATACGCTGGCAACGACATGGATGACGACATCCCGTTCTGAGCCTGGCTGACTTGATCGGTCCGCCGAGGCCATTGCCGGGATGGCGGTCGCGCGTCCGCGTGCCGAGGCGGACCGCGCGGATGGTGCGGACCACGGTCCGTTCGGGGATAGAAGTTCGGGGACAGAAGATTGCGATGGCAGGATCGGTCAGGACTGTCCGGGCAGGCGGCCCGGAGCTGCCAGACCGACACGCTCGAGAGGCCCGGTGATATCTCGAGCGTCGCGGCAGCCGACCTGCGTGGCGCGCTGAACGGGATGGCTCTCGCGGCGGCGGATGACGGTTCGCCAGTGTGTGGGGGGCCTGCCGTCTGAGCGCGCACCACCTGGCGGGCTGGACGATATCCCCTAGATTCCGCCCCGAGCGCTCCCGGTATGGCGTATGCAGGGGCGGGGGCGCTTGACGCGGCGACTCCAATCGGCGAAGCGAATGGCATGGTGACCATCCTCGACACCGTCACGAATCCGTCGAACCGGCCGCGCCATCCCGAGAAGGCGAAGCGTCCGGATTCACCGATCCTGCGCAAGCCGGCGTGGATCCGGGTCAAGGCGCCCGGATCGCCGGTCTATCGTGAAACGGTCGATGTCGTGCGCAAGAACGGGCTCGTGACCGTCTGCGAGGAGGCCGGCTGCCCGAACATCGGCGAGTGCTGGTCGAAACGGCACGCCACCTTCATGATCATGGGCGACACCTGCACCCGGGCCTGTGCCTTCTGCAACGTGCGCACCGGACTTCCCGGTCCGCTGGATGCAGGCGAGCCGGACAGGGTCGCCGACGCCGTCGCGCGGCTGGGGCTCGATCACGTCGTGATAACCTCGGTCGATCGCGATGACCTCGAGGACGGCGGCGCGCGCCATTTCGCCGAGACCATCCGCGCGATCCGCAGACGGACACCGGCGACCACGATCGAAGTGCTCACGCCGGATTTCCTGCGCAAGGAAGGGGCGCTGGAGATCGTCGTCGAGGCGAGACCGGACGTCTTCAACCACAATCTCGAGACCGTACCCTCGCTCTATCTGACCGTGCGTCCCGGCGCGCGCTACTTCCACTCGATTCGCCTGTTGCAGCGTGTGAAGGAGCTCGATCCAGCGATCTTCACCAAGTCCGGCATCATGGTCGGTCTGGGCGAGACGCGCAACGAGGTGCTGCAGCTGATGGACGATCTCCGGAGCGCCGACGTGGATTTCCTGACGATCGGCCAGTATCTGCAGCCGACCCGCAAGCATCATCCTGTGGCTGCCTTCATCACGCCGGAGGAGTTCAGGGCCTACGAGACGATTGGCAAGGCCAAGGGTTTCCTGCTGGTTGCCGCGAGCCCGTTGACGCGCTCATCCTATCATGCAGGCGATGATTTCGCCGCACTGCGCGCGGCGCGCCGCGAGCGGCTCGGACGCTGACGCCTCGCGATGCGGACATTCGCCACCCGCCGCAAGGTGCCGCACTCGGCTGCGAGGATGTTCGATCTCGTTGCCGACGTGGAAAAGTATCCGCAGTTCGTCCCGCTGTGCGAATCCCTGAGGGTACGCAGCCGCAGCGTTGCCAAGGACGGTCGCGAGGTGCTCGTGGCCGACATGACTGCCGCCTACAAGGTCTTCCGCGAGACCTTCACGAGCCGCGTGACGCTCGATCGCGACAGGCTCGAGATTTCCGTCGCGTATCTGGACGGACCGTTTCGGCATCTGGAGAACCGCTGGCGGTTCGTGCCGGTGGACGACGGCGGTTGCGAGGTCGATTTCCATCTCGAGTACGAGTTCCGCCGCCGCAGCCTGCAGCTGCTGATGGGCGCGATGTTCGATGCCGCCTTCTCGCGATTCGCCGAGGCGTTCGAACGGCGGGCGGATGCGATCTACGGACGGTCCCGACCGGTCGCCGCGCGCGGCCGCCCGGCCCACTCCGCCTGACGGCTCACGTCAGCCGGAGCATCTCCTCGACGAGATCGAAGGCTTCGGCGACGCTCGCCAGCCGTATTGCATGGCGGCCGAGTTCGCCGAAGCGGCGCTCGCGGTGCAACGTCAGCCCCTTGCTGCTGGCGCAGCCAAAATGGACCAGACCGACCGGCTTTTGCGCGGAGCCGCCGCCCGGACCGGCGACGCCGGTGACCGAAACGGCTATGCCGGCATGAGAAGCCCGGATCGCCCCTTCAGCCATCGCGCGCGCCACCGGGGCGCTGACAGCGCCATGCGCCGCGATGAGGGCGGCAGGCACGCCGAGCAGCTCCTGCTTGGCGGCATTGGAGTAGGTCACGAAGCCGCGTTCGACGACATCTGAGGATCCCGCAATCTCGGTGAGGTAACCTGCGATGAGCCCGCCGGTGCAGGATTCGGCCGTTGCCAGCATCACACCCGCCGACCGGCAGGCCTGCAAGAGGCCCGCGGCCTTCTCGATAAGCGCCTCGTCCGCAATCAAGGCCGCTGCTCCGGAAGCCGCACGGTCGCGGTCGCCTGGGCGGCGATGCCCTCGCGCCGTCCGGCGAAGCCGAGACCCTCGCTGGTGGTTGCCTTGACGGCCACTCGGTTGGCAGCGATTCCGAGAATATCGGCAATGCGCGCGCGCATGGCGTCGCGATGAGGGCCGATCTTCGGCGTCTCGCAGATGACCGTGATATCGGCGTGGATGATCTCGCCACCGCGTGCCGCCACGAGCCCGGCGGCATGGCGCAGGAAGAGCGCCGACTCCGCTCCCCGCCACCTCGGGTCGGAGGGCGGAAAATGGCTGCCGATGTCGCCATCGGCGATGGCGCCGAGCAGGGCATCGGTGAGCGCGTGCAGGCCGACATCCGCATCGGAATGACCGATCAGCGCGTGGTCGTGCGCGATCCGGACACCGCACAGCATCACGTGATCGCCGGGACCGAACCGATGCACGTCAAACCCCGAGCCGGTCCTGTATTCGCAGGTCCCGTGTTCAAATGCGCCCACATGTGCCTGTCGTGCCATCAGTGCCTCGGCCAGGTCGAAGTCCTCGGCCGTTGTCAGCTTGCGGTTCGACGGGTCGCCCGCCACGCAGGCGACCGCGATTCCCGCCCATTCGGCAATGGCCGCATCGTCGGTGAAGTCTAGGCCGGACGCGGCGGCGCGAGAATGGGCAGCGCGGATCGCCCGATAGCGAAAGCCCTGCGGCGTCTGGGCGGCGCGAAGCTCGGCGCGGGCGACGGTCGCCGCGACGAGGCCGTCGGCGGAAACGCGCTTGATGGTGTCGATGACGGCGACAACAGGGATGACCCCGTCGTGGTCCACGAGCGCATCGATCACCCGGTCGATCAGATCCGGCCCCACGAAAGGCCGCGCCGCGTCGTGGATCAGCACGGCATCGGGGTTGAGTCCGGCGATCGCCTCCAGTCCGGCCCGCACCGAATCCTGCCGCCGATGGCCGCCAATGACCGGCGGCAGCAGCCGCTCGTGCGGTGCGACGGAAGCCGCATAGACCTCGCCATGCCCTGCCCGTATCACGACCTGGACAGTGGCGATACGCGGGTTTGACAGGAATGGCGCGACGGCGCGGGCAAGAACCGTGTCGCTGCCGATCCTGCGATACTGTTTCGGCGGGTCGTCGGCGCGCCAGCCAGCCCGCACACCGAGACCGCCGGCGACGATGATGGCTGATATATCGGTCAAAATATCTCCATCAACATATTGATATTAATGGGATAATATCGATCCCAACGAAAGTGTTCACCATGTCGGCGGCACCCCGATGTTTTGGTTGCGTCGCACAACTTCATGTCTAAGATGTGGGCACAATGGCCATCGCACACGAAATGAGCAGTGACGGCGCCGCGCGATCGCGCGGAGAGGTTGCGATCGCGGCCATCGCCCAGGGCGGGCGGGCCGTCCTCGCACCCATGTCCGGCATATCGGATGCGCCCTTCCGGCGTCTAGCCCATCGCTTCGGAGCGGGGCTCGTGGTCTCGGAAATGGCTGCCTGCGAGGCTTTGGCGGAGGCGCATCCCGAAACGATGCTCCGCACCGAGGGCCGCGGTCTCGTTCCGCACGTGATCCAGATCGCCGGTCGCGATCCGTTCTGGATGGCCGAGGGCGCGCGCCGGGCGATGGATGCAGGTGCCGATATCATCGACATCAACATGGGCTGTCCCGCGCGCCGGGTAACGAACGGTTGGTCAGGCTCGGCACTGATGCGCGATCTTGATCATGCCTGTCGGCTGATCGAGGCGACGGTCGCGGCGGCGGCAGTGCCGGTGACCCTGAAGATGCGGCTCGGCTGGGACCGCAACTCGATCAATGCGCCGGATCTGGCACGCCGCGCCGAGTTGCTCGGCGTCAAGATGATCACGGTGCATGGCCGCACGCGCTGCGACTTCTACAAGGGAAAGGCCGACTGGCGCGCGGTGCGTGCGGTGCGGGATGCGACCTCGCTGCCGCTCGTCGTCAATGGCGACATCATCGATCTTGCATCCGCAAGGCGCGCCCTCAGCGAGTCTGGAGCCGACGCAGTGATGATCGGACGGGGCGCCTGCGGCCGCCCCTGGATCGTCGGCAAGATCGACCGGGCTCTTTCGGGTCGCGCGCCGCTGCCGGGGCCGGAGGATCTCGCCGGCCTCGTCGTGGAACACTACGAGGCGATTCTGGCGCATTACGGCGAGCCGGTCGGGGTGCGCGTCGCCCGCAAGCATGTCGGCTGGTATCTCGACCACGCGGCCAGCTGCGCGGTCGACCCGTGCCTGCGCCGGCGGCTGATGACGGAGGACGACCCGAGGATCGTACTGTCAGCGATCTCCGAGGCATTCGCCGAGATCGATCTCAAGGACGCTGCGTAATGATGGCGGACATCATCGAGTCCCTGCCGACCGGAAGCTCCTCCATGCCGGTACCGGAACTTGTCTTCAACGCCTTGCCGCATCCGATCGTGGCGGTCGATGCGCGCGACAGGATCGTCGCTGCCAACGCGGCCGGCGAGGTCTTCTTCCAGGCGAGTCTGCCGGTGCTCCGGCGCTTCACACTGAGCGAGCTCGTGCCATTCGGCAGCCCGCTGTTCGATCTCATCAGCCAGGTGCGCGAGCGCAACGCGCCGGTCAGCGAGTACCGCGTGGCGATCGGCACGCCGCGCACCGGCGGCGAGCGCCTCGTCGACATCTATGTTTCGCCGGTACCCGAGGAACCCGGACACGTCGTGGTGATGGTCCATGAGCGGACCATCGCCGAGAAGTTCGACCGGCAGCTCACCCATCGCGCCGCCGTGCGCAGCGTGACCGGGCTCGCCAGCATGCTGGCCCACGAGATCAAGAACCCGCTGTCGGGGATCCGGGGCGCCGCGCAGCTGCTCGAGTCGACCGTGGATGAGGGCGATCGCGCGCTCGCCCGCCTGATCCGGGAGGAGACGGACCGCATCGTCAAGCTGGTCGACCGTATGGAAGTCTTCGCCGACCAGCGGCCGATCGAGCGCGAGCCGGTCAACATCCATGCGGTGCTCGACCGTGTGAAGCAGATCGCGCTGAACGGCTTTGCCCGACACATCCGCTTCACCGAAGACTACGATCCTTCGCTGCCGCCCGTCCTGGCCAACAGGGACCAGCTCGTGCAGGTATTCCTGAACCTGATCAAGAACGCGGCGGAGGCGATCGGCCCGACCGCGGGTGATGGCGAGATCGTGCTCACCACCGCGTTCCGGCCCGGCGTCCGTCTGTCTGTGCCGGGAAATGCCGAGCGCGTCTCGCTGCCTCTGGAGTTCTGCGTGCGCGACAACGGCCCGGGCGTTGCCGAAGACCTCATGCCACATCTGTTCGATCCCTTCGTCACCACCAAGATGTCGGGATCCGGCCTCGGTCTGGCGCTGGTCGCCAAGATCATCGGCGATCATGGCGGCGTCATCGAGTGCGAATCGCAGCCGCGTCGCACCACCTTCCGGATCCTGATGCCGATCTACACGCGCGGCCGTGACGAGCCGTCGCACGCAAGCGAGGACTGATCGCCGATGCCAACGGGGAGCATTCTGGTTGCCGACGACGATGCGGCGATACGCACGGTGCTGAATCAGGCGCTGTCGCGGGTGGGCTACGATGTGCGGGTGACCGGCAATGCCGCGACGCTGTGGCGATGGGTGGCGCAGGGGGATGGCGATCTCGTCATCACCGACGTGGTGATGCCTGACGAGAACGCATTCGACCTGCTGCCGCGTATCAAGAAGCTCAGGCCGGACATGCCGATCATCGTGATGAGCGCGCAGAACACTTTCCTGACGGCGGTGAAGGCCTCGGAGCGCGGCGCCTACGAATATCTGCCCAAACCGTTCGACCTGAACGAACTGGTGACCATAGTCGGCCGGGCGCTCGCCGAGCCGAAGCCGAAGGCGTCGCTGACCGTCGAGGAGGAAGCCGACAACATCCCGCTCGTCGGCCGGTCGTCGGCCATGCAGGACATCTACCGGATGCTCGCGCGGCTGATGCAGACCGATCTGACGGTGATGATCTCCGGCGAGTCGGGTACCGGCAAGGAACTGGTTGCCCGTGCCCTGCACGACTACGGCAAACGCTCCAAGGGGCCGTTTGTCGCCATCAACATGGCGGCGATCCCGCGCGACCTGATCGAATCCGAGCTGTTCGGCCACGAGAAGGGGGCCTTCACCGGGGCCCAGACCCGCAACACCGGCCGCTTCGAGCAGGCCGAGGGCGGGACACTGTTCCTCGACGAGATCGGTGACATGCCGATGGAGGCGCAGACCCCGTTGCTGCGCGTCCTGCAACAGGGCGAGTACACCACCGTCGGCGGCCGCACCCCGATCCGAACCAATGTCCGCATCATCGCGGCGACCAACAAGGACCTGCGGCTGCTCATCAACCAGGGGCTCTTCCGCGAAGACCTCTTCTACCGGCTGAACGTCGTGCCGATCAGGCTGCCGCCCCTGAGGGAACGGTCGGAGGACATTCCCGACCTGGTGCGCCACTTCTTCGCGCAGGCTGAGAAGGAGGGCTTGCCGCGCAAGCAGATCGAGCAGGCCGCGCTCGACCGGCTCAGGCGGCATCGCTGGCCCGGGAATGTCCGCGAACTGGAAAACCTCGTGCGGCGGCTTGCCGCGCTTTACCCGCAGGAGGTGATCTCGGAAGGGATCGTCGAGGCGGAGCTGTCGGAGTCGCTGCCGCCCCCGGCCATCGACAGCGGAGCGCAGGACGACTCGCTGGGCGGATCGGTGGAGCGACACCTCACCACCTACTTCAAGGCATTCGGTGATCGGCTGCCGCCGCCGGGCCTGTATCACCGGATCCTGCGCGAGATCGAGGAACCTCTGATCGGTGCGGCGCTGGCAGCGACCCGGGGCAACCAGATCCGTGCGGCCGAGCTGCTGGGCCTGAACCGGAATACCCTGCGCAAGAAGATCCGCGACCTCGACATCCAGGTGATCCGCGGCGGGCGTTGACAGCGGAACTGTCCACCGGTCATCCGGCCAGTCTCATTTTTGCAACAATTGTGGTTGATGTGCATCGGTGGGCAGTCCACGATCCGATGATGGCGGTGTCGTGGCGCGGCCTCCGGCGGCCGCGCCGGACACCCGTTTCGTTCGGATGGATCATCGACCAGTGTCTTCTTCACAGACGCGACCGGTTCCCCCTTCCGTTCTGGCGACCCGGCACAGCAGATCGCTACGCATTGCCGGGTCGCTGCTCGTCGCCCTGGCGCTTGTCGCGGGCGGAGCAACCTTCGCCATCCTTACCGGGCTGACCCCGATCGAGCCGGACGAAGAGGTGGTCTCCGCCTCTCTCGTCATCAACCTCATCCTGGTTGCGGGCCTGACGGCGATCGTCGCGACCGAGGTCGGCAGACTGCTGATCGCGCGGCGCCGGGGAATCGCGGGCGCGCGTCTGCATCTCCAGATCCTCAGCCTGTTCGCGCTGATGGCGGTGGTGCCGGCGGTGCTCGTCGCGGTCGTTGCCACCGTCACGCTCGACCGGGGCCTGGACACGTGGTTCTCGGAGCGCACGCGCACGATCATCCAGACCTCGCTCTCCGTCGCCGAGGCCTATCTGCGCGAGCATGGACAGGTGATTCGTGCCGATCTTCTGGCAATGGCGACCGACATCGATCGCGCCGAGCCGATGTATCGCGAGGACCCAGAGCGGTTCGCGCAGTTCTTCAATGCCCAGGCCGCGATCCGGTCGCTTCCGGCAGCCTTCATCCTGCGCGAGGACATGTCCGTGGTGATGCGCGCCGACATCCCGGTACAGCGGGAGTTCCTGATGCCGCCCGAGAACGCCGTCGAACAGGCGATGAACGGCGAGGTCGTGGTGATCGCACCTGGCATCTCGAACCAGGTCGGCGCCATCGTCCGTTTGCAGAAGTACGACGGCGCGCTGCTCTATGTGGCGCGGTCGGTGGATCCGCTGGTGATCAACTATCTGCGGTTGGCGCAGGCGAATGTCGCCGAGTTCTCCAGTCTCGAGCGGCGCCGCTTCGGCGTGCAGGTAGCCTTCGCGCTGATGTATGTTGGATTCGCGCTGATCCTGCTGCTCTCGGCGGTGTGGATCGGCATTGGCTTCGCCAATCGGCTGGTCTCGCCGATCCGCAGGCTGATCGGGGCCGCAGACCAGGTTTCGCACGGCAATCTGTATGTCCAGGTGCCGGTCCGGCCGGAGGAGGGGGATCTGGCGAGCCTCGGTCAGACCTTCAACAAGATGACGACGCAGCTGCGCTCGCAGCGCGATGAGCTGCTGGAAGCCAATGCCGAGCTGGAGGAGCGCCGCCGCTTCATCGAGGCGGTGCTGGCTGGTGTTCCGGCCGGCGTGCTCGGCGTCAGCGACACCGGGGAGATCACGCTGGCCAACCGGTCGGCGGCGTTGCTGCTTGAGTCCGCCCAGGACGACCTGGTGGGGACCGCAATCCAAGATATCCTTCCCGAGCTCCAGCCCTGCGTCGAGCAGGCGCGCCAGCAGCCCAACAGGCTAGTGCAGGACCAGATCATGATCCGGCGGTCGGGCCGCGAGCGGACGATCGCGGTGCGAGTCGCCGCGGAGCGGTCTGCCTCCGGCGGCTTCGGATTCGTCGTCACGCTCGACGACATCACCGAGCTGGTGACCGCGCAGCGCAGCTCCGCCTGGGCCGACATCGCCCGCCGTATCGCCCACGAGATCAAGAATCCCCTGACGCCGATCCAGCTCTCGGCCGAGCGGCTGCAGCGCAAGTATGGCAAGGTGATCACCACCGACCGCGATGTCTTCGACCAGTGCACCGATACGATCATCCGCCAGGTTGGCGACATCGGGCGTATGGTCGACGAGTTCTCCGCGTTCGCCCGGATGCCAAAGCCGGCCATGGAGTCGACGGATATCGGCGAGGTGGTGAAGCAGGCGACCTTCCTGATGGGGGTCGGCAATCCCGGAATTGCCATCAAGCTCGACAGTCCGGAAACGCCGATGATGGCGTTGTGCGACCGGCGGCTGATCTCGCAGGCCGTGACCAATATCATCAAGAATGCCAGCGAGGCGATCTCGGCCGTCGAAGACGTGCACGCCCGGGGCGAGGGGCTGATCGAGGTATCTGTGAAGGATATCGGAGGCTGGGTTGCAATCGACGTGATCGACAACGGTGTCGGTTTGCCGAGCCAGAACCGTCATCGCCTGCTCGAACCGTACATGACGACGCGGGAGAAGGGGACCGGACTCGGACTGGCGATCGTGGCGCGCATCATGGAGGAGCATGGCGGCAGGGTGGAACTGGCGGATGCTCCATCGGTTGCCGACGGCGGCCGCGGCGCTTGGGTGCGGCTGACCTTCCCTCGTTTCGCGCGTGCCGCTACCCAGCAGGCGGACGGAACGGCAGAAAGGCAGGAGACCGCCCTCGTGGAGCGGCGGGCGGAGCAGGGTTAGATGGCGAAGGACATTCTCATTGTCGACGACGAGGCCGACATCCGCGATCTGGTCGCGGGAATCCTGGAGGACGAGGGATTCGCCGCACGATCGGCCGCCAACAGCGATCAGGCGCTGGCAGAGATCCAGGCGCGCCGGCCCTCCATGGTCTTCCTCGACATCTGGCTGCAGGGAAGTCGTATGGACGGCCTGGAGCTACTGGACGCCATCAAGAGCGAGCATCCAGACCTGCCGGTGGTAATGATCAGCGGTCATGGCAACATCGAGACCGCGGTTTCGGCGATCAAGCGCGGTGCCTACGATTACATCGAGAAGCCGTTCAAGGCGGACCGACTCGTCCTGGTCGCAACGCGCGCCCTGGAGACGCTGCGGCTGCGTCGCGAGGTGCAGGATCTGAAGAAGCGCTCCGTCGACGCCGGCCAGCTTATCGGCCGCTCCAGCGTCATGAACCAGTTGCGCAACGCCATCGAGCGCATCGCGCCGACCAACAGCCGCGTGCTGATCTCGGGTCCTTCCGGATCCGGCAAGGAGCTGGCCGCCCGCACCCTGCACGCGCTGTCGGCGCGGTCCGGAGGTCCGTTCGTGGTGATCAACGCGGCCACGATCACGCCCGAGAACATGGAGGTGGCGCTGTTCGGCACAGAGACCGCCGAAGGGCGCCGGATCGTCGGCGCGCTCGAGGAGGCGCATGGCGGAACCCTGTTCATCGATCAGGTTGCCGACATGCCGCGCGAGACGCAGAGCCGGATCCTGCGCGTCCTCGTCGATCAGAATTTCCAGCGCGTCGGCGGTTCGACGCGTGTCCATGTGGATGTTCGGGTGATTTCTTCGACCAGTCGCGATCTCGAGGTCGAGGTCCGCGAAGGGCGGTTCCGGGAAGATCTCTTCCACCGGCTGAGTGTGGTACCGGTACGGGTGCCGGCGCTGGCCGAACGTCGCGACGACATTCCCGAGCTGATCGACTTCTTCATGCGGCAGATTTCCGCCTCTTCGGGCCTGCCGCCGCGGCGCATCGGCGCCGACGCGATGGCGGTGCTGCAATCGCACGACTGGCCGGGCAATGTGCGCCAGTTGCGCAACAACGTGGAGCGGCTGATGATCCTCGCCGGCGGGGATCCATCGGCGGTGATCACGGCCGATCTCCTGCCGGCGGAAGTCGGCGCCTCGCTGCCGCCGGCGCCGGGCAACAGCCGGGCCGAGGAACTGCTGGCGCTACCGCTGCGCGACGCACGCGAGATCTTCGAGCGCGAATATCTGATCGCGCAGATCAACCGGTTCGGCGGCAACATTTCCCGCACGGCGGAGTTTGTCGGCATGGAGCGGTCCGCGCTGCACCGCAAGCTGAAGAGCCTCGGCGTAGGCTAGTCGGCGGAAAAGCGGTATGACACCGCTGCCGAAGCGCAACCGCTCGGCTGCGCGGGCGCAATCGGGGACGAAGACACATGAAGGTCGTGATTTCGGGCGCCGGCCAGGTCGGCTTCGGCATTGCGGAGAAGCTCGCTGCCGAAGGAAACGATGTCTCGATCATCGACAGCTCTCCAAGGCTGATCCAGTCGATCACCGAATCGCTGGACGTCAGGGGCTTCGTCGGACATGGCGCACATCCCGACGTTCTGTCCCAGGCCGGGATCGAGCAGGCCGACATGCTGATTGCCGTCACGCTGCATGACGAGGTCAACATGGTCGCGTGCCAGGTGGCACATTCGCTGTTCTCCGTCCCGACCAAGGTGGCCCGCGTGCGCGCGCAGAGCTACCTGGCACCACACTGGCGGGACCTGTTCTCGCGCGATCATCTTCCGATCGACGTCATCATCTCGCCGGAGGTCGAAGTCGGCGAGATGGTGCTGCGCAGGCTCGCACTTCCGGGTGCTTTCGACACCGTGACGTTCGCGGACGGCAAGGTGGTGGTCGCGGGCGTCTATTGTGACGAGAATTGCCCGATCGTCGATACACCACTCCACCAGCTGACCGATCTGTTCCCCGATCTCAAGGCCATCGTCATCGGCCTGCAGCGCGGCGACCGCTTCATCGTGCCGTCCGGCCAGGACCAGATTCTGGTGGGCGATATCGCCTACTTCGCCGCCGACCGCGACCAGGTCCGCCGGACTCTCGGCATCTTCGGACACGAGGAGGAGGCAGCCTCGCGTGTGGTGATTGTCGGCGGTGGCAACATCGGCTTCTACGTCGCGCGCGAGATCGAGGCCCGGCAGCGCAGCACCCGCGTCAAGGTCATCGAATCCTCGCGCGACCGCGCCGTGGCGATCGCCGACGAACTGAAACGCACCGTCGTCCTGCATGGCAGCGCCTTGGACGAGGATCTGCTGCGTGAGGCAGATGTCACCGATGCCGATACCGTCGTTGCCGTCACCAACAACGATGAGGTCAATATTCTCGCCTGTGTCATGAGCCAGCGCCTGGGGGCCTCGCGCAGCCTGTGCCTGATCAACAATCGCGGCTACCCGGACCTTACCCGGTCGCTCGGCATTTCGGCCTATGTCAATCCGCGCCAGATCACCGTCTCCAAGATCCTTCAGCACGTACGGCGGGGCCGCATCCGCGCCGTGCATTCGGTACAGAATGGCGCGGCGGAGATCATCGAGGCCGAGGCGCTAGAGACATCACCCCTGCTCGGCAAGCCGCTGCGCGAGCTCGACCTGTTCGACGGCATCCGGATCGGCGCCATCTACAGGGCTGGGAAGGTGATCACGCCGCGCGGCGACACGCAGATCCAGCCACATGACCGCATCGTCATGTGTGCGCTTGCCGACCAGGTGCGCCGTGTCGAACAGATGTTCCGGGTGAGCCTCGAGTTCTTCTGAGCGACGCCCGCGCTGATGATTCCGGTCGTCTACGTCTTTGCATACTTCCTGGCGGCCATGTCGCTGTCACTGATCGTCCCGGCCATCGTCGCGGCGGGACTGGGGGAGGGGGCGCAGGTCGTCGATTTCCTGATCAGCACGGTGCTGTGCATATTCGTCGCCGGCGCGATGATGCTCAGCCTCAGCGGCCGCGAACGGCGGCTGCGGCCCGCGCAACGCTATCTGCTCGCCCTGATGCTGTGGACCTTCTTGCCTTTGGTCGGCGCGCTGCCGCTGTTTCTGGGCGCGGTTGGCCTGTCGCCGAACGACGCCTATTTCGAGGCCGTTTCGGCGCTGACGACCACGGGGGCGAGCGTGCTGCCTGCGCCGGAGCGGCTGCCGCGCTCGATCGTGCTCTGGCTCGGCATGATGCAGTGGATCGGCGGCGGACTGACGCTGCTCGTCGTCGTGCTGGCGCTGGCGCCGACCGGCGTGGGCGGCCTGCCGGAAACCCACGCCCGGATGATCGAGCACGGCGGATTGCCGGAGAAACGCCGGCTTGTGCTGGTCGTCCGGGATGTCTTTCCGATCTATCTCAGCGCGACCGCGCTGACCTTCCTGGCACTGGCGGCGACCGAACTCGACGCCTTCGAGGCCCTGGTGCTCGCATTCTCCAGCGTTTCCACCGGTGGCATCACGCCGCGGTCGGTCGAGCTTGGCGAATACGTGTCCGACGCCGGACTGATCGTGATCATGCTCGCCATGCTGTATGGGGCGACCAATGTGCTGTGGCACCGCGACCTGCTGCAGTTGCGCCGTCGCCGCAACCTTGCCTACAGGGAGAGCCTGTGGATGATCGGCGCTTGCCTGGTGCTCGGGCTGATCGCTGGCTACCGGTATTTCGAGGCCTCCGGACGCGGTGTCTGGCTGGCCATGCGCGATGGCCTTTTCACCGCGACATCGCTGATCACCACCACCGGATTCGAGGTCAGATACGCCGGATTCGAAGTCTTCACGCTGGTCGTGGTCGCGACGGTCGTCGCGATCGGTGCGGCGAGCTTCTCCACGGGCGGGGGGATCAAGGTATTCCGGGTCGGCGCGATGCTGCTGCAAGGCGGCCGGGAACTGAACCGTCTCGTCTATCCGCACGGTGTGCGGCCATCGACGCTGGCTGGCCAAGCTTACGACATGCAGCTGATGAAGGCGATCTGGTCCGGGTTCCTCGCCTTTGTCCTGGCCGCCGTCGGCCTGTCGCTGATGGTCGCGGCTGAGGGAATTCCCTATGATGGTGCCGTCGTTGCGGCCCTGTCGGCCCTGTCCAATGCCGGTCCCGTCTACGCCAGCGACTGGGCGGGCGCTGGCTGGCCCGCCTATGCAGAGTTGGGGAGCGGGACGCGACTGATGCTGTGCGCCGGCATGATCCTGGGGCGGCTCGAGATTGTCGCAGTGCTCGGCCTGATCGTCTATGCGGCGCGGCGCGGATGAGAGTTGCACCTTGGCGCGGCCGGCCGCACCGTCGCCATACGATACTCTGGGGAGATCGCATCGTCATGTCCCGTGTCGCCTATGTGAATGGCCGCTACGTTCCGCACGCGGAGGCCTGCGTCCATGTCGAGGACAGAGGGTACCAGTTCGCCGACGGGGTCTATGAGGTCTGCGAGGTGCTCGACGGGCGCCTCGTCGACGAACGCCGCCACATGGACAGGCTGGAGCGATCGCTGAAGGAACTGCGAATCCGCGAGCCGATGTCGCGCGCCGCCCTCGGCCACGTGCTGCGCGAAACCGTCCGGCGCAACCGGGTCCGCGACGGCATGGTCTATCTGCAGATAACCCGCGGCGTCGCCCGGCGCGACCATCCGTTCCCGAAGGGGGATGTAGCGCCTGCCGTCGTGGTCACCGCCCGTTCGATCGACCGACGCAAGGGCGGCAAGGTGGCCGAGCAAGGCATCGCCGTCATCACGGTTCCAGACAATCGCTGGGAGCGCGTCGACATCAAGACAGTATCGCTCCTTCCCAACGTCCTCGCCCGACAGGCGGCAGAGGAGGCTGGCGCCGCCGAGGCCTGGTTCGTAGACCGCGATGGCTGTGTCACCGAAGGCTCCTCGACCAATGCCTGGATCGTCGACATCGACGGACGGCTGATAACCCGGCCCGCCGATCGCGGCATACTGAGAGGCATCACCCGGACAGTGGTGGTCGAACTCGCCCGGCGCGAGGGGCTCGAACTCGTCGAGCGGCCGTTCACCGTTGAGGAGGCGAAGCGGGCGCGGGAGGCCTTCGTCACCTCGGCGACGAAGCTGGTGATGCCGGTCGTCCGAATCGATGACGCGGTGATCGGCAACGGCAAGCCCGGTTCGATTGCCGGGCGGTTGCGGGATCTGTTTCACGGGGCCGCGGAAATCGCCTCGTGACGCGTGTGCAACGCCGCCGGCCTTGCAGGGGTGCACTGCAAAATCGTGCCTTGCCCTGCGGCATCATCTTACCATCTAATTCGGCAAGGATCGCAGGACGATCCGACAAGCACCGCGTGGTCAGCCACAAAAGGACCCGTCTGCATGCCGGCAGCGGGGCAAGAGGTAAAAGCAATGGCGGCGGAACGACATCAAAACCTCCAGGACACGTTCCTGAACTATGTTCGCAAGAACAAGACTCCCCTCACCATTTTCCTGGTCAATGGGGTCAAGCTTCAGGGCGTGGTGACCTGGTTCGATAACTTCTGTGTATTGCTCCGTCGGGACGGACATTCCCAGCTGGTCTACAAGCACGCCATCTCCACGGTCATGCCGAACCATCCGATCCAGTTGTTCGAGCCTGCCGAGGAGGGGGCTGCGGTCGGAGGTTGATTGACGCCGGTCGAGTCTGCTTCCCATAGCCCCGGCGGGCGCCGGGACACGGGCCTCGCCCACGAGACGGCGAGGGCGCCGGTGCGCGCCTACGTTGTCGTACCGGAGGTGCGCACGCGCCAGAGCAGCGCGGGCGGTCCGCACGCACGATCGGCGCAGGCGCGTCTGGATGAGGCGGTCGGGCTGGCCCGGGCGATCGACCTCGACATTGTCGGTCAAGGGATCGTGCGCATAGCCGAGCCGCGGCCCGCCACGCTGATCGGTCAGGGCAAGGTGGAGGAGCTGAAGGGGCTGATTCTCGCGGAGGAGATCGGCCTTGTGGTTGTCGATGCGCCGCTGACGCCGGCGCAGCAGCGCAATCTCGAGAGGGCCTGGAACGCCAAGGTGCTCGACCGCACCGGCCTGATTCTCGAGATCTTCGGCGAACGGGCGCGGACGAGGGAAGGGCGGCTGCAGGTCGAACTTGCGCATCTCAACTGGCAGAAGAGCCGGCTGGTGCGATCGTGGACCCATCTCGAGCGGCAACGCGGCGGTTTCGGCTTCCTCGGCGGCCCGGGTGAAACCCAGATCGAGACCGACCGGCGGCTGATCCAGGAGCGGATCGCCCGCATCGAGAAGGAACTGGAGTCCGTGCGCCGCACGCGCGGGCTGCATCGCGACAGCCGGCGGCGAGTGCCGTTCCCCGTCGTCGCGCTCGTCGGCTACACCAACGCAGGCAAGTCGACGCTCTTCAATCGTCTCACGCGGGCCGAGGTTCTGGCACGCGACATGTTGTTCGCGACCCTCGATCCGACGTTGCGGGCTGTGCGGCTACCAGGTGGGCGTCGTGTGATCCTGTCCGACACGGTGGGATTCATCTCCGATCTTCCCACCGACCTGGTCGCGGCCTTTCGGGCGACGCTCGAGGAAGTGCTGGAAGCCGATCTGATCCTGCATGTGCGCGACGTCTCCCATCCCGACAGCGCAGCCCAGGCCGCCGACGTGACGGCCATCCTTGACCGGCTCGGTGTCGATGCCGAGGGGAGCGGGCGCGTTCTGGACGTGCTCAACAAGGTGGATCTGCTCGATCCCGTTGAGCGGGGCAGGCTCGAAGCCTCGGCGGGCCGTCAGTCCGGTCAGGTACGGCCGATCCTGATGTCGGCCGTCACGGGCGAGGGGGAGGCAATGCTGCTGGCGGCGATCGACGAACGGCTCAAGGGCGAGGTTGTCCATCGCAGCATCGATCTTGAGGCTTCCGACGGTGCGGC
The DNA here is from genome assembly GCF_004346195.1 of Tepidamorphus gemmatus. NCBI lineage: Bacteria > Pseudomonadati > Pseudomonadota > Alphaproteobacteria > Hyphomicrobiales > Tepidamorphaceae > Tepidamorphus > Tepidamorphus gemmatus. Next base: position 51,438 of record NZ_SMAK01000002.1, on the reverse strand, counting down.
GGTCAACTGGATCTACGAACGCTGTACGGTGGTCGGGCGCAGCGACGATGCCGAGACCGGCCGAGTGCGTCTGGAGGTCGACATTCCGATTTCGCGGCGCGATGAGTTCGATCGCCGCTTTCCCACTTCAGGGGCCTGAACGGGCTGGGATCAGCGCCGATTCTCCGATCGCTTGGCATCCTGCCACAACCTGTCCATCTCCTCGAGGCCAAGGCGGGCCAGGGGTGTCTCGGCGGCCGCGGCACGCGCCTCGATATGGCGGAAGCGGCGCGTGAACTTGGCGTTGGCCTCGCGCAGGGCGGTCTCCGGATCAACCGACAGGTGGCGCGCCAGATTGGCGACCGCAAACAGCAAGTCGCCGACCTCTTCCTCCACCATCTGGCGATCCCCGGCCTTTGCGGCATCTTCGAGCTCACGGATTTCCTCGCGGATCTTGGCGATGACCTCACCGGCGGTCGGCCAGTCGAACCCGACAGTGGCGGCCCGCTTCTGAAGTTTCACCGCCCGGGTGAGGGCGGGAAGGGCGACGGGCACGTCGTCAAGCAGAGAGGCCGGCTCCGGCGCCGTTGCGGATCGCTCCGCCCGTTCGGCCTTCTCCGCAGCCTTGATGCCATCCCACAGCCGCTTCACGCCCGCGGCATCCGTGCGGACTGCGGTGTCGGGACCGAACACATGCGGATGCCGGCGGATCAGCTTGGCGGTGATGGCCTCGACGACGCAGCCGAAATCGAAAAGTCCGGCCTCCTGGGCCATTCGCGCATGAAACACGACCTGCAGCAGCAGGTCGCCGAGTTCATCCCGCAGATCCTCGACATCGCCGCGTTCGATGGCATCGGCAACCTCATAGGCTTCCTCGATCGTGTAGGGCGCGATCGTCGCGAAGCTTTGCTCAAGATCCCACGGGCATCCCGAACCGGGTGTGCGCAGCGCCGCCATGAGATCGATCAGGGTGCGGATGTCTCGTGATGGCGTCATGCGGTCGATCCGTGCGGCGTGGCGTTGGCGCCGCTATAGCAGAGCGTGGTCATTGGCGCGACCGCCGCGAGGGTCGGCTCGCGGGGGAAGCCGCGCCCCGCTCCATGCATATAAGGCGCATAAGATATATTATGGAACCAAAATCCCTGTCCGGGAGGGCGATCGCTGATCCCGGCGTGGCGGCGTTTCCATGCTCCGGAATGTCGTTTGCCCATGGGATTGCCACGATCTTCTCACGCGACGCCCCGATTGCCGCTGTCGATAGAATTTTAGTCAAGGCCTGCGCACGATCTTAAGGGCTGCCTGCCACGATACATCCCGAGGGGCAATCGCAGCCGGCCGGATGAAGTCGAGACCCATGCCGCTTCCCTACGGATTGATCAGACGCGCCGGGCTGGGCGCGCACCTCGCGGCGATCATCGTCATGGCGATCATCCCGACCTCCATCCTTGTCGTCGAGTTCATTGATGCGAAGCGCCGCAACGCCATTGCGGAAGCCGAATCCAAGGTCACTGCCATGGCGCAGGCCGCGGCAGCCCGGCATCGGCAGCAGATCGAGGCGCTCGGCGGCATGCTGCGGACGGCGGCGCTGGTGGTCGCTGACGACGATTTCCGGAATGACTGTCCGGCTGGTGGCGGTGCCTTCAGCACTGCGGTACAGCTCGGTCACGACGGGCGCCTGAGCTGCATGCCGCTCGACGCGGCCTGGCTGCCGGCGCCGACTCACCTGCAACCGGGCCCATCGGACAAGATTGCCATCGGCTACCACGCCGTCGATGTCGGACAGGTGCGCGGTCTGCGGGCTGTGGCGCACGTCATCGGCGCGGATCGACGGGTGCACGTCGTCCATGCGGCGCTGTCCTTCGATTGGGCGTCCGAAATCGTCGCGCAGACAGATGTCGCCCACGATACGGTCATCTCGGCCCTGCATGGACCGAACGGTTCGCTTGTTGCGCGCCATCACCGTGACGGCGGGGCAGGACTTGCGGGTCTGCCAGCGGATCGCCTGAAGGCGTTGTGGGCCGTCATGGCGACGGACGTGACTGCGGCGCCGGTGGTGACCGACGTTGACGGCGTCGAGCGCATCTTCGGCCGAGCGAACGTGCCGGAGACGGGCATCGTGTTCCTTGTCGGTGTGTCGCGCGAGGAGGTCCTGTCGGCCGCGCAGCGCGAGCTGGTCGCCGACCTGGCGATGCTCGGCGCTGGGCTGGCCCTGTTCGCACTCGTCGTGTGGTTTCTGCTGGAGCGGGGAATCCTCCGGTCGATCAGGCAGATGCGGGACGCCGCGGTGGCCACCGCGAATGGCGAGCTCGGCAAGCGGATCACCATTGCGCATGGGCCGGCCGAGCTGCGCGAGCTCGGCGCGGCCTTCAACGAGATGACTGAGCGGCTGGAACGCCTGGCAATGCATGATGCCCTGACCGGGCTCGCGAACCGGCGACTGCTGGCGGCGCGGTTCGAGGAGCTGATCGCCGACGGGCGACCGTTCGCGGCGCTCGAGGTCGATCTCGACGGGTTCAAGCCTGTCAACGATACCCACGGCCATGCCGTCGGCGACCGGATTCTGGCCGACGTGGCCCGCCGGATCCAGGAAGGACTGCCGACCGGCGCGATCGCCGCGCGGATTGGCGGTGACGAGTTCCTGGTTCTTCTGCCGGTGGACGGCACGGAGAGCCTGCGCGAAAAGACCATTGCCTTCACCGAGGCACTGCTCGATCGAATCGCCGCGCCCTACCCGCTGCGCAATGGCGGCTCGGTCAGTGTCGGAGCCAGTATCGGCATCGGTTTCTGGCCGCAGAACGGACGATCCGCCGAGACCTTGTTTCGCAATGTCGATGAGGCGCTCTACCAGGCGAAGCGGAGCGGACGTAACCGCGGCGTCTATGTCGTCTCGCCGGTCAGCCCGGTTGCCGCTGCCGACGACGGCGAGGCTGCCGCCTGATCAACCCCGGAACGCGATCGCGAGTCCGTCATAGGCGGGTTCGACGCCGGGAGGAAGCTGCGCCTTCAGCGTGGCATAGTCGAGGTCGACATGCATGTTGGTCAGGATCGCGCGCTTCGGCTTCAGCCTGTCGATCCAGCCGAGCGCGTCGTTCAGGCTGAAATGGCTGATATGCGGCGCAAATCGCAGCGCATCGACGATCCAGACGTCGAGCCCGGTGAGCCTGTCGAGGCTCTCGTCGGGAATATCGCTGATGTCCGGCGTATAGGCGAGACCGCCGAAGCGGAATCCGAGTGCGACGGTCGGTCCGTGCAGGACCGGGAAGGGGTCGGCAACGATGTCGCCCCCCTCCCCGCCGATCACGACCGGCGTTCCCGGGACGATCTCGCGAGCCGTCAGGATCGGTGGATAGGGGCTGTCGTCGGGGGCAGTGAAGCAGTAAGAGAACCGCCTGGTGATGCGTTCCGCCGCCTCCGCCTCCATGTAGACGTCGATGCGCTTGCGGTTGTGAATGACGATCGGGCGCAGGTCGTCTATGCCGTGGGTGTGGTCGGCATGGTCGTGGGTCATCAGCACGCCATCGAGCCAGCTCACCTGCGCGTCAAGCAACTGTTCGCGCAGGTCCGGCGAGGTGTCGACAAGGACCGTGGTGCGCCCTGCCCGCCCGGTGCGCTCGACGAGGATCGAGCAGCGGCGACGACGGTTGCGAGGTTCGGCCGGATCGCACGCGCCCCAGCCGCCGGCCACGCGCGGAACCCCGGCGGACGATCCGCAGCCCAGAATCGTGGCGCGCCAGGTCATGAGGCTGAGACGGACTCGAATGGCGGCATCCGGCGGAACAGACGGAACGCGTTGGCGGTCGTCTGCCGCGCCAGCGTGTCGTAGTCGACGCCGCGGACTTCTGCGAGGATCCTGGCCGTGTCGACGACATAAGCCGGTTCGTTACGGTGGCCGCGGTGCGGCATCGGGGCGAGATACGGTGCGTCGGTCTCGACGAGCAGCCGGTCGACCGGAATCGACGCCGCGATCGCGCGCAGCTCGTCCGACCGCCGGAACGTGACAATCCCGGAGAACGAGACATACAGGCCAAGTTCGAGACCGGCCCGGGCGAGTTCGGCACTGGAACTGAAGCAGTGCAGGATCGCCTCGAACCGTCCCCTGGCCATTTCCTGGCGCAGGATCGCCTCGGTGTCGGCTTCGGCCTCGCGCGAATGGATGACGAGCGGCAGTCCCGTTCGGCGGGCCGCCTCGATCTGCAGCCGGAACCCCGCGAGTTGCGCGTCGCGCGGCGCAAAGTCGTAGTGGTAGTCGAGCCCGGCCTCACCGATGGCGACTACCTTCGGATGGCGCGCCGCCTCCAGATAGTCCGCGAGCGTGGCGTCGGTCTCCTCGCCGGCATTATGCGGATGCGTGCCGGCCGAGCAGAAGACGTCGGGATAGGTCTCGGCGACCACCCTCACCTGGGCAAAGCGGCGGATACGGGTACAGATGGTGATCATCCGGCCGACGCCTGCCGCGCGAGCCCGGGCAACGACATCGTCGCGATCGTCCGCGAAATCGGGAAAATCGAGGTGGCAGTGACTGTCGACGATCATGCCGTCAGGCACCCTCGCCCGTCTCGACGTAGCGCGGGAACACCGGCGTCGGCGCCGGCAGCACCGCGCCCGGTACGAGACGCCCGGCCGCGCCGAGATCTGCGAAGCGCCGGGCGCCAGGGGGCGCGCCGACGCTGTCGAGCAGCCGCGCCGCCGCCGTCGGCGTCACCGGCTGGATCAGAATACCGATCTGGCGCAGGACCTCGGCGGTCACGTACAGCACGGTCGCGAACCGCCCGGGGTCGGTCTTGCGCAGTGCCCAGGGCTCCTGGGCGGCGAAATACCGGTTGGCGTCGCCAACGGCAGCCCAGATGTCCGAGAGGACGATGTGAAGCTGCTGCTGCGCCATCGCGGCACGTGCCTTGGCCAGCAATCCGTCAGCAGTGGCAAGCATCGCCTCGTCGTCAGCCGACAGCACGCCGGGCGCGGGGAGCCGTCCCTCGCAATGCTTGGCGATCATCGACAGCGACCTCTGGGCGAGATTGCCGAGATCGTTGGCCAGGTCGGCATTGATGCGCTGGACGATGGCGTCGTGGCTGTAATTGCCGTCCTGACCGAACGGCACCTCGCGCAGGAAGAAGTAGCGGACCTGGTCGACGCCGTAGTGATCGATGAGCGCGAACGGATCGACCACGTTGCCGACCGACTTCGACATCTTCTCGCCGCGGTTGAACAGGAAGCCATGCGCGAAGACGCGCCTGGGAAGCTCGACCCCTGCCGACATCAGGAAGGCCGGCCAGTAGACCGCGTGGAAGCGGATGATGTCCTTGCCGATCACGTGAATGTCGGCCGGCCACCACTTGCGGAACTGTGCGCTTTCCGTCTCGGGATATCCGACCGCGGTGATGTAGTTGGTCAGCGCGTCGACCCACACATACATCACGTGCCGATCGTTGCCGGGAACCCTGACGCCCCAGTCGAAGGTCGTGCGGGAGACCGACAGATCCTGCAGGCCGCCCTTGACGAAGCTCACCACCTCATTGCGCCGCTCCGGCGGGGCGATGAAGTCCGGATTCGCCTCGTAATGAGCGAGCAGCCGGTCGCCATAGGCACTGAGACGGAAGAAATAGCTCTCCTCCTCGACCCATTCCACGGGCGAGCCGAGCGGTTCGCGGCGCACGCCATCCTCGCCGACCGTCGTCTCCGACTCGTCGAAGAAGGCCTCCTGCCGGACCGAATACCAGCCGGCATAGGTGTCGAGGTAGATGTCGCCATTGTCCACCATCCGCTGCCAGATCGCTTCGGAGGCCCGGTGATGTCGCCGCTCGGTGGTGCGGATGAAATCGTCATAGGTGATGTCGAGTCGGGCCCACAGATCCTTGAAGACGCCGGCATTGCGCGTGGCGAGCTCGAGCGGTGTGAGGCCCTGCCTCTGCGCGGTCTGCTGCATCTTCAGGCCGTGCTCGTCGGTTCCGGTCAGGAAAAACACGTCGGCGCCATCGAGACGGTGGAACCGTGCCAGCACGTCGGAGGCCAGGGCTGTGTAGGCATGGCCGATATGTGGAACGCCGTTCGGGTAGAAGATCGGCGTCGTGATGTAGAACTTTGAGGTCATGGAAGCGATCGGCCTCGCAGGGGTAGCCGGTCCGCCCGCGGCGGCGCCTAGACGCGGGCCGCGTCCCGGGCAGTCGCGGCGGAAACCAGCCTGAACACCGCCAGAAGGGTTTTGGTGCGGTCGAGCTTGAGACGTTCGGTCTCGTCGAGCACGCGGGTGACCTTTTCCCATACCTCCGCCCAGGGTGCAAGGCGAGCCACAGGTTCGCCCCGCGTGGTGGCAGCCTTGACGCGGGAGGAGATCCAGTCGCGCACGAGCGTCACCATGATCGCATAGAGCTGCTCCTGTCCCCGCCGTCCAGCCGCTTCAGCGAGCGAGATTGCGGCAATGGGATCGTGCCGCGGCATCGACGCGAGGATCGTCTCGAGGGTGCGCAGGGGCTCGGCGATGTCGGCGGAGGCCATTTCGAGCGCAAGCCCGAGGCTCCCATCGGCGAGGCGGCTCGCGACATCCACCGTCGCGGCGTCAAATCCGGCCGCGGCGAGCGCTCCGGCGACGAGCGCCTGCGGAAGCGGTCTGAGCTCGATGCGCCGGCAACGCGAACGGATCGTCGGCGGCAGTCGGCCCGGCCGGTGCGCGACCAGCAGGAAGAGCGTGCGCGATGGTGGTTCTTCGAGGGACTTCAGCAGCGCATTGGCGGACTCCACGTTGAGATCGTCGGCAGGATCGACGATCACGATGCGCCATCCGCCTGCGGCGGGCGTCGATCCGAGCAGGCGAACGAGGCGGCGCACCTGCTTGACCTGGATGACGGTCTTCAGGGCCTTTCCTTCCTCCTCGGCGATCCGCTCCAGCACCAGCAGATCCGGATGAGCCCGGGCGGCGACCTGATGGATGAGCGGATGGTCGCGTTCGAGCGACAGGTCGGCGGCACCGGCCACGGCCGGCATCGCCGGATCCGGGTGGGCCAGAACGAACCGCGCCAACCGGTAGGCGAGCGTTGCCTTGCCAATGCCCTGCGGACCCTCGATCAGCCAGGCATGATGCATCCGTCCCGACCGGTAGGCCTCGAGGAGCGCCTGCTCGGCGGCCGCATGGCCGAGCAGGCCTTCGGCCCTGTCGGAGGGCGCGAGCCGGAAGGAGGTCGGAACTTCCCCGGTCACGCCGTTCGCTCCACCTGCCTTGCATCCTCGAGTCCGAGGCGGTTGCTCACCACCCTCCACACCCGCTCGGCCACCTCGTCGGCGCTGCCCGAGGCGTCGATCACCACGCAGCGGTCCGGTTCGGCCGCGGCGATGTCGAGAAAGGCCTGACGGAGCTTGCGATGGGTATGAAGCCCCTCGTCCTCGAAGCGATCGCCCGCCCCTCCCTCGGCGCGGGTTCTCGCGCGGGCACGGGCAAGGGCGATTTCCGGATCGAGGTCGAGGATGATCGTCAGGTCGGGTTTCGTATCGCCGACCACCAGGTCCTCAAGCGCCGCAAGAACCTCCGTCGTCACCCCACCCAGGGCGCCCTGATAGGCGCGTGTCGAATCCGCGAAGCGATCGCAGACGACCCAGGCGTCTCTGGCCAGCGCAGGACGTATGAGCTCGGCCAGGTGATCGTCGCGCGCGGCATTCATCATCAGCGCCTCGGCGAACGGGCCGAGCGCGGCAACCCTTCCCGAAAGCACCGCGCGGCGAATGGTCTCGGCACGTGGTGTTCCGCCCGGTTCACGGGTCTGAACGACGTCGAGCCCGCGCGCCCGAAGCCGTTCGACCAGCCGTTCGATCTGCGTGCTCTTGCCGGTCCCCTCGCCTCCTTCGAAGGTGATGAAGCGGCCGGGTTGCATCGGCCTATGGTCTAGCGGTTGGTTGCGGCGTCGACGCCGGAATGGATCAGCTCGACCACCATCTGATAGGCGGCATCGAGCGCGCGGCTGTACAGCGGACCGACATCGACATCGCGGGTGGCAAAGACCGGCGCCGTGCCGATAAGCTGGTCATCATTGAAGACCTGGAACTCTCCGACGCGCTGGCCCTCGGCCACCGGGGCCCGCAAAGGCCCCAGGTAGACGATCCGCGCCCTCAGCTTCGAGCGTACTCCACGCGGTATCAGCACCTCGATCGGCTGATGCGCGGCGACCGGCACGCTGCCGATTTCGCCGCCATAGACGCCGATGGCGCCGACCGGTTCGCCGGCGGCGAACAGCGACAGCTTCTCGAACGAGCGCGCCGCCCAGCCGAGCAGCTTCTGGACCTCGGAGAAGCGTTCGTTACTGGTCTTGAGCCCGTTGACGGCGACGATGATGCGTTGACCGTCCAAAACAGCCGAGGCGATCATCCCGAATCCGTCCGTCTCGTCGTATCCGGTCAGCAGCCCGTCGACCCCGATCGTCTGTCCGATCAAGGGATTCCTGTTGGTCTGCCGGATCTTGTTCCAGGTGAATTCAGGCTCCGAGAACAGCCTGTAGAGGTCCGGATATTCGTTGATGACATGCCGGGCGAGGGTCACGAGGTCGCGTGTCGACATCGTCTGGCGCGGTCCGTCGCGCTCCGGCAGCCCGGTCGCGTTGACGAACGTGCTGTGCGTCAGGCCGAGTTCGCGTGCGCGCTGGTTCATCAGCCCGGCGAAGGCAGCCTCGCTGCCGGCCATGCCCTCGGCGATGGCGATGCAGGCGTCATTGGCGTTCTGCACCATGATGCCGCGCAGCAGATCCTCAAGTCGTACGTTTGACTTGACCGCGGCGAACATCGTGGATGTCCTCGATGGCGCGCCGCCACGTCGCCAGGCGTTTTCCGAGATGAAGAACTCGTCGTCGAGCGACAGCCGCCCTTCCTTGATCGCCTGGAAGGCGAGTTCCAGCGTCATCAGCTTGGCCATGCTGGCGGGGGCCAGCGGCGTGTCGGGGTTCTTGCTGATCAGGATGGTGCCCGTGGCATCATCGATCATGTAGGCCGATGGCGCCGCCGTCTCAATTGGCTGAGCCTGCGCTATCGGGCTTGCGGCGACAACCAGGCCAAGCAGGACGACCACCGCACGCGCGAAGACGGCATTCCAGGGGCGACGGTCGGGGCGATGCGTCCTGGCTGTCCAGTGCACTGACATCTCGCGGTTGGCGTCCGTTCGGCGTCGAAGCCCGTGATACCAATCTGCCCCCTTGCGGTAAAGCCGCGCCGGCGGTCCGGAGTGCGGCGGGAAGCTAGCGCTGCGGCAGCGGCTCGGGCGCGAGCGGCAGCGACGAGATCACAAGGACGATGTCCCGGCCGTCATCGAAGGCGGCGAAGGCGCCGAAGATCTCCGAGGACGCGACCGGTGGCGACGTGTAGCCCGAAACCCACCGGTAGGTGACATTGCCGCCGACCGGGACCTGCGGCGTCGGCGTTGGCGACGCGGGAGCCGTCCCAAAGGCGGCCGGCGTCGGCTGTGTGAAGCCCATCTGCGGCACAGGCGCCAAGCCTTGCGGTGCCTCTGCGCCGCCGTCGAGCGCGGCGACCTGAGCCGGTGCCTGTGCAGGTGTCGGGACGGATGGCTGCACAGGTACCTGGGCGGGCACCTGAGGGGCCGTGGCCAGCATCACCGGCGCGACCGGCTGCCCGTCATATCGGACCGTCGTCGTCAGCCATTGGCCATCGTTGCCATCCAGCGGCGCCGCCCCCACGTACTGGACGCGCACCTTGGCCGTCCCGGTGTGCTTGAATTCCAGCACTTCGGCCGTACGCTTCGACAGGTCGATCAGCCGATTGTGCGCGAACGGGCCGCGGTCGTTGATACGCACGACCACCGACTTGCCGTTTTCGAGATTGGTGACCCTGGCATAGGTTGGCAGCGGCAGTGTCGGATGAGCCGCGGACAGGGCTGTGGAATCGAAGATTTCGCCATTGGCGGTGCGGCGGCCATGGAAATCACCACCGTACCAGGATGCGAGACCGATCTCGTCGTAACCCGGATCCTCACGCGGCACGAAGGTCTTGCCGGCGATCCTGTACGGCTGGCCGAGCTTGTAGGTGCCGCCGCCGCTGGGCACCGGCGCTCCGACCGGCACGACGCGCGGACTGGCGGTGACGCCGAGCTTGTTGCTCGCGGTGGTGGCAGTGCAGCCTGCCAGCACGGCAGCGATGATCGCCATCGCGGCGCAACCGGCCAGACGAGACCCGGACGGCAGCGCCCCGGAAGGGCCGCGCGGCCGTTCTCGTCGCCCAATCGGGGCGGCCATCGCCAGCGAGCCGATTGTCCCCCGTCCCGTCTTCATCTACCCCGTCCGCTCGGGCACCGCCCCCGCCCACGGGACCGATACCCTCCCCCGCATCGTCTGCGACGACTCTGCCACAACCAGCTTACAGCGCCGTAAACCGCACTGCAAAATCCGTGATCCAACCCGACGAGCCGTCGCGCGCGGATCTTCGATCCGATCCTTGGTCCGCCGAGAATGCGGCCTAACTGCGGCAGGGCGCCATCGGAGAGGCGCCGGCGCGGGCGCCGTTCGAGGCGGGGGTGCCGGGCGGCTCAATCATCGATGCGCGCGGTTCCCGCCAGGCCGTCGTCGCGCTGCCAGGCGAGTTCGTTTGGCCCCTGTCGCACAAGCGTGAAGCAGTATCGGCGGCCGTCGTACCAGGACTGCCATTGTTGGCAGAGACGATCGCCTTCCACCCACCAGCGGCCGGTGTCGGTCGGGCGCATCAGCCGGCCGAGGCCGAGCGCCTCGCCGCTGCCGTCGACGATGCCACCCGGACGATAGTACAGCGGAAATTCCCCGCCGAATGGCGTGCGCAGATATACCCTCTTGCCGCTGATCGTTCTGGCGATCTCGGCGGCCGTCATCGGCGCATCGGCGCGGGGCCGGCTGTCATCCACCGCCAGCATGATCGCAATCGCCGCAATGGCGGCAACACGCGCAGGACGTACCATCCCGACTTTCTCCCTGATCCGCTTGCCAATTACGCTTGCGCCTCCGGGCTGGATCTTCCCTGAGGTGGCGTTCTCCAGGGCGGCGGCGCATATCGTGGCAAATGCGCCGGCACGGTCACGCCGTCGCACGCCACGAGACGGAACGGGCGGGTCGCCGCCCTCGCCCCGCCACCGCCGTCGGGGGTTTCTCGGGCCGGAGAAGTCTGCTACGCGATCGAATCTGCTGCCTGGGATGGGTGGCCGAGAGGTTGAAGGCACCGGTCTTGAAAACCGGCAGGCGGGAAACCGCCTCGTGGGTTCGAATCCCACCCCATCCGCCACTTGCCCTCGCGAAAGCGTTCTCCCGATCCGGCTGCGGCCGGATTTTTCCGTTGTTTTCGAGGGTTATGCGGGAGGGACTATTCACCGCCTCCGGGCCCGAGCATACAGATTCGTTCTCTTATGCCCAGTATTCTCCGGACCTGTTAACCGCCTCATTGCGGTTAACAGGCGTGATTAATTGATTGCAAAAGGAACTTTTGGGACAGCTATGTGACTTGTTTGCAGAATCCAACTGCTTGGCGACCGGGACCCGTCTCGAAACTTCGCAGCTCACAAGTGATAGTCTTGGGCAGGGGCACTGTCATAAAGGCTCTTGATTGATGTCGCCGACTTGATTGCGGCGCGGACAGAGGGCTCCTTGAGATCCAGGACGCGATATTGCTCGCCGACCTTGGCGATTGCGTCGATCCGCCGGAAAACGTGACCGTGCTTTTCCGCGTAGGCCGCCAGTCCTCTCAGCTTGGGAATGGCATCGCCGAACTGCGTTCCGTGAGGATCGACAATGTCAGCCGCAATTGACCCATCCGGCAGGCGCGCGAAAATGATGAAGTCTGGCCGGACGATCTTGGTCTCTCCGTCGTTCTCGTATGTGACGCCCAGTGAATCCTGACTGGCCCGAGATGGGTTGCGGTACCACCCAACGACATCCGGTCGTTTCAGTTCTGCCGCGATCACGTCGGCTTCCCATGAATTGAAGTCTTCCGGGAAAAGCCCGTCAGTCGCGCACATCAGGTGGCGTTTATGTCGCGGCAGAGGTGTTTCGGTTCCGTCGGCCTCTCGAACGGTTGTGGGTTGCATCCAGGACTTCGGCTCGGCCAGATCGACGTCCAGCGGATGAGCACTCATTTCCCTAAGCTGGCGATAGACTTCCTGCCGCTCATCGGAAAGTCCCCTGATTTCGACCCTGAATCTGGTCAGCCAGTCGTTGGCCAGTTTTTCGGCTTCATCTTCAAGATAGGTCTTCACTCCCGGCACCATTCCGATAGCCGCGATGGTGACACGTGCTTCGATCAGTGCCGCTTCGAGGTCGGCCGGATCGCCCTCCGATTTCGCCAAGGCCTCACAATATGTGGTCGCAAGATCCGGGCTGAGGACACGTCCTGCTCGACGGAATGCGTCATCAATGACGGCGAAGTCGGCGGCCTCGATGAAATCGTCGAAGGACATTTCGCCGGCATCAAGATCGACACCGACGGCGACGCCCTCGACCATGAGAACGGCGTTGCGGGCATTCGCGATCTCTTCCTTGTAGCGCTCCCTCGCGGCATTCAGCACCTTGTGCATCTCGGCGTGGGCCTTCTTGCCGGCCCCGGGCAAAAGCCCGTCCGCTGCCAACTCGTGCGCAAGGGCGGTGAGGCGCTTGACCGGCTTTGCGTGTTTTTTCGGCAAGGCCTGCGAGGGAAGCGACGTCAGCTTTTCCCAGACTTCCTTGGGGATGGCCGGATTCGGCTTCAACTCCTCGGGATTGACGAGCACGCGGCGGCCGGGCAGCTCCTCGCCCCCGTCGCCGCCCGACATGAGCGCCTTGGCGATTTCCGTCACCGACTTCTTGTCGAAGAGCGGCAACATGCAGTCGACGGCATTGAGCCTTTCGTTGCCCGCGATGCGCCGTGCAAGGGGTGTCCGGACCATCCGGCCGAGCAGCTGGGTAATATGCGTCCTGTCGCGCGCCGGCCGGAACGAGACCATCACCTCGGCCCGCGGGCAATCCCAGCCCGTGCTGATCGCATCCTTGGCGATCAGCACCCGCACCCAGGTCGATTCCTGCACGCGTTCCGGGGAGATGTAGGGAATGGAATGGCGGCCGAATGTCTGGGTGGTGTGGTCGCCGAACACATGCGCCACGGCATCGTCGGGCAGATCGGGCCAGCGTTCGTATATGGTATCGAGCGCGCGCCCGATCTCGTCGGGGTCAGGCGTATTCGGCACCTGAAGAACCATTAGCGGCACGACAGCTTCGGTCATGCCCTGTTCCGCCGCATAGGCCTCCCAGGCGGCGGTGATCTCCTTCAGCTTGTCGGTCCCGCGCCGCACCAGCACCGTGTCGAACTGGCCGACCTCGTTTGGCACGTCGAGGATGATCGTGTCCTTCAACAGGCCCGACGCCTGCACCTTGGCCGAATCCACCACGACGTTGGGCAGGATCGTGCGGTCGGTCATGTTGGCCACGGCTGCGTTGAACCGCTCGACCGTCGCCGAGATCCCGAGGACGATCGGGATCCCCGGAACCGTGCCGTGGCCGTTGATAAGCCTCTGAACGATTGTCCGTCTCTCACCGCCGTTGCCGGTGCCGCCCATCCCCCGGTGAGCCTCGTCAAGCACAAGGTAGAGCATCAGGTCAGGGTCTTCGATCGTGTTCTGGATCGTGTCCCAGATCGTGAAGGCCCGCGCATCGGGCATCAGCGGCACGCCGCCTTCGGTCTCTACCCCGGCATCGTCGGGGTCATGACCGCGCACCAGAAGGCTCGTCTTGCTCAGCTTCTGGGTGTTCAGGAAATAGACCTTTCCCGGCTCCAGCTTCTCGCGCTGAAAGGTGTTCTGGACGATCACCAGGTCGGACAGGCTCAGCCGGTCCGAGGCCTCGCGCAGGCGGAAATGGGATTGCGCGTTCAGCGAGGGGTCGTCGCTGAACCAGATCACCACGGCGCCGGGATCGGCCTCGAAATCGAAGGTGTCGTCGCCATGAAACAGCGCCTCGAACACGGCCGCGGCCATCACGGTCTTGCCGGCGCCGGTGGTCGCCGTCAGCGAAAAGGCCGTCTTGCGCCCCCGCTCGCGCCAGAACATCGCCGCGTCCTTGAGGTTGTCCAGCACATCGCGGGCAGCGTCTTCCTGGTAATCCTTGAGCGTGAACTTCATGCCTCAGCGCCCCATCGAAAAGCGGAAATTGGAAAGATAGGCCTCGTAGAGCCGGATCGGCTCCACCTCTGCCGGCAGCCGCCGCGCGACGGACTGAAAGCGCCGGTCGTCATCGGTGACGACATAGGCGATCTTCACCCCCTCGGCCGCCTCGACCGCGGCGCAGAATTCCGCCGCGCGGTCGAGATCGATGAGCAGACCGTAGGTATCGGCCACCTCCCAGCCCTGTTCGGGCAGTGTGTCGATGCGCCGGCCGCGGGCGCCCGCGCGCAGCCACAGCAAGGGCGCGATGCGCTGGAAGGCCAGGTTGTGATGCACCGCCACGGGGCTTTCATAGGTCAGCGTGAAGAATTCGGCGTTCTCCTCGAAGCCCTCGGCCATGGGGAATTCGTCGGTGAACTTGTAGTCGCCCTTGATCGGCGCGCCCTCGGGCGTGCGGCCGGTGATCGCGGCCTCGATGCGGGGCTTTGTGATGTATTCGCAGATGCCCCATTTCTCCCAGTCCGGATCGCCGGGGCGCAGGCCGTCCTGGCGCAGCGCCTTCTGTTCGTCGGCGGCGACCTCGTTGTTGGTGACCGAGATGCATTGCCGCCGCCCGCCATCCTGCCGGTTGAGCCGCATCACCGCATGCGCCGTGGTGCCGGAGCCGGCGAAGAAATCGAGAATGATCGCCTCGGGCTTGTCAGCGACGAAGAAGCGCAGGGCGTCTTCGACCGCGTAGAGGGATTTGGGAAAGGGGAACCGGCGCTTGGGGAGCAGCGCCGACAGAAGGTTTGTCCCACCAGTCTCCGCATTGTGGGAGCGCATGTTCCAGATTCTCTTTGGAGACTTTCCTTGTAGCACTCCCGGGGCTGTATGACCCTGAACAGATCCATCATCGGCGTAACCCGTAATGACAATCTCACCAGATTCGATTTTTTCAATAGTGCCTTTTTGGAGATACTGGACTGATCCGGTTTTATTTTTCGGTTCCCAGTTGTTTATCCGAACGTAGCCCTTTTCGAGATTCCGGCGGAGAACCTCCGGTGTGAGACCCCAAAGCATTTCAGTTCCATCTGGTTTGATTGGCCACAGCGCCGTTGTGCCTTCGGGAGAGTCAACAGAATGCCGATCGGTTTCTGGGGGAATGGGATCCCCTATAGAGCGTATTGTTCCGTCTGAGCTATTTACAAAGATTGGGTAGAATTGATTAGGACGCGCGCTACGAATGCTCGTAGGCTCTCGCCTGCGAAGTAGTAGCCATTGGATCGGCTTGGGCCCTGCGTCCCTTTCAGAAATTTCATCCTCCGGGCCGGAAGGGAGCATATTACTGACCCACCAATTGATCTTCGCTGACCCAATGAAAACGAAAAAGATATGCTCTTCGACCCGTGAGAACCGCCCCGGTCTCACCGCGCCTTTTGCGCTGATTACGCTGGTTACCATTTCGACATCCGCCTCCGGAAACGTCTGTTCCAGCAGCAGCCCCAGGCGCAGATATTCCTTCTCGTCGATGGTCACGATCAGGACCGAGTTTTCGGGGTTCAGAAGCTCCTTCGCCACCTTCAGCCGCCGCTCCATGAAGGCCAGCCACTTGGAATGGCGATAGAGGTCTTCGGCCTCGACATAGTCGTTGTTGTATTTCCAGTCCCGCGCCCCGGTGTTGTAGGGCGGGTCGATATAGATCGCGTCGATGCGGCCGCGATGGGTGAAGGTCAGCGCCTCGAGCACATGGAAGTTCTCGCCGTTGATCACGCTGTGAAAGGGCTTGTCGCCGCCGCGCGCCACCCGGCCGGTGCTGACAAGGCCGGGATAGATGTAGTCGCGAAACTCGGCCATCACGACCAGGTCTTCGACCGGCGCCGTGGCCGCCTCGGGCTCGGCCCCGTCCAGCGGCGCCAGATGCGCGGTGGGGCGTGCGCCATCCTCCTCGATGCGCAGCACCCGCCAAAGGCGCGGATCGCCCTTTTTCGTGGAGCCGCGCGGGGGAAGGATGCGCACCTTGTCGCCCCGCCGGATCGGCCGGCCGGGAAGCTCCACGCTTTCGGGGCGGTGGCGCTCGAAATTGAGCCCGAAGGCGCGGCGCGAGGCCAGCGCCCTGAATTCGCGTTCCAGCTCGTCGCCGAGCGCGGGGTCCTTCGCCTTGGCCCGTGCGATCAGGTCGGTCAGTCGCGACACGTGGAAACCTCTTGGTGGTCGGAATTCGCCCTCCGCGCGTGGGGTTCTGCGGGTGTTGCACGCGTGAAATCGTGGATCGCGCGGATGGCGGGTGTCATCTGTCTCACTGTCTCTCTGCTGGCGGCGGTCGGTCGGCGCTCCGGAATTTGGGCTGACATTCCCGCCTTTTATGGCGCCAGACTAAGCCGCGCACGGGGGCGTTCGCAAACCGAATACCCGCGAAAGGCGATCAGGGGCGGTCAATCCGGGCCAGCCGTGGCATCCCTTTCGGGCTGGACGTCAGAACAGTGCCTGCTGCCCGGTATCGTCGACCCGCAAGACCCCGAGCAATTGCCAGGTCTGCGGCCGGCTTGCCACGTTGCCGAGACAGAACAGCATGCCGCGCTCGCGATACTCTTCGTTGAACGTCCGGCTCATCCACTCCAGCGCGGCCTGGTCCGATCCCTCCCGGCGGCGCCCGTTGAAGAACATCGCATGGGCTTCCCAGTCGCCGTTGGCGTAATCGTGGGCACCGGCGTCATCTTCGAACTTGAACCGGAACTCGTATGGGCTCGGCTCCAGCGCCTTCAATTCGTCATCGAAGAAGGAGCCCTGGCGCGCGGCCTCGGCGTAGGTTTGTCGTTCCTTCTCGATCTGCTCCGGACTCTTGGCCTTGTAGAAGAAATGCGGGTTGCGCGGCCGGACCAAAGCCAGCGACTTGCCCTCGGCGGCCGCAGCAGCCGCCGAGCCGGATACGAGCCGGTTCAGGAAAGGCGCGCGATCCTTGCGCGGCATCTTGCCTTCGATCCTGATGTGTCTTCCATGACACGGCAGCTTTCCGGCCGACGGTCCCGTGTCGGTCGTCGGTATTTGAAGCTGACCCAGTCCCACCGCTTGAAAGAACTGTCGCCGGACAGATGCCGAAACCGGATCGGGAACAGACGCTTGAATTCGCCGTCGTACGTGACCCCGGCGCAACAGACCGTTTCCCCGTGTTTGGCGCTACGCTGCGGTAACGCTTTCACAAGGATGGAAACGCGGCAACTTTGCAGCGTGACGGACATAGCGTTCAGGATCGTCGGCAAAAAGGTTAAAAATATCAAAGTCGAGGGCTTCGGACACTTCGCGGGCGACAATGGTGCGATGGCAGGTTGCAGGGTCGCGCTCGAAACACATCAGACAGGTTGGCGCACCCTGGACCGCTTCGGTCAAGCTCCGCAAGGCATCCTGCGCTTCGGTTGTGAGGATGTGAGCGCCGTAGATCTCCCTGAAGCCGTCGAAATCGCCCGCTCGCGCGGCATCACGACCGGGCTTCGGGTCGCCGAGGGCGACGAAGTGGAGGTATTCGATCCCTTCTTCGGCGAGTTTGGCGGCCAGCTTGTTTTTCGAGAATCCAGGCTTTCGGGATACTGCCACTGCGCGCACGTCCGCCAGTTGCTGCACCCCGGCTGCCTTCAGGGTCCGAACAAAGCGATCGATGTCCGTGCCTTCGTATCCAACAGTGAAAACAATGCTCATGCCTGCCCCTTTTTCGTTACGCTAGCATTTCCGGTTGCTGCCGTGGATCCCCTGTTTTCCGGGTCGCCGGGCTTGATGATCCGACTGCAACAGCAGGTCTTTCTGCTCCGCCCAATCGAGGGGCAACGGCTTTCGCATCTGTTCCAGGGTCAGCACTCGGGGCTGGCGACCGTCGAGAATGGCCTCGACGATTTCCGGGGCCAAGTGCGCCAACCGCATGGTTCGCGTCAGGAACGGCGCCGCGATTCCTTCATGTTCTGCCAGTTCGTTGATGGTGGCGAACTGGTCCGATTCCAGCATCCGTTTCCAGCGGAACGCACGGGCCAGCGCCTTGACCAGCGTGTTGTCGGTCCGCCGCTGAACCGGCGCGCCGTCGGGCAGTTGCACCTCCTTGCGCCCGCCGCGCTTGACCAGGCGGAAGGGGACGTGCAGCGTGATGGTGTCGCGTGTGGCGGCAGGTTTCATGCGGCCGCTCCCATGCCGCCTGCCATCATCTCGCGCGCAAGACTTTGCAGGCCATCCACCCGCAGCCGGATGTCGAGCCCCCCGGTGCCGATGTCGACGCGCTCGACCAGCAGCGCCACGATTCGCGCCTGCTCGGCGGGGAACAGTTCATCCCACAGCGGGTCGAGCTGCTGCAAGGCCGCGCGTGCGTCGGCCTCGGTGATGTCGTCGGCGTGGTCGTGCGCCGCCTTCCATGTCCCCGCCACGATCTCGGGCTGGCGGAATACGGCGCGTAGCTGGTCGAGGACTGCCGCCTCGATCTCGCCCGCGGGCATGCGCTCCGCAGGGCAAGATCCAGCGCCGTGCTTCAGCACCGTCTGGCTGACGTAGTAGCGATAGAGTTTGCCACCCTTCCGGGTGTGCGTCGGGGAGAACGCGGCGCCATCGGGCCCGAACAGCAGCCCCTTCAGCAGAGCCGGCGTCTCGGCGCGGGTGCGCGCGGCCCGCTTCCGGGGGCTCTCCCGCAGGATGGCGTGGACGCGGTCCCATGTCTCACGGTCGATGATCGCGTCGTGCTCTCCGGGATAGCTCTCGCCCTTGTGGACCGCCTCGCCGATGTACGCCCGGTTCGACAGCATCCGGTAGAGGTACTTCTTGTCGATCCGGTTGCCGCGCGGTGTGCGGATGCCGCGCGTGCCAACCTCCCGCGCCAGTTCCGTGCAGGAGCCGATCTCGAGGAAACGGGCGAAGATCCAGCGCACGTGCTCGGCGTGCTCCTCGTCGATGACCAGCTTCCGGCTCTCGACGCGGTAGCCGTAGGGCGGCACCCCGCCCATCCACATGCCCTTCTTCCGGCTGGCGGCGACCTTGTCGCGGATGCGTTCGGCGGTGACTTCCCGCTCGAACTGGGCGAAGGACAGCAGGATGTTCAGCGTCAGCCGTCCCATGGAGGTGGTGGTGTTGAACGACTGCGTCACCGAGACGAAGGTCACGCCGTTCCGGTCGAACACCTCGACCAGCTTGGCGAAGTCGGCCAGTGACCGCGACAGTCGGTCGATCTTGTAGACCACCACAACGTCGACCAAACCGTCCTCGATGTCCTCCAGCAGCCTCTTCAATCCGGGACGTTCCAGCGTGCCGCCGGAGATGCCGCCGTCGTCATACTGGTCGCGGACCAGCACCCAGCCCTCGGAGCGTTGGCTGGCGATGTAGGCTTCGCATGCCTCGCGCTGGGCGTGGAGCGAGTTGAACTCCTGCTCCAGCCCTTCCTCGGAGGATTTCCGGGTGTAGACCGCGCAGCGGAGCTTGCGGACGACGGGTTTCGTCATGTCCGCCCCCTGTGGTTCTTCAGCCCGAAGAAGGTCCACCCGTTCCAACGCGTGCCGGTTATGGCGCGGGCGATGGCCGACAGCGACTTGTAGGGCCGCCCCTGCCATTCGAAACCATCTGCGGTGACGGTCACGACGTACTCGACGCCCTGCCACTCGCGGATAAGCCGGGTGCCGACTATGGGCATGGCGTCGGCGCGGATCCGGCTCTTCTTCCGGTCGCCGCCGTCGAGTTCCTCGCCCAGCCGCTCAAGGCGCCGGATCGTCTCCGGCTTCAGCCCGCCATAGGCGAGTTCCTGGATGCGATAAGCGATGCGGCTTTCGAGATAGCGGCGGTTGAACGGTGGCGGCTCGCTGTCGAACAGGTCTCTCCACTGTTTCTTCAGGTCGGGCGTCGGCGTGGTCTTGAGCGCGGCCAAGCGCGCGGGGATGGGATCGGGCTTGTTCATGCATTTCTCCGGTGAGTTGGAGTTGCATGACGGCATTGGTCGGGCGGATAGTGTAGGCAACGTTCTCCAGTATCGTCAGATACTTCGCTCCCATCCCGCATCCGCAACCGAACCAGCCCGAGGGCCAGCAGGCCGCACAACTCAGTGCGGCGCTCGGCGGGAGTCATCTGGTCGGGAGCGAGCGGGTTCGGGCGTTTCATGCGGCCGACCGCTCCACCCGGCCAAGAACGGCGGCGATGATCGCACCGCGGTTCCAGAGGAAGTTCAGATGGCAGTTGGCGGCGTATTTCGACAGGCTGAAATCCAGCCCGTTGGCCTTGTGCCCCGCGCGCTGCAGCAGGTCCATCTGTTTCATTGTCGCCGGGTCGTTCAGCCAGCGACGGCTCTTGATCGAGGCGGTCCCCGTCTCGGTGGCGCGCAGGAAATCGTCTGCTGCTGCGAGCGCCTCCACCCGGGTGCCGATGGCGAGCGGCCGGATCGCCCTGCCTTTCGGCTGCCCGAGCGCGTGCCAGAGCGCGCCATCATGGAACACCCCGGCCCAGCCATTGAACCCGCTCGCCATCATCGCCTGGCCGTCGCCATGCAGCGCTACCCAAGCGAACGGGGACCGTTCCAGCAGGTCGATCTCCATCATGTCGAAGGCGGTCAGCAGTCGAGCCTCTGCACGTTCCCGCGTGAAGACGTGACCGCAGAAATCACAGACCGATGCGCCAAGCGGCAATTCGGCCTCACAGGTCGGGCACAGTTTCCACGGTGCCTGGCCGGGCTCAGGATCGTCCTCGTCGAGGCTGATTTCCTGTTCGAGCGACACGTGCCGGAGCGCCGCGCCCGCGAAGTCGAGCACGACGCAGTCGGTTTTCACAATGCCGGGAAAACGCGCGGGATCGACCCGCCGCAGGCCGCGACCGACTGCCTGGATGAAGGTGCCCTTGTGCAGCATGGGGCGCAGGATGCCGATGCAGCCGACGGGCTGGCTGTCGAACCCTTCGGTCAGGACCATGCAGTTCGTCAGCACCTGCACCTCGCCCCGGTCGAACCGGGCGATGAGGTCGGCGCGCGTCCGCGATGGCATCTCGCCCGAGATCGTCTCGGCCGTCACTCCAGCTTTACGGAAGGCCTCGGCCACCGCATCGGCATGGTCGACCGTCGCGCAGAAGAAGATGGTGCGCCGGTCCGCCGCCTTTGCCTGCCAGTGTTCGACGACGGCCTCGTTCAATACCGAGCGGTTCAGCACCTTGTCGGCGGCGCGCATGTCGAATTCGCCCGCAGTTGCCTCCAGCCCGGCCAGTTCGTCCTCGACGCCGAGATCGATGGTATAGGTGCGCGGTGGCACCAGGAGACCGCGACCGATCAGTGTACCGATCTTCAGATGATAGCCGACATTGCTGAAGGTGCGGCGCAGGCTGCGGCCATCGCCGCGACCCGGCGTGGCCGAGAGCCCGAGCAGCTTGATCTCCGGATTGAGCGCCCGGGCCTCGTCGATGATGGACTGATAGCTTTGCGCCGCGGAGCGTTGACATTCGTCGATGACGAGATGCGAGACCGGCGCCATCCGCTCGCGCCGGTTGGCGCGCGCCAGGGTCTGGACGCTGCCGAAGACGATGCGGCCGCCCCAGTCGTCCTGCTCGGCCTTGACCACCGAGGTGGCCAGTCCGGTGACAGTGCCGATGGTGTTCCGGTTCTGGTCGATCAACTCGTCGGTGTGCTGCAGGACCAGGACGCGGTCGTGTCTGCGGTTCTCCAGTTCCTCGCCGATGTAGAAACCGGTGATCGCCGTCTTTCCCGCCCCGGTGGGCAGCACAAGCATGGTGTTGCCATGGACGGCGGTGCGGTCGCGGGCAGCGTCGACCGCCGCCCTCTGATAGTCGCGAGGGATCATGGCGGCGTCCCCCTCAGCGCGCCCAGAAGGGCGCGTTGCCGGACGAGGGGGTGCCCGACTGCGCCACGCTACCCGTCCCGAACTGGGTCGACGCCGCGATGAACTGACTTTGCTGCGGCAGTTGGGGCACACCACCCATCAGACGCGCATATTCAGCGTGTTCAGCACCGAGTGCGGCCTTGATAACGTTGCGCCCGGTGTCCTCGGGCTTGTCCTTGTCGCGTTCGATGCCGATGCGCGCCACGAACTCCAGCCCGCTCAACTCGCCGAGGCTGCGGATCGTCCGCGCGGCGCGGGCGGCGTTCAACTGGTCGTCGGCGCGCACGCCGCGCGCGGATTCGAGGATGCCGCGGATCATGGCCCGCCCACGGTTGCCGTAGGTATCGTCGCCCGGCCCGCCTGCCGCCTTCCCGCGGAAGCCGATGCGCGTGTAGATGCGACGCCGCGCGAAGGGCCCCTCCATAACGACCGCCTCAGTGTTGAGGTAAAGGGCGGTGCTGGTCTTGCTCTGGGTCAGCCAGCCTTCGGGGCCTGCTCCACCGGGGCGGATGGTCAGGCGGACCTTCGCCAGCGTGTTGGCGGGAATGAGGTCGAGGGCTGCGTCCTGCGTGTCCGCGCCGTTGAAATCCATGTCGCTCGCCATGGTCATACTCCTTTCGTCGTCGGGGAATTGGGCGCGATGACGCCCGCGGGCAGATCGAAGTTCAGGCGCGCAGCGCCATCGGGGCGCGGTCCCCGGATCTTCGCCATGAGCCGCCCGAGATGGGCGGGCTCGATCATCGACAACCGCCCGTTGCGATCCTTCGCAGGCAGGCCGAAGTCGTTGATCGTGGTGCAGACGAAGGCACGGAACGGCTCGCCCTTCTCAGGGCGCAGCTCGGTCAGTGTGATGACTTCATCAACGATTCCGGGGAGCTCCAGTCCGGTCTTGGACCCTTCGATCTGCATCGAGAAGTAGGGCTTGCCGAAGTCGTCCAGCTTCCTGTCGAGGAGGCCGACAAGCCAGATGTTCTTGGCGGGCGTGTGCTGCAGGTGCGTCAGCCAGCCGATCATCTCCTGGCCGAGCAATCCGTAGGTTGCGCGCAGGTCCGCCTTTCCGGTGCGGTCGGACTGCGCCTGCGGCTGGCCCTTGCACCACTGCAGACAGATGCGGGAGGCAACCGAGATGCTGTCGACGAAGACCGTGTCGTACTTGTCCAGCTGGCTTGCCGGTCCGAACGACGCGCAGACCCGCGCGAAGTGCCCGAGCCCGTAGGACTGGTCGTCCCGCATGGCCGGGTTGGCGCCGCCGATCCAGGCGGCGAGATCGCGGGCGACATCCCAGTCGCGGATGCGGATCTCGTCGCCGGGCCAGCCCTGAACGGCCAACTCGCCCGCCTCGAGGTTCAGAAACAGCGTTCGCTGCGGATCGAGGGTCAGCAGCTGCGTGGTCTTGCCGATGCCGGAGGTGCCCGTGAGCACCCCCTTGATGCCGCGCGCCTCGCGCAGGCGTTCGTCGGCCGTGATGATGCGGAGCGGCCCGCTGCCGAAGGGGGCGCTCACTTGCCGCCCTCCAGATCCCGCACAGCGGCCGAAATGGCGATGTCCGCGCCACAGGCGCCCTGACGGCGCGCCATCTTCAGCACGTCGCCGAGCGCGCCGGCCAGCCGGTAGAGCTCGGATTGCTGCCGCGCCAGGGCGACAAGCGCGAACTCGATGTCGTCCACGGTGGCGCGCTCGATCGGCACCGCGCGGTTCGGCCTGTCGGACAGGGCCGGCACATCGATCGTGTCGGGGATCGCCTCCATCCAGCTCGACTGGCGCAGGCGTTTCAGGGGGGATGTCGTGAACATGGGTGTGCTCCGTGTTGTCGTCGGTTGGTGTCCAGGGATCGTCGGGAAGACTGCTGCCGGGCCTGACGCCGCCCTGGAGCTTGCGGTCGGAGTGTTTCCCCGCGTGGGGGCGTTGCATTCCTCCGAGGGCCCGGCATGAAACTGGCGGACCGAGTCATCGCCGATCCTGTTGTCACCTACCGGCGGGACTCCGAAACTGTCGGGGCGGCGCCGAGATATGCCGCGAGATCAAGGGCCTCGGCGGCTTGCCGGATCGTGCCGAGCCGGGCGTAGACGGTGCTTCGATGGATCCCGAGGGCTTCCGCCGCTTCCGTCGGCGACATGTCGATCAGCGCCAGCGCAACATCCCTGCAGGTCGGTGTCAGCCCTGCGAGAAGGCGCCGGACATCGCGAACCAGCCCGAAGGCCTCGTCCGGTGCACGCGCGACGGCGGCGTGCAGCGCCACACTGTCAGGCAGGGTCTCCGCGAGCGGCAGCGTCTCTTCATCGCCGCGACCCTCGGACGGGGTGTCGAAGTCGACCCACGCCAGTTCAGCCCGCAGGCGTTCGCTCGGCGCGGCCAGCGTGGCGATCCGGTTCGCCAGAACGCGGTCTGCGAAGGTGTCGTACCGACCGCGCGAGGGGTCGAACTTGGCATCCCTGCGATAAAGGTGCAGACGCAGGTCCTGCTTGATATCCTCGGCGTCCATGCAGGGGACCGAACCCGACCGCGCCAGCCGCTCGGCCCGGATGGTGATGTTGCGGGAGACGCGCGAGCGCGCGTCGCAAATGGGGTGGAAACGCTTCATGAAGTTTCGCCTTCGTCCAGGTGGACGGGCACGCGGCCCGAGTGACCGGGACCGGCGAAAATTCGTTGGAGGGCCTCGGAATCAGCATGATCGGCGAACGAAAACCCCACGAAACCAAATGGTTTCATGGGGTTGGATGAGGAGAAAAAAGTTCTGAAAGGGTCAGTCGCCGTCGGCGAATTTTCGTTCGCGCTGGTCAGATCGGCCTTGCTTCAGACTGCTTGCATCAACCAAGAACCGTGCCTCGAAACAATCGTCAGCGTCTGAGAATGGGTCTTCGTCAATCCCGAACCGACCGCGCAGTGCGGCGGCGAGAAGCTGACGCTGTTTTTCGTAACCGCGCTGAAACTGCCCTAGAATGCGCACGATATCGCTCGTCGGGCGGTGCCCCTTGATGGTGGAAACTGGAAAAGACCGGGGCAATACGCCGCCGAGCGCAGCGCAAACGAGGAGCAGCCGCCACTGGCGGTTCGGTTTGCCGTTCCGCTCGTCGCGCATGCCGATCTGGTCCGGTTCAATGCGGACCGGTGGTTGCCCGAGGTAGCTGACATTAAGGACTGCCTCATCGCGGAACGCGAAGCGCAGATCGGCCCAGCGGGCATTCGCCGGCAGAGTCATCACGGGGGCCTGGACGACGCCACCCGCGTCAGTCAGTGCCGCGATCTCGCGGGCGAAGAGATCGACAAGCGGCATGGTGACGACGAACCCCTTGCGCGGTGCGAGCGGGAAGTCGAGGCATTCGGCCCACGTCAGAACACGCCCTTGCCGGGCCGCAATGAACGCCGAAACGTCCGGGTCAATCGCGCCGAGCGACGTCACCAACAGGACGAATGGCAGCTTGCGCCGATCGAGGTCGAGGACGTCTGCCCGGCCAAGCGGCGCGCGCGGACTCGTGAGCGCTCCGAAGACCGGGAAACTCCGGCCAGCCGCGATAGCATAATCTCCGATGTGCAGGAGGACCGCCTTGCGTGGAAGCCCAGCGGACGTGACGAGACCAAGCGCCTCGGCAATGTCCGCGAAAAGCCTGCGGCGGTCGAGTTCCCGGATACGGATATCGTCGCGATTTATGTCGAGCGTTTCGCAGAGACGCCCCGGATCGCTGCAGATGGCACGAACCGTGCCCCCGGCATGTCGCACGACGTGGCGCGGGCAATGTTCCCCGCCAGGCCAAGGACATTCGATGCGTTCTGCGTACTTGGAGGTTGCAGGGAGGTAGTGTTCGACCAGGGCCCAGCAATCTGTAAGGTCGGTCTTCCAGTCGTGCGTGTCGGTCGCATGACCGGGAACGCGCTCAATCGTCCTCCAGAACGCCGACGTCATCTTCATCATCTCCGGCGTTGGGGCGGCAGAAGCCCTGATCCTTGAGCCAGCGGTCGATAAGATCGCTGTCAGCGTCGCGGTCGTAGCGTGCCAAGCTGGGCGGGAGAATGGCTACCGTCCGCTCCTTGCCGTCCCCATCGAACTTGACCTTGAAGACTGCCCGGTCGATGGAACCGCCAGCAAGGCGCCGCTCCCAATCGTCGCCCCAGGCCATGAAGAGGTCGTTCGCCTTGCGCACCTCCTTTTCCTTGGCCTTGCCACCCCAGAAGCGTTCGATCTCGATCAGGCGCACCTTGACGATTTCGGGGACCGTGTCGTTGTCCAGCGATTTCTCACCCTTCTCAAGCAAGGGTTCGAGGGTGAAACGGTTCGATCGGTCGAAGTAGTCCTCGTCATCAAAGATAACGGCCCCGAATGTACGCAAGTAGAGTTCTGTCTCGCCCTTTGTGCCTGCATTGACGGCCAGCTCGTCGGACTCGCCGTCATAGATGACGACGTCATGCTTCTGGGGCCTGTAGTACGCGATACCAGAACCACCGTCGTCCTGGTGGCGCCCTTCACGGCGCATCGGTTCACCGTGGCGGATCATGAACCAAGTCTTCGTTCCACGAGGAAAGGCGAAAACGCGCGCTCCTTTGCCGCGGCGCTTCCGGTCGAACCACTCATCCATGCGTTCCTGCATGGCCCCTGTCTGCTCGCCGCTCGGGTCCGGTGCCGGTCGATGCTTGCTGCTGCGTCCAGCGAAATAGATGAAGCGGGACCGTGTGAAGGCTACTGTCTCGGCATGCTGCCGACGCAAAAGGTCTGGCTTCTGGAGCCAGATCTGAAGGGCAATGTCTGCATCTGACGGCTCTTCTCCCTTTTCAATTGTCAATCCGGCCTGTTCGGCCGCTTCGATCAGTTCCTCGGCCGTTTCCTTGGTCGCTGTTTCATGCACGTAGAATAGGGCATCCACCATTTCGGGCGGCACCTTGTCGTCCGGCTTCATCAAGACGGCAGCAAGTTCGTCATACGGGAAATTGTCATCGGCTTCGGCGGGAAGTGCAAAGCCACGGTCGGAGAGATAACCAGACCAAGTCGCAAAGAACTTCAGGAGATGCTTGGGCGAAATGCTCTTGAGCCGGTCGGGACTCGTGAAACTTCTTGGGTTGAATGACGCCATGCGCGACTCGGCTCCAGGATGAATCGGGGGAACTTCAGGCTATCGACAGAGCCCCTGTCTTACAAGCATTCGTTCGCCAAGTGTTCTCGCGAAGCCATCCGACAGTCGCAACGCTCCGACGGTAGGTGAGGAGAGCACCCGGAGCTCTCCCATGACCAGCATCGAACCGGCGCGCCGCGCCATCACGCTGTCCCGCACGCCAGTGCCCACCCTCGGGGTCGGCGTATGATCGATCCCGACGAACGCGAACAGGCAGCCCTGCGCGCCGCCCTCCGCACCATGGCCGAACTCATGGCCGAGATCGGATGGACGACGCGGTTCGCCGAGCTGAGCGAGGCACAGGCGCTCGCGCTCGCGACGGCCGCAGTCGACGGCTTCCAGGAGGCGATGCAGACCCGCGCGCCCCGGACCCATCTGGAGGTGCCGTTCTGATGGACGCCCCGTTCGACTTCAACCATCGGGAGAAGCCGCCGAGTTTCGCGGACGCCGTCAATGCCTGCATCGACACCGCCCTTGTCGCGGAACAGGCCGAACGTCCCCAGCGCGACTATCTCGGGGGCAGTCGGCTGGGCGACATCTGCCAGCGCAGGCTGCAATACGAATACCTGAAGACGCCAAAGGACCAGGGCGCCGGGTTCTCGGGCAAGTCCCTCCGGATCTTCGCGCTCGGGCATGTTCTCGAGGACCTGGCCATCGCCTGGCTGCGCAAGGCCGGGTTCGACCTTCGCACGCGCAATCGCCTTGGCGATCAATTCGGCTTTTCGGTCGTGGGCGGACGTGTGCAGGGCCATGCCGACGGGGTGGTCGTCGCCGCGCCGAACGGCATGGCGGTTCCGGCGCTCTGGGAGTGCAAATCGGCGAACGCCAAGAACTGGCGCGAGATCGCGAAGCACGGCGTCGGGAAGGCCAAGCCGGTCTACGCCGCGCAGATCGCGCTCTATCAGGGGTATCTAGGCCTGACCGAGGCGCCCGCGTTCTTCACGGCGATCAACAAGGACACGTGCGAGATCTGGCACGAACTCGTGCCGTTCGATGCCGCACTCGCCCAGTCCGCCAGCGACAAGGCGGTTACGATCCTGCGCGCCTGCGATGCGGGTGAACTTCTTCCCCGCCACACGGCCGACCCCGACCACTTCGAATGCCGCTTCTGTGCGTGGCGGGAACGGTGCTGGGCATGACAGGCCCATCCGACACCATCGCGCCCGACGACGTCGCGCCCGACGCTGAAATGATCGCGATCTACGCCGATGTCGTGTTCGGCTATTGCGAAGGCTGGGTTCCGGTCCGTGCGCTGGCCGAGAAGGGCGCGGGCGATGGCCCGCCGCATGTGCCCTTCATCGAAGCGGACGCCACGCTCGCCGCGAAACTCGCGCTGCAGGCGCAATGGGCGAGCGACGCCGGAATGGCCCTGTTCGTTGCGCCCGGCACAGTCGCTGCCCCAGGCGACGCACGGGCCGAGAGCATCGTCCAGACGCAGGTGGTGCTTGTCGATCTCGACAATGGTGACATCGGCGCAAAGCGCGATCATCTCGTGCAGCACCTCGGATGCCCGACCCTCGAGGTCGCGTCCGGTGGTGTCACCGCCGAGGGCCAGCGCAAGCTGCACCTCTACTGGCGTCTGACCGAGCCCGCCGAAGGCGAGGACATCGCCACGGTCTGCCGCGCCCGGCACATGATCGCCGCGAAGGTCGGCGGCGACTCTTTGTTCCGGTCCGCGCACCAGCCGATCCGCGTGGCGGGATCGATCCACGCCAAGCAGGGTCTTCGGCGGCTGGTGCAGATCTTGAACCACGATCCTCGCGATCACGACCTTGGCGAGCTGCTCGAGGCGATCATCGCGATGCCGCCGCTCGAAGGCGAGAACGGGCTCGACTTCAACATGGCCGCCACAGAGCGCGGCAGTGTAACCGAGCTGTTCGGCCGCCAGGTTCGCGAAGGCGGCGTGGATGGCATGACCCGGTTCGACGCACTGTCGCGCGTTATCGGCTACTGGATCCGCCGTGCCCGCGAAGGCCACGTGCCGCGCGAACAGGCGTGGGAGGAAATCGTCTCCTACAACACGGCCCGCGTTGCCCCTCCCTGGCCGGAGGCCCGGCTGCGCGAGGAAGCCGAACGCCTCTGGAAACGCGACGCCGCCCGCAACGGCGAGATCGATGACGAGGATGACGTTCGCGATGGCGGCCCTGCTGACGCGGGGCATGATGGGCCAGTGCCGGTGCGCTTCACCGAGGATGCGCTCGCCGCAACCTTCGCAGCCCGACATGCCGGGACATGGCGCTACGTTGCGGGCTGGGGGCAATGGCTGACCTGGTCGGGCAAGCTCTGGCGGCGCGAGGAGACGCTTCAGGCCTTCGATCTGGCCCGGATGATCTGCCGCGAGGCGGCTTCGCGCGCCGGGTCTGCACGGCTTAAGGCGAAGCTTTCAAGCGCCGCGACCGTCTCCGCCGTGGAGCGGCTTGCCCGTTCCGACCGGCGCCACGCAACCACGACCGAGCCGTGGGATCGCAATCCATGGCTATTGAACACGCCCGGCGGAGTGGTCGACCTGCGTAGTGGCGCGTCGCTGCTGCACGACCCCGGCCTCTTCATGACTCGTATTGCCGGGGCATCGGTCGCAGACGCCTGTCCGGTTTGGCTCGGCTTTCTCGAGACCGTCACGGGCGGGGATGGCGAATTGCAATCCTACCTGCAGCGCATGGCGGGCTACTGCCTGACGGGCGTGACCACCGAGCACGCGCTGTTCTTTCTCTACGGTACCGGCGCAAACGGGAAATCCGTTTTCGCCAACACCCTGACCGCCATCCTCGGCGACTACGCTACCGTCGCGCCGATGGACATGTTCATGGCCACGCAGGGTGATCGTCACCCGACCGACATTGCGGGCCTGCGCGGCGCGCGCATCGTCACGTCCATCGAAACGGAACAGGGCAGCCGCTGGGCCGAGAGCAAACTCAAGGCGCTGACCGGGGGCGACAAGATCACGGCCCGCTTCATGCGGCAGGATTTCTTCGAGTTCATCCCGCAGTTCAAGCTTGCTGGTGGTCGGCAACCACAAGCCCTCGATCCGCAACGTCGACGAGGCGATGAAGCGGCGCCTGCACATGGTGCCTTTCACCGTCACCATCCCGCCCGCACGGCGCGACAAGCACCTGGCGGACAGGCTGCTGGCCGAACGCAACGGGATCCTTGCGTGGGCGCTCGAGGGCTGCATCGAGTGGCAGCGGACAGGGCTGCGCCCTCCGCCCGCCGTGATGGCCGCGACCGAGGATTACTTCGAGGCCGAGGACGCCGTCGGTCGCTGGATCGACGAGCGCTGCTCCGTCGGCCCACACCTCAGCGCAAGCACCTCCGCGATGTTCGCCGACTGGAAGGCGTGGGCCGAGGCGAACGGCGAGTTCGCGGGCTCGGTCAAGCGCTTTTCGGAGGCGCTGATCGTACGCGGGTTCGAGCGCCACAACACCCGCGCCGCCAAGGGCTTCCGCGGCATCGCCCTCAATGACAGCAACTCTGACCTTTTCTTGGGAGAATAGGATTCTTGGGAGAATAGGAAAATGCCAATGAAATCAGACTGTGTGACGGATGTGACGGATCATACCTATAAGACCGTCACGCGCGCGCATGCGCGCGCCTGTGGAGCGGATAAGGAACTATCCGTCACATCCGTCACACCCGTCACCGCTGCCCTCGGTCTTCAAGGCGTTGAAGGAGCGAGCCGCTGCATCCTCGCGCTCGACCTCGGCACTTCGACCGGCTGGGCGATCCGCGGCCATGACGGTCTGATCACCAGCGGCATCGTCTCGCTGCGCCCGGGCCGCTTCGACGGCGGCGGCATGCGCTACCTGCGCTTCACCAACTGGCTGACCGAGATCGACCGTCTGTCCGGACCAATCGCCGCCATCTGGTCCGAGGAAGTCCGGCGCCACGCGGGCACCGACGCGAGCCACATCTACGGCGGGCTCATGGCCACCCTGACTGCATGGGCCGAGCTGCGCGGCGTGCCCTACGAGGGCGTCCCGGTCGGCACGATCAAGCGCCACGCCTCGGGCAAGGGCAACGCCGACAAGGCCGCCATGGTCGCCGCCGTCCGCGCCCGCGGCTTTCGCCCGGCCGACGACAACGAGGCCGACGCAATCGCGCTCCTGCTCTGGGCAATCGAGACGAAGGGGGGCCTGGCATGACCCGCCCTGCGATCCTCGACCAGGCGGCTCATGTGCTGGAGGCACGCGCCGGAACCTATGGCCCGGCAACCACCTCCCTGCGAGCCATTGCGGCCCGCTGGAGCCTGACGCTCGGCCGCTCCGTCACGCCCGCCGAGGTCGTGCTCTGCATGATCGACCTGAAGATGGTTCGGCTCACCCACGACCCGGCACATCGCGACAGTCTCGTCGATGTCATCGGCTACGCCTCTCTGATGCCGGAGGTGCAGCGATGAAGACCATGCGCTTTCATCCCCCGGGCTACGGCGGCCGGCGCCGCGATCCCGAGCAGGTCAAGCGCGAGGGCTGGCGGGAACAGGGCGTCCTCGCGGTCTCCGCCGATGACGACCGCCTCACCTGGCCCGAGCGTGAACTGGTCCGCCAGCTGGGCGAGAAATTGTACGGTCCGCGTCTTGCGACGAAGGAGGCGCGCCATGGCTGATCGCGCATGGACCGCCGACTGCGTCGCCGATCATTTCGAGGAGGCGTTCCGCACCCTGCGCAAGCTGCCGCCGGTGAAGGCGCAGGGCTACTTCAATACCTGGCCCGACATCCTTCGGACCAGCCGCGAGATCGCGGCGATGGAGCCGCAGCCGATGCGGGTTCGGCCCACGGCCGCCGCGATCACCCGGCTCGAGCAGACCTTCGACTGGGTGCTCTGGATCGAGGAGGCGGAGCGCAAGCTGGTCTGGTCGCGCGCAGCCCGTGTGCCGTGGAAGCAGATCAGCGGGGAGCTGGGCTGCGACCGCACGACGGCGTGGCGTCGCTGGCAACTGGCGCTGACCAAGATCGCTGCGCGGCTGAATGCGCAGTGACTCCAATGTGTTGCAACACTTTTCCCTTCGACATTTGCAACAGATCCATGCTATCCCGAAGGCAAGATGGGGAGAGTGCGCTGGAAGGCCCGCTCTCCCCTTTGCTTTTGGGCCGATGCCGCGGGATTTCGGGTTGGCTTCCGGGGTCCAGCCGGGGTCCAGGCCGCCAAGCCTTTGTTTTCCGGTTCCTTTCCGGGCCGAAACGTATGCTGGCGGGCTTGGCTCGGCATTTCGCCAGCGACAGGGCCGGATTTTTGGGAAGCCACCGGAGTCCAGCGTCCACCCGCGGCGCCCTGAAACCCTCGTGAATTCAAGCACCTGATTGGCCGCGCGGGGTGGATACCCCGCGGATGCCGGAGTCCAACCGGAAGCCGGTGGACCCCATCGCGCCGGGGTCCACCCAGCGGATGCCAATCAATCATCGACAGGAACCTGCATGACCCTCGCGCACGGCACTGCGGCGAGCACGGACGCCGTCGCGCCGTGCGCCAGGTCACGGAACCGCGGGATGCGCCTCCGGACCTGCGCAGCGTGCGGCAAGGTCGAGGAAGTGCGCGCCGACAACCCGGCCACCCGGTGCCGACCGTGCGCCGCGCGGCCGACGCTCGCGCAAGGCCGACGCGGGCGATCCGCGGATCGAAACCGAGAGACCTGCCGTCACTGCGGCAGGGTCTTCCCGGCGCCGCCGAGCAGCCGCCAGCGGTTCTGCAGCCGCGCCTGTCGCCACGCGGCGCAATCGGTCGAACGGACCTGCGCGACTTGCGGCGCCTCGTTTCGCATCGCCAGGTCGGTCCTTTCCGATCGCACGAACTCCGGCGGGCGGTTCTGCTCGCGGTCCTGCTACGAGCGCCATCTCTGCCGGACGCCGCGCATCCGCGGGCGAGGTTCGCGCTGGAAAACGATCCGCAAGGCTGCGCTCCGGCAGACGCCATTCTGCGCCTGCTGCGGAAGGACCAGGCACCTTCAGGTGCACCACATCATCCCGTTCCGACTCACGCGGGACAATTCACCGACCAACCTGATCCCGCTCTGCCGCGCCTGCCACAAGCGCGTGGAGAGCGTGTTCCACGATGTCGAGGCGGTCGAACCGCCGCTCCCCGTCACCAGGCTCGTCCTGTTCTGCAGCATCCATGCGCGCCGAACGGTGACCCTTCACATGCTCAAGAGTTCCGCCCATGCCGGCCAACGCGCTGCAGCTTGAACAATGGCCCATCGGCCGCCTTGTCGAATACGAGCGCAACCCGCGCAAGAACG
Organism: Tepidamorphus gemmatus; assembly: GCF_004346195.1. Classification (NCBI taxonomy): domain Bacteria; kingdom Pseudomonadati; phylum Pseudomonadota; class Alphaproteobacteria; order Hyphomicrobiales; family Tepidamorphaceae; genus Tepidamorphus; species Tepidamorphus gemmatus. Next base: position 18,243 of record NZ_SMAK01000002.1, on the reverse strand, counting down.
ACGACGTGGTCGACCGGATGGCACAGGCCATCGTCGAGTTTGGCTTCCGCATCCCGATTGTCGCGCGCAGCGACGGGCTGGTGGTCGACGGGCATCTGCGGCTGAAGGCGGCGCGCCTGCTCGGTCTCGACACCGTGCCCGTGGTCCTCGCCGACGAGCTGTCGGAGACGCAGATCAAGGCGTTCCGTCTGCTGGCCAACCAGTCGGCGAACTGGGCGGAATGGGATGAACTGCTTCTCTCGGCCGAACTGAACGACCTGCTGGCCGAGGATTTCGACCTGTCGCTGGTCGGCTTCTCCGATGGCGAGTTGGACAAGCTGCTGGCCTACGTCGCGGAAGACGACGGTGAAGAGGGTGGCGCCGGAGGCTCCGTGCCTCCGGTGACCATCCCCGAGCCGCCGCGCAACCCGGCGTCGCGCACGGGCGATCTGTGGATCCTCGGCGATCACCGGCTGCTCTGCGGTGATAGCACGAACCATGACGATGTGCGCCGCCTGATGAACGGCGAGCGCGCGGTGCTGTTCGCGACCGACCCGCCGTATCTCGTGGACTACGACGGCTCGAACCATCCGACCCGCAACAAGGACTGGTCCGCGTCCTACGGCACGACTTGGGACGACAGTTCGCAGGGCGCCGAACTCTACGACGGGTTCATCGCTGCGGCCGTTGCCGAGGCGATGCTCGAGTCATGCTGGGAAAAGGCGGGCGCCTTCGTGCACCAGCAGATCATCTGGGTGAAGGACCGCGGGGTGCTCACGCGGTCCCACTACCTCTGGAAGCACGAGCCCTGCTTCATGGGGTGGCGCCGCCCGAACCGGCCGCCGAAGGTGGCCGAGGAAACGCTGCCCTCGACCTGGGAAATGCCGTCCTTCGCCAAGGACGAGCGCCCCGACCACCCCACGCCGAAACCACTCGACGCCTTCGGCATCCCCATGCGCCAGCACGTCGCGCGTGGCGGGCTCTGCTACGAGCCGTTCTCGGGCTCCGGCTCGCAGATCATGGCGGGCGAAGCCAATGGTCGGCGCGTCTTCGCAATGGAGATCAGCCCGGCCTACGTCGACGTCGCCGTCGAGCGATGGCAGGCCGAGACGGGGCGCGACGCGATCCTCGACGGAAACGGTCGGACCTTCGCCGAGATCAAGGTCGAAAGGTTGGGCGACAAGGCCGATGCCGCTGCCTGATGGCCGTCTACTACAACGATGCCGATCCCGCGGCCTGCGCCTGGTTGCGGGAGCTGATCGCGGCCGGGCTCCTGCCGGCCGGCGATGTGGATGAGCGCTCCATCCTCGAGGTGGAGCCCGCCGACCTGCGCGGCTTCGCGCAATGCCATTTCTTCGCCGGGATCGGCGGCTGGCCTCATGCGCTGCGCCTTTCTGGCGTGGCCGAGGATCTGCCCGTCTGGACCGGCTCGCCGCCCTGCCAGCCCTTCAGCCAGGCCGGGCAGCGCAAGGGACAGGACGATGAACGCCACCTCGCCCCGGCTTCTGCGACTCGTCGCAGCCTGCCGCCCGGAGCTCGTCTTCGGCGAGCAGGTCGCGAGCGCGGCAGTGCTCGGACCAGTTGACGGCGCGGCTCGAACGGCGGCTGAAGGCAAGGCTGGCTGGGCGTGGTTCGACGCTCTGGCGGCTGACCTGGAAGCGGCATCTTACGCCGTCGCGGCGGCCGATCTGCCGGCTGCGGGCATCGGCGCGCCGCACATCCGCCAGCGGCTGTTCTTCGGCGCCGTCGCCGCGGACACAGTCACTCGCGGGTTGGGCTACGGCCTCGGCGCGGGATCACAAGGACGGATCGGAATGCTCGGCGGTGCCAATCAATGCGCTGCTCGGCCGGCAGGTCTGGCTGGCGGGCTGGCCGACGGCGATGGCAGGCTCGCCAGCGACAGAAAGCTACAATGCGGCCGGCAACACGGATGCGAGCCGCAGGACGGTGAAGCTGGTGAACTGGTCGAAGTCGCCGACCCCGCCGGGACCTGCGCGACGGACGGCGTCTGGCGAGATCCGGACTGGCTCCTCTGCCGCGATGGCGGCTGGCGGCCCGTTGAGTCCGGAACATTCCCGCTGGCTGATGGGATACCCGGGCGCATGGGGCTGCTGCGGGGCTACGGCAATGCGATCGTACCGCCGCTCGCGGCGGAGTTCGTGATGGCGTTTCTGGAGAGCCTGCGATGAAGCAGAGCCGGACCATGTCGATGGTCGAGGCCGCGGCAAACGTTGTCGTCGGCTACGTTTTGGCCATCGCCACGCAGATCGTCGTGTTCCCGTGGTTCGGGATCGAGACGGGCCTCGCGGAGCATCTGTCCATCGGCCTCGCCTTCGTGGGCGTGTCGCTGGCGCGGGGCTATCTGCTGCGCAGGCTGTTCGAGGCGATCCGGATGCGGAGCTTGGAATAAGGGACCGCCGCCCCATGCGGGACGGCGGCATCGGGACCGTCGTGATATGCGGTGTCAGTCCTCGGCGATCATGTACGCCCTGCCGCGCCCCTCGATCTTGTCAGAGGTGATCGTCAGGCCGAGTCTCTTTTTCAACGCGCCGGCAAGCGCACCCCTCACCGTGTGCGGTCTCCAGTCCAAGGCGGTGACGATCTCGTCGATGGTGGCGCCGCCCTCGGCACGCAGCATCTCGATCAACTTCGCCTGCTTCGTTCCCTCGCGCGGCTTGCGCGTCTTGGGCGCGGCCTCAGGTTCTTTGGGAGTGTCCGGCGCGGACTCCTCGGTCGGCGCGTCCGTCGCGCCCGCTGGCGCGGTGTTCGCGTCCTCGGGCTCGATGCCGATGGCGGCGAGGCCCGCGTCGGTGGCGACCAGCGTGACGCCGTGGCCGTCGCCGGTCTCGCGCCAGACGGGCTCGCCGTTGCGCAGGTCGGCGTCGACCTCCTGCAGGAACCCCTTGGCGAGCATCGTGCCGACCACCTTGGCGGCGGCCCCGCCGCGCAGGCTGTCGGGCAGCGGCAGGGCGATGTGCTCGGGCCGCTGGGCGGCGGCGCTCAGGATCAGGGCTTGGGTGTCGGAAAGCTTGGTCATCGTCGTCTCCCGTATCGGGGCGCGCAGGATGCGGGCCCTTCTACGAGGTCGAGCCCGCCAGTCGGCGGGCAGGACCGCGAGCGGGTCGTCTCACTCGGCGTGTTCGCCTTCGCTGAAGGCCATGTCGGTGATCTCGCGCAGCTTGGCGCGATAGTGGTTCAGGGTGCCGACATGGCCCCAGTTGATCGCGTCGGGGCTGGTCTCGAAATGGTCCGCGCTCAGGGCGGCGAGCCGCTCGAGCATCGCGTCGATCTCGGACTTGGCGGCGATGAAGGCCTCGAGGGCTTTGTTCGACCGCTCCCTCGAACCGGTGGCGGGAGCGGTCTCACTGTCGGTCGCGCGGCGGGTCATCGGGGTGGCTCCGTGGTGAGTTGCATCGTCCTTCTGGAGACACGTTCCCTCTGTCCGCGACGCTTATCAACTCGATAAGCGACTGATTCAGAATGATAATCGGAGCCGTCGATGCAGGGCATGAGCGAGCGCCAGTATGCCGCCCATGTCGGGCTGTCGCGGGGCGCGATCCAGAAGGCGAAGACTGCCGAGCGGCTGGTCCTCTATCCCGACGGCAGCATCAACGCGGCGGCCAGCGACGCCAGGCGTGCCGAGACGACGGACCCGTCCAAGACCCGCAAGTCGCCTGCGCCGAAGCTGAAGCCCGTGCCCGAGGCCGCCGTCGCCGCTGTGGGCGACACCTTGCGCGAACAGGGACTGACCGCGCCGGCCGTCGGCGGCGGAACGACGTTTCTGCAGGCCAAGACCGCGAACGAGGTGCTGAAGGCGCAGGAGCGGCGCATCCGGCTTCAGAAGCTGAAGGGGGAACTGGTCGACCGTGCGCGGGCGGAGACGCTGATGTTCCGGCTCGCGCGCGACGAGCGCGATGCGTGGGTGAACTGGCCCGCGCGGTCGTCGGCATTGATGGCGGCGGAACTGGGCGTGGAACCGGCCGCAATGCAGAAGGCCTTGGAAAAACATGTCCGTGCCCACCTCGACGAACTTGCCGAGGTCCGGCCTGACTTCCGGTGATGATGACAGCCTTACGGATTTCGACGGTGCGGTGGAAATTCTGCGCACCTGGAGCGCGGGGCTGACGCCCGATCCCGATCTGACCGTTTCGCAGTGGGCCGACAAGCACCGGATGCTGTCGGGCCGGGCTTCCGCCGAACCGGGGCGCTATCGCACCGCGCGCACGCCCTACATGCGTGAGATCATGGACCGGCTGTCGCCGAGCGATCCGACCCAGCGGATCGTGTTCATGAAGGCCGCGCAGGTCGGCGCGACCGAGGCCGGCAACAACTGGATCGGGTTCGCCATCCACCAGGCGCCGGGGCCGATGCTGGCCGTCCAGCCGACGGTGGAACTGGCCAAACGCAACTCGCGGCAGCGGATCGATCCGCTGATCGACGAGAGCCCCGAGTTGCGGGAGCGGGTGAAGCCTGCGCGATCCCGCGATGCGGGCAACACGATGCTGTCGAAGGAGTTTGCCGGCGGCATCTTGATCATGACGGGCGCGAACTCGGCGGTCGGACTGCGGTCGACTCCGGCTCGGTACATCTTCCTCGACGAGGTCGACGCCTATCCGGCCTCGGCCGACGAGGAGGGCGATCCGGTGACGCTGGCGGAGGCGCGGTCGCTGACCTTCGCCCACCGGCGCAAGGTGTTCCTGGTCTCGACGCCGACCATCCGGGGCTTGAGCCGGATCGAGCGGGAGTTCGAGGCCTCCGATCAGCGGCGGTACTTCGTGCCGTGCCCACATTGCGACGCGATGCAGTGGCTGAAGTTCGACCGGCTGCGCTGGCAGAAGGGCCGCCCGGAGACGGCGGAATATCACTGCGAGGGCTGCGAGCGGACCATCGCAGAGCACCACAAGACGCAGATGCTCGAGCGCGGCGAGTGGCGCGCGACCACGACGGCCGCCGATCCGACCACGGTCGGCTACCACCTCTCGGCGCTCTATTCGCCGGTCGGGTGGCTCAGCTGGCAGCGGATCGCGCGGGCGCATGAGGCGGCACGGGGCAGCGACGAGGCGATGCGGGCGTTCCGGAACACCTTCCTCGGCGAGACCTGGATGGAGACCGGCGAGGCGCCCGACTGGCAGAGGCTGGCGGACCGGCGCGAGGCATGGGCTCCAGGCACGGTGCCGCAGCGAGGGCTCTTCCTGACCGCGGGCGCCGACGTTCAGAAGGACCGGATCGAGGTCGACGTCTGGGCCTGGGGCCGGGGTCTGGAAAGCTGGCTCGTCGACCACCTCGTGCTCGAGGGCGGGCCCGGCGATCCGGCCTGCTGGCAGCGCCTGACGGACCTGCTCGGGCGGACATGGGCGCATGCCTCCGGACAGCCAATGGCGCTGGCCCGGCTCGCAATCGACACGGGCTACGAGACCAGCGCGGTCTATGCCTGGTCGCGCCAGGTGGGCTTTGCGCAGGTGGCGCCGGTGAAGGGGCTCGAAGGCTTCAACCGGTCGAGTCCGGTGACCGGGCCGACCTATGTCGACGCCACCGTCGCGGGCAAGCGTCTGCGGCGCGGGGCCCGGCTCTGGACCGTGGCCACCTCGACCTTCAAGGCCGAGACCTATCGCTTCCTGCGGCAGGGTGAGGCGGAACCGTCGCCCCGGTGGGGCGACGCAAGTCCGCCGAACGCCGACGCACCGAAGTGCCCGCCCGGCACGATCCACCTGCCGGACTGGGCGGACGGCGAATGGCTCAAGCAGCTGACGGCCGAGCAGCTGGTGACGGTGCGCACGAAACGCGGCTTCGCACGGCTCGAATGGCAGAAGCTCCGCGAGCGCAACGAGGCCTTGGATACTCGGGTCTATGCCCGCGCGGCGGCGTGGATCGCGGGCGCCGATCGCTGGCCAGAAGCACGCTGGGCCGATCTGGAAGCGCAACTCGGGGTGAAGAGGCAGGACGGGCCCGAGGCCGGTGCGGCAACGGCGCCATCCGTCCCGACACGACCAATGCCGCGCCGGCGCACGGTGCGCTCGAGCTACATGAGGTGATCCATGGCCACGGCCGCAGAGCTCCGCGCCCGCCGCGATGCGCTGACTGCGCAGCGGTCCTCGGGGGTGGCGCGGGTAAGCTATGACGGCAAGACCGTGGACTATCGCAGCGTCGCCGAGATCGACCGGGCCATCGAGGCGCTCGACCGCGAGATCGCCGCGGCCGAGGGGCGCCGGATCGTCCGGCAGCTGCGTGTGACGACGGCGAAGGGACTCTGATCGATGGGCCTCTTCGACCGCTTCCGCCGCCGGTCCGCCGGCGGCCCCGCTGCCGTGCGGGCCCGCCTCGAAGGCGCCATGGCCAAGCGCCGGCTGCGCGGGTGGAACCCGCCGCTCGAGAACATCAACGCGCTGGTCGCGTCGGGCGGCCCGCGGCTCCTGGCGCGCTCGCGCGAGCTGGTCGTGACCAACGGCTACGCCGCCAACGCCTGCGAGGCCTTCGCCGCGAACCTCGTCGGCGACGGGATCAAGCCATCGTCGCTGATTGCCGATCCCGCGCTGCGCGACCGCGTGCAACGGCTCTGGCTCGCCTGGACCGACGAGGCCGATGCGGACGGACTGACCGACTTCTACGGCCTGCAAGCCATGGTCGCGCGCGAGATGTTCGTGGCGGGCGAGTGCTTCGTCCGGCTCCGACCCCGTCGCGCGGAGGACGGTCTGCTGGTCCCCCTGCAACTGCAGCTTCTCCAGTCCGAGATGCTGCCCTTCGAGAAGACCGAGACCGCGGCGAACGGCAACCGCATCCGCTGCGGGATCGAGTTCAATGCGATCGGGCGACGGGTGGCCTACCACTTCCGCCGCCGCCACCCGGGCGACAGCACCGACCAAGGGGCAGTGATCCCGGAGACGGTGCGCGTGCCCGCGACAGACGTGCTCCACGTCTACCGGCCCATCGACGCGGGGCAGATCCGCGGACTGCCGCATGTCGCGCCGGCGATGGTGCGGCTGTTTCTGCTCGACCAGTACGACGACGCCGAGCTCGACCGGAAGAAGACCGCGGCGATGTTCGCGGGCTTCATCACGAAGACGGCGCCGGAAGAGCCGATGATGGGCGAAGGCGTGGTGGACGCGGACGGCGCCGCCATCGCGAGCCTCGAGCCCGGCACGATGCAGGTGCTGCTGCCGGGCGAGGACGTGAAGTTCTCCTCGCCCGCGGACGTGGGCGGGGGCTACGAGGCGTTCCAGTATCGCACGTTGCTCTCGGTCGCGGCCTCGCTGGGGCTGCCCTATCACCTCGTCACCGGCGATGTCCGGCAGGCGAACTACTCGAGCTTGCGCGCCGAGCTTGTCGAGTTCCGCCGCCGCATCGGCCAGCTGCAGCACGGCGTGCTCGCGCATCAGCTCTGCCGCGTATTCTGGACGCTTCCGGACCGCAAAAATTCATTGCAGGAGATCTTCGAGGAGCGCCTTGAGGTCTTCAGCAACGGGGACACCCAATTCAGCAGGAAGACTGTCGCCAAAGGATGACGCAGCCTTGTTCCCGTTGGATTGGGCAACCGCGCGGACCTGCGACACCAATGTCTTGCCAAGGATGACATGCTGCGCGCCGTTCTTCCCGTACTCAGTTACCACGTCCTTGTCCGACGCCGCATTGAGTTGGCCCTTCTCGGCGAGTGATCTCAGTGGCGGCTGGTTCCGGATCGCATGGCGTTTGCTGTTGCGACATCCCGCATCAGCTTTACCTTGTTTAGCCCTTTCCACTGCGGAATCGAGCCACGATCGGGCTGTCTGCGCATCGATGCCGAAATGCCCGGCAATCACCGGCACCTCGCACCAATAGCCTTCGATATCGGCCTGCCGGGTGAGCCAGACCGTGACGTGCTTGTCCGCATAGGGCTTGCAGAACGCCTCTGCCTCGTTCGGCATCATGAAATCGCGGTCGCGGTGCAGGACGATCTTCATCGAGTCGCCCATAAGCGCCTGCAGCGACGCGCAGCCCGCCGGATCGAGAAGCCTGCCCGAGCCATGCAGCGGCCAGATCGCAATCGTGCGCTCGAGGTCGGGCCATTGCGCAAGGATCGCACGCAGCAGGTTCGTCTTCTTGTCTTCGGTCAGAAGGAGAATGCGCTTGTCGAGCAGACCCCAGCCCATCATCTGGCGACCGGCAGTATCCCCATTCGGCTGCACCTTGCCATCCCGCATCCAGACGACGCGCGCCTCCGCCGGCAGCGCCCGGATGACCGAGGGGCTATGGGTGGTCACGATGACTTGGGTGTCGAATGCCGCCGCGGCCCTGGCAAGCACCCGGATCAGCCGTTCCTGCGTGGCCGGATGCAGGTGGGAATCCGGTTCGTCAACCAGCAGAAGGACCGGGCGGAAGTAGACGAGATAGGCGAAGATCTGTATCACCTGCAGGAATCCGATGCCCGCGAGTTCGAGCGGCTTGAAGCGCCTTTGATCGGCCTGACGCATTGGCTCGGTCTGGAATTCGGCCGTGATCGTTCCGCTCTCTGCTTCCTCGAACGACACCTGAAGTGCGAGAGGGCCCATCACCTCCGATACCAGCGCCTGCAGCCGCTCGAACCCCTCTTGATCGTTCTCCTTGAGGCGCAGCAGGATATTGCGCAGGACCGTATTGGCGTCGCCCGCTGCGGCCTGGCGCGCGACGATGAACTTTCCGCGCCGTTCCTCCTGCAGGGGGATGCCGGCAAGGCCGGGGATGTAGGCGCTGATCTCGCGCTTGTCCCGGATCAGGCTGGTGATCGCATTGCCGGACGGGATATGGACCGAGATGCCCTCGTTGTGGGCGGAACGGATCCACATGTTTGCCTCGTGCGCCTTGCCTTGCGCGTCCTTGGCCTCGACCTCCAGCGTGAACTGCGGCGCGCCCTGCTTGTTGCCGTAATCGGCGGCATATCCGGCCGCGCGATACTGTGGCGTCGGCATGTAGCTTGCGTCCTTCTCCGACAGGACGCGCGCCTTGGTCACATCTGCGCGGGGCTCGATCTTGCGGCTCCGTCCGGACTGGAACATCCAGTGGAGCGCCTGCAGAACAGAGCTCTTGCCCGATCCATTCGCTCCGACGATCACGGTAAAATCGGCAAGGTCGATCGTCGCCTCGTCAATGGCCTTGAAGTTGTTGATCTTGACTGCCCGCAGTCTCATTGACTTCTCTTTGCTGTGGTTTCTATTGTGTTTGATAGCGGAATTGCAAGCAAGATATAGGATGCCTTCACCATCGTCGAGCTCACCCGTGCGCTCGAGAACATCCCCTACAAGCCCGCTCTGCTCTCGGGCTCGAACCTCTTCAGCCCGCGCGGCGTGCGCTCCCGCACGGTCGTGATCGAGAGCCGCGACGGTACGCTCTCGCTGATCCCGTTCTCGGAGCGCGGCTCGGCCTACGAGCAGCAGGTTCCGGACCGGCGCGAGATGCGCGCCTTTGTCTGTCGCCAGTTCAAGAAGCAGGACGTGCTCTGGGCCTCCGAGATCCAGTCCGTCCGCGACTTCGGCTCGGAGAGCGCCACCCAGCAGGTGCAGACCGAAGTGGCGTACAGGCTCAGGAAGCTCCGCCAGGACGCCGAGACGACCTTCGAATACCACCTCCTGAACGGCATCCAGGGTCTGGTGAAGGACCCGAAGGACCACGCCACGGTCGTGAACTACTTCACCGAGTTCGGCATCACGCCCGCGGCCGAGATCGACTTCGACCTCGACAACGCGACCCCCGCCTCGGGCGCGCTGCGCAAGCGTTGCCAGGCGCTGATCGAGAGCGTCGAGGACTCGATGGGCGGGCTCTCGGCCGGCGCCGTGCAGATCCGCGCCGAATGCGGTTCGGCCTTCTTCGCCGATCTCGTGGCCCACAAGGAGGTGCGGGAGACCTACCTCAACACCGCCGCCGCGGCCGATCTGCGCGGCCGGGTGGCCGACGAGGTCAGCTTCGGCGGCATCACCTTCCGCCGCTACCGGGGCGGCGTCGGCTTCACCGTGCCGACCGACAAGGCCTTCTTCTATCCCGAGGGGATCGAGGGGCTCTTCGAGATCTACTATGCCCCGGCCGACACCTTCGAGACCGTCAACACCCTCGGCCAGCCGCTCTACGCCCGCACGATCCCCGACCGGGATCGCGACGAGTGGGTGCGGCTCGAGATCGAGAGCAATCCGCTCCCGATCTGCACCCGGCCGCAGGTGCTGCGACAGGCCAGACGGACCTGATGTCCGCCTTCGCAGTTGCCCTCGACGCGCTCTTCGCCGACGCGCATTTGGCGCGCGACGTCGTCTACACCGCCGAGGGCGGAGCGTCTGCGCTGGTCCGCGCGATCCTGCGCCGGCCGGACGACGTCACCAACTTCGGCGAGGCGCGCATCTGGTCCGAAACCACCCGGCTGGATCTGCGCCTCGCCAAGGTGGCGGACCCACGCCCCGGCGACCGCATCGAGATCGACGGCGAGGCCTTTATGATCCAGGGCGAGCCCGTCCGCGACCGCGAGCGGCTCGTCTGGACGGTGGACCTGCGCCCTGCATGAAGCTGAAGCTCGACATCACGCCGGACCTTGTCGCCGCCATGGCCGCCGAGGTGAAGGCCGGCGAGAAGGCCGTCACCGCTGCCATGCGCGAGGCCGGAACCGGGCTGAAGGCCGCCTGGCGCGGCCAGATCACCGGCGCGGGGCTCGGACGGCGGCTGGCGAACTCGATCCGGAGCCAGACCTATCCGAAGGCCGGCGAGAGCCTGAACGCCGCGGCGCTGGTCTGGTCAAAGGCCCCGGTCATCGTCGGCGCCCACGACACCGGCCCGCTGATCCGCTCGAAAGAGGGGTTCTGGCTCGCGATCCCGACCGAAGCCGCAGGGCGTGGCCTGCGCGGCGGCAAGATCACTCCCGGCGAATGGGAGCGCCGCACCGGCCTGCGCCTGCGCTTCGTCTATCGCCGCCGCGGGCCGAGCCTGCTGGTCGCAGACCGCGCCCGCATCAACACCCGCGGCCAGGCGGTGGCGTCACGCTCGAAGACAGGTCGCAACCAGGTCACCGCGCCAATCTTTTTGCTGGTGCCGCAGGTCAAGCTGCCGAAGCGGCTCGATCTCGACCGCGACGCCGAGCAAGCGCTCGACAGCGTGCCGGGGCTGATCGTGGCGAAGTGGGTTGAAACCCGCCTCTGACGCCCATGGTCGACAGCTTCCTCTGATTGGCATATATTGCCAATGAAGGAGAATGCGCCATGGCCACGAGAAACGTCGTCCTCACCGAAAGCCAGTCCGCGCTGGTCGATCGTCTGGTCGCCTCGGGGCGCTACCAGAACGCCAGCGAGGCCCTGCGCGCGGGGCTGCGGCTTCTGGAACGCGAGGAGGCGCAACTCGACGCCCTGCGCGCGCGGCTCGAGACCGGCCTCGACCAGGCCCGGCGCGGCGATCTTGCCGAGGGCTCGGGTGAGGACGCCATCCGGCGGGCCTTCCGCGCCGCGCGGTCGGCGAGGTGAGCGGCAAGCCGTGGCGCCTGACGCGGGCAGCCAAAGCATCGCTCCTCGACATCGCGCTCTGGACCATCGAGACATTCGGCCCGCGACAGGCCGAGGCCTATGAAGCCGACCTGATCGACCGCTGCGCGGCAATCGCGCGGGGCGAGGCGCCGTGGCAGAGCTGCGCCAAGGTGATCGACCCGCGCCTGCCCGAGGATCTGCGCTTCACCCGCTCCGGCGAGCACCTGATCGTCTTCCTGGACGAGCCCGACCGGGTGATCGTCATCGATTTCCTGCACGGCCGGCGCGATCTGCCCGCGCGGCTGACAGAGCTTCTGCATCGGGGAGACTGACCGGACCCATCCAGACCTATCTCGCAGCTTCGAGGGCTCGATGCCCACCCCACGCGAAACCATCCTCGCCGCGCTGCACGCCATGCTGCAGACGCTACCAGCCACCGCGCTCCGCGGCGACGTGCTGCCCGAGCGCGTGCCGGCCGGGGGCCTCTTGATCCTCCGCGACGGCGAGCCGGGGGAGCCCGAGGTGACGCTGTCGCCGCTGCGCTACCACTACCAGCACCGCGCCGAGATCGAGGCGGTCGTGCAGGGCGCCGACCGTGACGCCGACTTCGACACGTTGACCGCCAGCATCGGCGCGGTACTCGCCGCTGACCGCACGCTCGGCGGGCTCTGCGACTGGGTCGAGGCCGAGGCGCCGCGGCCAATCGATCTCGCCGTCGAAGGAGCCGCGACGCTCAAGGCGGCGGTCATCCCTGTGGTGCTGCACTACGCGAGCGCCGACCCGCTCACCTGATTCTCTGAGACAAGGACACCGACATGGCACGCGCGCAAGGAGCGCGGGCGCAGATGGCGCTCGCCTTCGAGACCACCTATGGCACGCCGCCGGCGAGCGGCTTCACGAAGATGCCGTTCGCCAGCACCTCGCTCGGCGCGGAGCAGCCGCTGCTGAACTCGGAGCTGCTGGGCTACGGCCGCGATCCGCTGGCGCCGATCAAGGACGCGGTCACGGCAGACGGCGATGTCGTCGTGCCGCTCGACGCGGAGGCCTTCGGGTTCTGGCTGAAGGCGGCGTTCGGCGCACCCACGACCACCGGCGCGGAGGCGCCGTACACCCACGAGTTTCAGTCGGGGTCATGGACGCTGCCCAGCATGTCGATCGAGACCGGCATGCCGGAGGTGCCGCGCTACGCGATGTATTCCGGCTGCGTGCTCGACCAGATCACCTGGCAGATGCAGCGGTCGGGACTGCTGACCGCGACGGCGCGGTTGGTGGCGCAGGGCGAGACGGTGGGCACGACGACCAGCGCCGGAACGCCCGCTGCGCTGGAGCTGAAGCGCTTCGGCCACTTCAACGGGGCGATCACGCGCAACGGCACCGCACTCGGCAATGTGGTCTCGGCGGAAATCACCTATGCCAACAACCTCGACCGGATCGAGACCATCCGCTCGGACGGGCGCATCGACGGCGCGGACCCGTCCATCGCGGCGCTGACCGGCCGGATCGAGGTCCGCTTCGCCGACCAGACGCTGGTGACGCAGGCGATCAACGGCGAGGCCTGCGAGATGGAGTTCGCCTACGTCCTGCCGTCCGGCGAGAGCCTCACCTTCACCGTACACGCCGTCTACCTGCCGCGCCCGCGCATCGAAATCTCCGGGCCGCAGGGCGTGCAGGCGACCTTCGACTGGCAGGCCGCCCGCGACAGCACCGTCGGCCGGATGTGCACCGCAACCCTCGTGAACGATGTGGAGACCTATTGATGCTGACGCTCGACCTGACCAACACCCCGCGCTGGCATGACCTCTCGCCCGGCGTGCGGGTGCAGCTGCGCCCGCTGACCACCGCGCTGATGGTGGCGACGCGCAGCGATCCGGCTGTCGAGGCGGTGCCGGAGGAGGCTTCCGACGAGGAACGCGCGGTCGCCTTCGCAAAGGCGCTGGCACGCCGCGCGGTGCTCGCCTGGGAGGGTATCGGCAATGCGGACGGCAATCCCATCGACCCGAGCCCCGAGTCCATCGACGCGCTGCTCGATATCTGGCCGATCTTCGAGGCCTTTCAGCTGACCTACGTCTCGAAGGGTCTGCTGCTGGAGCAGGAAAAAAACGCCTCCGCGCTCTCGCCGAATGGTATTTCGGCGGGGGCGAGCGATACTGCGACGCCTGCACGCAAATCTGCCCGGACTGCCCGGCGCGGCTGAACCGTCCGGAAACACCGGAGGGTTGGCAGGTCTGGGACCTGGTCGGCCGTCTCGGCGGCCAGCTGCGTGTGCTGCCCGGCGCGGTGATCGGTTGGGACATGTCGGCGGCGCTGGCGCTCGGTGACGCGCTCGGCATCTCCGCACCCGCCATGGCCGAACTGCTGCCCGTCATCGAGGCGGTGATGGTCCGGAAGCTGAACGAGGAGCTGGCGGCGAATGGCGCCCCGGGTTTCAGGTCTTGATCTTCTCGATCAGCGAGACGCCGGGCAGCCCCTCGAAATGCGCGTCGCAGGTCAGCAGCGTCGCGCCCTGTGCGCGGGCGGTTGCGAAGATGATGGCGTCGGCGGTGGCGAGCTTGTGCTCGCGGCAGGCTTCCGCGGCCGCCAGCGCGATCTCGGTGTCGAGCGGGACGACGTGGCAGACCTGCGTGAAGGCGACGACCTGATCGGCCTTGTCCTCGCCGACCTCGCGCGTCAGCCATTTCGCCAACTCGAGCTGGACCATGGTCGGGACCAGCCATTCGCCCTGTTCGGGCAGATGTTCGGACAGCGTCTCGCCGGTCGGCGAGCCGATGAGCCACTCGATCCACGCCGACGTGTCAACGAGGATCATCAGAACCGATCCGTCCGGTCGCGATAATCGGTGGCGGACGCGCCACGCGCGAGCCCCTTCAGCGCGTCCCGCTTGGGCACCGGGACCAGCAGGACGCCCGTGCCTTTCGGGATGAAGGCAAAGGTCAGCCCGGCCTCCCAGTGCTGGGCGGCCCGGATCGCCTTGGGGATCGAGATCTGGAACTTCGAGGACAGGGTCGCGGTCTCGGCCATGGTCATACCTTCACTTGATCGATGGCATAAACGTAAGACGCCTATAAGGCGAAAGCAAGGAGTCTGACCGATGGCCGAGAAACGCGTCAGCGTCCGTCTTGCTGCGGTCGGCGGACGGCAGGTGCGCGCCGAACTGGAAGGTGTCGGTGAGGCCGGATCGCGCGGCTTCGGACGGCTGAGCCGGGAGATGGAGGCGGCGAACGCCCGGCTGGCGGCCTTCTCGCGGCGGGTGCGGGTCGCGGCAGCGGCTGCCGTGGCCGCCGCTGCCGCTGCTGGCGTGGCGATGATCCGGTCCGGCCTACAAACGATGGATGCGCAGGCCAAGCTGGCTCAGTCGCTCGGCACCACGGTCGCCTCGATCCAGACGCTGGAACGCGCGGGCGAGCTGGCGGGCGTGTCCATGTCCGGCATCGAGCAGGCGACGAAGGATCTGACGCGGCGACTGAGCCAGGCGGCCGCCGGGACCGGCCCCGCCGCCGATGCGCTGGAGCGGCTCGGCCTTTCCGCCAACGAGCTGATCGCCCTGCCGCTGGACCAGCGCGTCGGCGCGATCAACGCGGCCATCGAGAGCTTCGTGCCTGCCGCCGAGCGCGCGGCCGTCGCGGGCCAGCTCTTCGGCGAGGAAGGCTCCATCGCCATGTCGCGGATCGACACCGCGACGCTGCGCCAGGCGACGGAGGACGTGCTCGCCTTCGGCGTCGTGGTCTCGGAGCAGGACGCCGACCAGATCGAGCGCACGAACGACGCGATCTCCCGGCTCGGGCTGATCTGGCGCGGCCTCTCGAACCAGCTGGCCGTCGCCGCGGCCCCGGCGCTCGAAGCGGTTGCCAACGCCATGGCGGCCATTGCCAGCCGCACCGGCCCGCTCGGCATCGCGATCCGCGGTCTCTTCGACAATATCGGCCGCCTGACCACCTATGCCGTGACCTTCGCAACCTTCCTCGCGGGTCGCTGGGTCGCCGGGCTGGCCGCTGCCGCGCTTTCGGTCCGCGGTCTCGCCACGGCGCTTGTCGTCCTGCGCGGGGCGCTGATCCGCACCGGCATCGGTGCGCTGATCGTCGGTGTGGGCGAGCTGATCTTTCAGCTGTCCCAATTTGTCGCCCGCGTGGGCGGGATCGGCGAGGCCTTCCGGCTGCTCTCCGATCTGGCCTCCGAGGTCTGGTCGCGGGTGGGGCTCGCGCTCGACGCCGCGTTGGCTCGCATGGCGGCCGGATGGGAGGGGTTGAAGGCCGCCGCGCTCTCGGCGCTCGACGGGACCGTCGCGGGCGTCGTGAGTTTCGGCGACCGCACCGTCGCGATCTTCCAAGGGGCCTATGACGGCGCGGTGGCGATCTGGGGCAGCCTGCCGGGTGCCATCGGCGATTTCGCCTACCAGGCCGCGAACGGTCTGATCGGCGGGGTCGAGACGATGCTGAACGGCGTCGTCACCCGCATCAACAGCTTCATCGAGACGCTGAACGCCGCGCTGGCCCTGCTGCCGGAATGGGCGACCGGCGAAGGCGGCGTGCGGATCGGCACGCTCGACGCGGTGGACCTGAGCCGGATCGACAACCCGTTCGAGGGGGTGGCGACGGCGGCCGGCACCGCGGCGGCCGATGCGTTCTCGGCGGCGCTTTCTCGGACCTATATCGCACCGCCCGATCTCGGCCTCGGGGCCATGGCCGAGGACGCCCGCGCCCGAGCCGATGCCTATCGCGAGGCCGCGGGTATGTTGACCGATGCAGCGACCCGGCCGCTGGCCGCCTGGCAGGCGCTGAAGGATGCCGTGACCGGGTCCGGCACGGAGGCCGAGACCGCGCTGACGGACGCCGCGACCTCCGCCGATGCACTGGCGGCCAGGCTCGATGACACCACTGCCGCGGCCAATGGCGCCGGAGGTGCTGCCCGCGATGCCGGAACCGCCACTGGCGAAGGGGCGGAGCGTGCGCTGACCGGCTGGCAGGCGGTGACGGCGGCGCTCTCGGATTATGCCGGCCGGGCCCGGGAGATCGGCGGCGACATCGGCAACGCATTGGTGGGAGCGTTCCGCAGCGCCGAGGACGCGGTGGGGCAGTTCGTGAAGACCGGCAGGCTGAAGTTCGGCGACCTGGTCACCTCGCTGATCGCCGATCTGGCACAGCTAGCAGCCCGGCGTTTCATCCTCGGCCCGCTGGCAGGCGTGCTTTCCGGTGTTCTGGGCAATCTCGGCGGCGGGATCTTCGCCAACATCCTGCACGCCGGCGGCATGGTCGGTTCTGCGGGACCGGGCCGCATCGTGCCCGCACTGGCCTTTGCCGGAGCGCCACGCATGCATTCCGGTGGCTGGGCGGGGCTCAGGCCCGACGAAGTGCCTGCGATCCTGCAACGTGGTGAGCGCGTGCTCTCGCGGCGAGAGGCAGCAGGCTACGGCACCACCGCCGCGCCGACCGTCAACGTCACGATCAATGCCCGCGATGCCGAGAGCTTCCGGCAGTCCCGCACGCAGATCGCCTCCGACATCGCGCGGGCGGTCGCCTTCGGATCGCGGGGGTTGTGATGGCGTTTCACGAGGTGCGGTTTCCCGACGACATCAGCCGCGGCGCGCGCGGCGGACCGGAGCGCCGCACGCGCATTGTCGAACTTGCTTCGGGCTTCGAGGAACGCAACGCCAGCTGGGCCAATTCGCGCCGGCGCTATGATGTGGCCTACGGTATCCGCCGCGCCGGCGATCTCGCCGCCGTCGTCGCCTTCTTCGAGGCGCGGAACGGTCGGCTCCACGGCTTCCGGTTCAAGGATTGGGCCGACTTCAAGTCCTGCCTGCCGTCGCAGACGCCAGCGGTAACCGACCAGCAGATCGGCACCGGCGACGGCACGACGACGGCGTTCCAGCTGGTGAAGCACTACGCCTCCGGCGCGCAATCCTGGACGCGCGCCATCGTCAAACCGGTCTCGGGAACGGTGCAGGTTGCCGTCAATGGCGTGCTGCGGACTCCGGGCGTCCACTACACGCTCGACGAGACTACCGGCATCGTCACCTTCATGACGCCGCCCGGGAACGGCCTAGCCGTCACCGCCGGCTTCGAGTTCGACGTGCCGGTGCGCTTCGACACCGACCGGCTCGACATCACCATGGACGTTGAGCGCCTCGGGTCGATCACCTCCATTCCGCTTATCGAGATCAGGCGATGAAGACGCTTCCAGCGGGCATGCAGGCGCACCTCGATACGGGCACCACGACGCTCGCCTGGTGCTGGAAGCTTACCCGGACGGATGCACAGGTGATGGGCTTCACCGACCACGACCGTCCGATCCAATTCGACGGGGTGATCTACGAGGCGGCGAGCGGGTTCTCGGCGAGCGAGATCGCCTCGAGCCTCGGCCTGTCCGTCGACAACCTCGACGTGGACGGCGCCTTGTCCTCGGCCGCCATTACCGAAGCGGATATCCGTGCCGGCCTCTACGACGGCGCCGAGGTCGAGATCTGGCGGGTGAACTGGGCCGATCCCGATCAGCGCGTGCTGATGCGCCGGGGGACGATCGGCGAGGTGATCCGAGGCGAGCTGGCCTTCACCGCCGAGCTGCGCGGCCTCGCCCAGGCGCTCGACCAGACGCAGGGCCGCACCTATCAGAGGATCTGCGACGCGGACCTGGGCGATGCGCGCTGCAAGGTCGATCTGGACGCCGCGGCGTTCAAGGCGACGGGCAGTGTCACCGCTGCCACCGACGATCGTATCCTCACCGTGTCCGGGCTGGGTCCGTTCGCCGACGGCTGGTTCCGGCATGGCCGACTCGTCTGGACCTCCGGCGCCAATGCCGGGCTCGCCGGCGCGATCCGCGCCGACCGTCG